>JALHOJ010000053.1:0-9086 GCA_022843045.1 Phycisphaerales bacterium
GACCACCGGCGGAGCAACTGGCCAGATCAAAGGCCGGTTCTACGACTGCGTGAAGCTAGATCTCCCGACTCCGCAGCTTCGCAGCGCCATTCCAGGCAGCTTTCACGAGGAGTTCGACAAGCTCAATTTCGAGTCCGTCAGGCGTCCCACTGCACCACTTTGGAACGCCATGTGGGACGCGGTCAAACGCTTACGGCCAGACGCGATCGCCGAACTCGAACGGCTGCAAAAGCGACGGGAGCAGAAGCGATTCGACTTCGACGTCACGGGAGCGGCAGTCTTCTTCCAGGCCCGCGATGCCATCGGCACGGCGCTTGAAGCAGCGGGCATTGGTCGAAGGGGCGTCTTTGCAAACTTCTCCGGTCTCTTGCAGCGCACCGAGACCGCTGCACCGAGCGTTACGAAGTTGAGCCAAGGCCTCGCGGGCGGGCTTACGGAAGATGTCGTCATCCATCACGACGCACGGCGGATACCGGGCTTCCTGAAGTCCGAGGATGTCGGCGACGGCTTCCGCTTTCAGCGCGGGCGGCATGTGTTGGATGTCGTGATCGGCAACCGGCGGCAGCTTGAGACGGCGACCGGCGCGGACCTGCTCTACTTCAACCACCGCTACGGCGCGTTCACGCTGGTCCAGTACAAGATGATGGAGCAAACTGGCCAAGGCTGGGCATTCAGGCTCGACAATCAGGCTGCGGTGGAAGTAGATCGCATGATCCAGTTCCGCAGCGCGTTCCGCCAAGCTGGTGCCGCGCGCTCGGGGAGCGAGCTGTTTCGTCTCAGCGATGATCCGTTCTTTTTCAAGCTCGTGAAGCGCGACCGATTGGAGATGGACTCCGACGAACTGACCCGAGGAATGTATCTCAACCTCTCGCACTACGAACACTTGACCGCGACCCCCACTGGCCCGCGCGGTGGCACCTCCGTCTCGTTTGAGACGGCAAAGCGATGGCTCTGCAAAACCTCTTTCACAGATCTGTTGAGCGACGGCTGGATCGGGACGCGAGGAGTCACCGAAGATCAGTTGTTGGAGTGGGTCAGCAACGGCCTCGATGAGGGTCGCGTGCTTGTATCGGCCCAAAGCGACACGATCGAGGACACCGACTACGACGACGAAGAGCCCGAACGCGACGACTTCTGAACTACCGGGATCTGCCGCCCCCCGGCACTCCCCGCTTGATCCATCCACGGCACCTGCGCCGCTAGCTGACGGGTCGCGTGTCGCGTCCGCCGATTCGTTTGTCGCGTCTGACGGCTCGCCCGTCGCACGCGACGGCTGGCCTGTCGCGTCCGCCGATTGGCCTATCGCGTGCGATTTGTCGATTGTCGCGTTTGCCGACTGAAGTGTCGCGTCCGACGGGCCGATGATCGCGTCTGACGACCGAATCATCGCGTCGCGGGTTTGCTGTCCGGAGAGGACGATCCGCGCCCCGCGAGGGATTCATCGGCGTTTGGAGGCTCGAACATGGCCCGCTCAGGCGAACACTACATGCCCAGGCCCGATGGCGATTTCTCGGCGTGGGCGCAGCACTACTACGACGCGGTCTCGAAGTTCTACGAGTCCCAAGGGTTCGACCAAGACCTTCTCGCCGCGCTCAAGAAGGCTCTGGACACGTGGAAAGCGCAGTACCCCGCGCACGTCGCGGCCCAGCAGCGGGCCGAAGGGGCGCGGCAGGCCAAGGACGCGGCCCGCGCGGCGCTGGAGAAGGAAGTCCGGCCCGTGACCAACTTTGTGCAGGGGTGGCCCAAGACGACCAACGCCGACCGCGCCGAGATGGGGATCACGGTGCGGGACACCTCGCCGACGCCAGCCCCCGCGCCGTCGTCGCGCCCGCTCGCGCTGGTCGAGAGCGGTCAGCGGCTCACGCACCAACTGCGGCTGGTGGATGAGTCCACGCCGACGCGACGCGCCCGGCCCGCGGGCGTGCTCGGGGCCGAGGTGTGGGTGAAACTGGTGGATGCGGACCAACCCGCGCCGACCGACCCCGCCGCGCTCACGTTCCTGACCATGACCACCCGCCCAAGTTTCCGCGCCGAGTTCAAGGCGGGCGAGGGCGGCAAAACCGCCGTCTACATGGCCCGCTGGGTCAGCACCCGCGGCGAAAAGGGGCCGTGGTCGGAGGTCACGACGGCGACGGTGGCGGCGTGAGATTTTTACTGTCGACGCTGGTCCGCGGCGGGGGTTGCGCGTTCAGCGGCGGCCTGATGCGACAACCAGCATCATGACAGCGGCTGTAAGAAGGATCACCATCCCCACGCTGTCGAGCAGCGAGGGTGCGCCGTGCGGCTGCACAAACACGCCCGGCAGAACCGCCGACGCTGCGCGGATCAACACCAGACCGAGCACGACGCAGGCCGTCGTCATCCGGGCCGCACGCGGCCCGAGCCGGGCGCACACGACCGCGCCGATGCCGACAATGACCGCGGCGCCACCGGCGTACGACATCTCGATGCCAAGCAGCGACGGGCTGACCACGTATCCGACGATGCACGCGAGGGCGGCGAGTGCGATGATGGTCAGAGCATCGTCGTGGCGAGTGGTCAGCGTGCCGGCGGGTTGGATTGCGTGTGCCATGGCGACCTCCTATCGGCTGAAAGCGAACGACACAAAGATCCTCACAAGGACATCCAGTGCTTCGGAAAATCATACCCCTCGCTTCTGATGCTCGCCAAGGACCCCGCCGCGCTCACGTTCCTGACCATGACGACCAAGCCGAGTTTCCGCGCCGAGTTCAAGGCGGGCGAAGGCGGCAAAACCGCCGTCTACATGGCCCGCTGGGTCAACACGCGGGGCGAAAAGGGGCCGTGGTCGGAGGTGACCACAGCTACTGTGGCCGCCTGACCCGGACTACGCTATCTGTAGTGGTCGGGCGTGTGCCGCTTGCCACACGCGTGCGTTTTCCGTTAGGATCGCGTACCATCGTCCAGACCTTGGAGAAACGCGATGATTGCGACCGGAAAACCGAAGACCGATCTCCCGTGGCTCGCCGATGTGGGCCTCGGTACGGTCAAGCCTTACTACCACACCAACAAGGGCGCGGCCTTCCTCGGTGACTCGCTCGCCGGAATGCGGAAGATTCCGTCGGAATCCGTCGATCTGGTTTTCACCAGCCCGCCCTTTGCGCTCACACGGCAGAAGGAATACGGCAACGAACCAATCGACCGATACTTGGCTTGGTTCCTGCCCTTCTGCGAAGAGATCCGCCGCATTCTGAAACCCGACGGCTCGTTCGTACTCGATATTGGCGGCGCATGGATACCGGCTCCCCACGCGCCGGCTTCCTCGATATACGATACGAACTAAATGGTCGCCATTCGCCCCTTGCATCGCGGTTGGAGGCACGCTCTGATCGAGCTCATCGACAGCGCCCAGCGGGAACTCGTAATCGCCGCACCATACATCACGGCAGACGGCACCAAAGTTGTCTCGGACCATCTGAGTGCCTCGGTGCGGCAGCAGGGTCGTTTGGAAGTAGTGACGGACTTGTCCCCCGGGCATCTTTGTGACGGCTCCCTCGACGCTGATGCGCTGGCGGGGCTTGCAACTGGTTACGAGAGGTGCTCGATCTGGCACGTGCCCGCGTTGCACGCGAAGGTCTACATCGCAGACAGCGAGCGAGCGATCGTGACCTCGGGCAACCTGACCGCCGGAGCGTTTTACCGCAACGCCGAGTACGGCGTCGAGATCAAAGACTCGGGCTTGGTCGGTCAGATCAGAGCTGACATCGCCGATTTCCAATCCATCGGCGCATGTGTCACGCCCGACTCGATGCGGCAGTACGCTGATGCCGCAAGAGTCGTCAAGGAGACGTTTGCTCGCCAACGTGCCAAGGTCGATCCAACCCTCAAGCGTGCTTTCAAAGACGCGGTGCGTTCCGCCGAAACCGAACTGATTCGCTTGCGCCTCGCGGGCGGAGCGATGCACACCGTGTTCGCCAAGACGATTATGCTCTTGCTCGCGCGGCGGGGACCGCTGCCGACGACGGAAATCCACACACTGGTGCAGCAGCTGAACCCGGACCTGTGTGACGACAGCATCGATCGCGTGATCGACGGCAAGCGTTTCGGCAAGAAATGGAAACATGCGGTGCGAACGGCTCAGCAGCAGCTGAAGAAGCGAGGGCTCGTCAAATACGATGGCAGGTTGTGGAGCTTGGTCGGCTCTGCGGAGAGCGAAGCATGAAGAAGAGAACTTGTGAGGGATGCGACGGATCAGGACTTCGTGTCCCCGCCGTGCCGTGTTGCAGGCTCGACGTCGGTGAGTCGTGGATCGTCGTTGAGCGTTGCGATACCTGCGGGAAGCTGCCCGACGATCTCGCCGCCGCGCAAAAGGTCTTCAGCGATGCCGTCTGGACACGTTGCGTCAATGGTGGCGATCACGCTATTGGTCGAAAGCGCCAAGTCGAGCAGAGCGGCTCCGTTCGCTGAAAGCCCCATAGGGGCTTCGGGATGTAGCCACGGGTGAAGCGCAGCCCGGCGACAGCCGGGCGCAGCGCAACCCGTGGAAGTGGATCCGTTTTCTCTCGCCTGCCCCGAAGGGGCAGAGGACTTGCGCGTGAACGCTGTGATTCAGTCAAACACATAGCGCTCGTCGAACTCAATGCCGTGAACGCGGAGTATCCGCAACAACTCAGATTTGAAATCTTCCCTCTTGTGATGCTCTGCCTGGGCGGCGATGTACTTCTTCACGGCTTCTTCCTGCGACTTGCTGACGGAGAAGACGCTGTACCCCTCTTGCCACGCGAACTCGGCGAGATTCGGATACGTCTCGTGAACCCACTTCGACGAGCGGGCCTTGACCGTGCGCATCAGGTCCGAGATCGAGCCGTCGGGCCGCCAGCGGAGGTACATGTGGATGTGGTCTTCCACGCCGCCGATGTCGTAGAGGACGCCCCTTTCGGCCCGGACGATGCCGCCGATGTACGGATACAAGCGTCCGGCGATGTCTTGACTGATCCAAGGAGTACGGCCTTTGGTCGAGAAGACGATGTGGAGCAGGAGTTGGGAGTACGTGCCGGGCATGAGGAATCCTTCGCCCCTCCGGGGTGAGAAGAAAGAGATAGGGGGAATCGCTTTCCACGGGTTCCGCAGGGCCCAAAGCGGCCCCGCTCCACCCGTGGCTACACCCCGACGCCCCGCTGGGGCGTTGGAGACGGACTTTGCGCATGTCGTGCCCGTGTCCGATCCTACAAGCACGGATGAGCCACGTAACGGGATCGCGCTGAACCCGCTTTTGCACCGTGCTTACGACTTTGGGTTACTCGGACTGCTGCCCGGAGGCAAGACGGCTATCAACTCGCGTGTTTTGAAGAAGCTCACGAAGCAGAAGTTGGACGCGGGCATCGACTTCGTACGCGCGATGGTGCCCGCGAAGATGACGATGCCGCATTCGCCCGAGTTCACGCCACCCGATGACTACTTGGTCCGAGGGCTCAAAGGTCGCGGATGGACCGACGCCGAAATCAAGCAGGCGTCGTAGGTTCTCGCAACCTGACAAAATATTCGGCGCGCGCTCAAGTCGCCCCGTCGGGCCGTCGATGCACCCCGGAGTGTCGTCCGCGTGCCGATTGACGGCTTGGGTAGCGGCTGGACTTGTCCACGAGCAAGCCGCCGAATCCATTGATGGAGACACTGAATCATGGCTGACTACATCCCCGGTCCCGATGCGAACTTTCAGGCGTGGCAATCCAACTTCGTGACCTACGCCAACGCGAACTTGGTCGCGCTCGGCTTGGTCGCCGCCGATATGGCGCCGATCACCGCGGCCCAGACCGGCTGGACCACCGCCTTCCCCGCGCACGTCGCCGCTGTCAACGCGGCCAAGGCTGCCAAGCAGACGAAAGACGAAGCCCGCGCCGCGTATGTCGCCGCGATCCGGCCGCTCGTGCGCCGCTTGCAGGCGTCCGCCGTGGTGAGCGATGCCGAGAAGGCGTCGCTGGGCATCACGGTTGCTCAGGCCCCGACGCCCATCGGCCCGCCGACCACCGCGCCCATCTGCTCGATCGAGTGCGGCAACCGCCTGCAGCAAACCCTCCGCTTCGTGGACTCGGCCACGCCCACCCGCAAGGCCAAGCCCGCTGGTGCGCTGGGCGTTGAAATCTGGAACAAGGTCGGCACCACGCCGCCCACCGGCGAGAACGATCTCCGCTTCGTCGCCGTGGACACCAACGCGCCGTACGTGATGAACTTCGACTCCACCGACGGCGGCAAGACCAACTACGTGTGGATGCGGTGGGTCTCGCCGACCGGCGAGCGCGGGCCTTGGAGCGAGCAGGCGCAGGCGACCATCGCGGCGTAATGCCCTGAACCGCGACAAGTGAAATGGAACCTCCGACGGCCCCGGCGAATGCTGGGGCCGTTGTCATCCGCCGTCCACGCTGACACTCACCCGCACGAGCCGGTCGTGCACGAGGCTCCGCTCTTGGCGGCCTTGTTCCATGGCATCCATCCGATCATCGTGGCCAGGGCGCAGGTGCCGCTCGCGCCGGCGAAGGTGAGGCCTGCGCCGAAGAAGGCGGGGATGGCGACCAAGCGTGGGTCGACGAACCATGCCAGCGCGGACCCGGCGAGCACGCACAGGCCGATGACCAGTTGCACCTGGCGCATCACGCTGATCCCCGAGACCTTGGTGTTGAGTTCGACGGGGAGGTTGTCCTTCTTCCACGCCTCGATGCCGCCCGCGAGGGTGAAGACCGGCAGGCCCGAGGCCGCGAGCGGCGCGGCGAGGCGGCAGGCGTCGGCGGAGCGGCGGCCGCTCTTGCACTGCATCACGATCCGCTGACCCGGCTTGGCCTTGGACAGTGCCTGCGCGGGGTCGAAGCGCGAGAGCGGGAGGAGCGTGGCGCCTGCGATGTGCTCGCGGGCGAACTCGTCGGGCTCGCGCACGTCGATGAGGACCGCCTCGCCGCTGCGCAGCCACTGGCGGACCTGCGCGGGGGTGGCCTCTTGGAACGGCGCGGTCACAGACGGCGCGGAAGTGAGCGTCGTGGTGCTGGTCGGGCTGTTGTTGGCGATCGCGGTCATGGGGGGCTCCTTGCGAGTGCCGCGGGGCGTGATGCCGGACGGCGAGGGTGAGATATCGGAGTGGACGTTCTTTGGAGGCGAGAAGCAGGCTCAAGGTTCCCGATCGGATGCGGCATTTGAAGAAGCGCCGGGAGCGACGGGAGCGGCGGGGCCGAAGACGCCCGGCATCACCCGCGGGGCCTGCCGGACCAGGATGTACCCGGCCATGACGACGAGAAAGACCGCGAAGATCCGCTTGAGCGTGTTCTGGTTGATCCGGCCCGCCAGGGCGCTGCCGATCAGACTGCCCGCGATGCCGATGGCGATGAACACGCCGATGATGTTCCAATCGACGCGCAGGACCGCGCCGCCGGGTCCGGTCTGCTCGCCCAGCATCGAGAGATACTTGAGAAAGCCCGTCGTGGAGTTGACGGCGATGATCGCCAGACTGGTGCCGATCGCGATGGGCATGGGAAGTTTGCGCAGCAGCACGAGCACGGGGACGATGAGGAATCCGCCGCCGACGCCGACCAGCCCCGTGGCGAGTCCGAGGCCGATGCCCTGCACCGCGATGACCCAGAGCGGGCCGCGCGATGGGAGTGCGGGAGATGAGGACGAGTCGGTGGACGAAGCAGGCAGCGCGGGGCGCGACCTGAACATGAGTGTCGCCGCCGTGAGCATGAGCACCGAGAGCAGGACCAGTTGCACCGCGCCGGGGATGAACTTGGCCGCGTGAGCACCGGCGTAGGTCCCGATGATGCCGGGCACGGCCAAGAGTGCGGCGCTCCGAAAGTCCACCCGCTTCTGCATCGCGGCCCGGATGACCCCGGCCACGGCGATCGCGCCGACAATTGCCAGCGATTCAGCGATCGCGCTCTTCTCGTCGTGCCCGACGAGATAGACCAAGATCGGCACAGTCAGGATCGCCCCCCCAGCGCCGAGCAGCCCCAGCGAAAGCCCGACCGCCGCGGCTCCGAACCACGCCCAGATCATGCGATCATCCCTCTTGCAGCATCCTGCTGTCCAGCGAGTGGCACAAGCGTCGTGGACTCATGCAGCCTCGGGAGCGTGGGCTGTGCCATCACACGCTCGTGAGGCCGCGGTTCAGTGTTCAACCGGCACCTTGGCCGCTTCCCAAGCGAGCATACCGCCCGCGAGGTTGGTGACTTCGTAGCCGTGGCGTTGCAAGAGCGAGCAGGCCCGCGCCGACCGCGCTCCGCTGCGGCAGTTGACGAGGATGGGGCGGTCCTTGGGCACCTCGGCCAGGCGAGAGAGCAGCCGCGTGTGCGCGATGTTGGTCGCTCCAGCGATGTGCCCCTCGGCGAACTCGGTCTTGCGGCGTACGTCGAGGACGAAGGGTTTGGTCGTGTCGAGGAGGACACGTGCGTCGCTCACAGTGACTTCCGCGGTCGGCACGAGTGTCCCGCCTGCCGCCACGAACGCATCGAGTTTACCCGCGTCGTACCAGCCGCAGAACCTGTCCAGTCCCACGCGGATCAGATCTCGCACGGCCTCGTCCACGCGCGACGGCTCGATGATGAGGTGGATCACATCGTGCTCGCCGATCAGAGAGCCCGCATCGGTGTTGAACGTGTTGTTCAGCGGCAGATGCAAAGCCCCAGGAAGATGACCCTGCTTGAACGCGGCCCACGGCCGGGTGTCAATGACCATCGCCTTCTTCTCGACGACCTTCTTCAGGTCGTCCACCGACAGTTCGCGTGGCGTCGGCACTCCGCCAAGCACCTTTGGCCCCACCTTGTTGTCTCGTTTCATGCGCGCGAAGTAGAGAGGTGGCTCGGGCTGGGCGTCGAGGATGAAGTCCACGAACCCCTGCTCGGTCTTGGCTGCCAGCACCGAGGCGTTGAACATCTTTTCGTAGCCAACGGTGCTCTGGGGCACCGCACCAAGCGCCTTGCCGCACGCGCTCCCCGCGCCGTGCGCCGGCCATACCTGCAGGTAGTCGGGCCAAGCCATGAACTTGCGCACGGTCTGGTAGAGCCGGTGGGCCGATGGATCGGCCTTGCCCGCAAACCCCGCGGCAGACTCCAGCAGGTCGGGCCGGCCGAGATCGCCGACGAACACGAAGT
>JALHOJ010000053.1:9096-30140 GCA_022843045.1 Phycisphaerales bacterium
AAGCAGAGGTGCTCGGGCGTGTGCCCGGGCGTGTGGACGGCCTTGAACTCGATGTTGCCGACCATGAAGGTGTCGCCATCCTTGAGCAGGCGGTAGTTGTACTCGCCGCCGCCCATCTCTTTGTCGAGCCACTGGTACTTCCAGTCGGCGTCGCCCTCGTCGGAGACATGGACCTTCGCGCCCTTCTCGGCCAGTTCACGCCCGCCCGAGATGAAGTCGGCGTGGATGTGGGTCTCGGCCACGGCGACGATTCGCAGGCCGTTGGCCGCCGCGATCTTCTCGTAGCGGTCCACGTCGCGCTCAGGGTCGATGACGATGGCTTCCCCGGTGCGTTGGCACCCGATCAGATACGCGGCCTCGGCCAGTTTGTCGTCATAGACCATTCGCAGGAACATGTGCGGCACTCCTTGGGAAGACACTCGCGGGTGGCACTCGACGGGAGAAGGCAGCGTGCCCGCGATCCTTGAGAGGCGTCGTGGGGCACGGAGGTTCCCGGTCAACAGGCCCCGCGACGATGGCCGTCCGCTCGGCCGCCAGCCGTTCTTCACGACGGGGCAGGGTGTGAAGGGAACGCGGAGGTTGTCCCTCGGTCATTCACGACTTCACGCTCAGCAAATGCCGCGTTTCTGGCTCCCAGAGTCGGATTCCTTGGACAAAAGTTCACACCGTGTCCTGTCACCCCGACTTTACTCTCTCTTCAGCACCACACCGACCTGTGTCATCGCGAGCCCTGGCCAGTTTGAGTGCTTCGTCATCCTAGCATGTTTGACATAGGAGTTCCTGCATGAACACAGTCACTTCCGAGTTTTCACGTGAGCGTCCGTTCCCTTCCCGCTTCGTGCTGGCCGCTTTGGGTTTGGGAGCTTGCGCCCTCACGGTGATGAGCGGGTGCCAGTCCACTCATTCGCACTCGTCGGGCTCGGGCCATGGCGCTTCGGTGCAGAGCGTGCTCACGGCGGAAGCCCAGAAGGCCCTGACGCCCGCGCAGGTCGTCGCGGATCTCAAGGCCGGCAACGCGCGGTTCGTGGCCAACAAGCCCACGCACTTCGACTACTTGGCCCAGGTTCATGGCACCGCCGAAGGCCAGCATCCCAAGGCCGTTGTGCTCTCGTGCCTGGATTCCCGCGTTCCTCCCGAGATCGTCTTCGATCAGGGCATCGGCGACATCTTCGTCGGCCGCGTGGCGGGCAACTTCGAGAACACCGATCTCCTGGGAAGCATGGAGTTCGCGACCGCTCTGGCCGGCGCCAAGGCAATCGTCGTGCTCGGGCACACCCACTGCGGCGCGATCAAGGGTGCGGCCGATGATGCCAAGCTCGGCAACCTGACCGAGACGCTTGCGAACATCAAGCCCGCCGTCGAGGCCGCCAAGGCACGGTTCCCGCAAGGCCCGCATACATCCAAGAACGCGGGCTTCGTCGAGGCGATCGTGGAAGAGAACGTGCGGATCACCGTGCGCAACATTACCGATCGCAGCCCCGTCCTCGCCGAGCGCGTGGCCAAGGGCGAGCTGGTGGTTGTGGGCGGCGTCTACGACCTCGCGACCGGCTCGATCCAGTGGTTCAACTAATCCCATTCGCATGATCGCGATCCCGCAACGGCGACCGCGCTGCTGCGGACGCGACATACGCGTATGATCAGCACGCATAAGACCAAGCAACCACGCCGCCGCCGCCCATCCTGCGAGCGGCGATCTCGTCCGCCGCGCTGCCGGCAACGGACATCATCCCGCCACAGTCGCGCTGCTTGTATCACTCCGCGGACCAAACGCCCCGCTCCGCGTCACCTAGCGGGCCGTGCAACGTGCTTGCATGCCGCCCTGCGGCGACTCGTACGACACGCTCTGCACGGAGCGGAACGCGTTGAAATCACCGAGCAGAGGTGTGTCGGTGGGTGTGAAGGCGACGAAGACCTCGGCCCGTCCCGCGCCGCTCAGGCGGACGCGACACGTCAGCGTGCGGTTGCGATACATGAAAAGGGCAGAGCCTTGCACTGTGCTATAATAGACGAATTAGTCTTCTATTCTCGCCCAAGTCTCAGCGTGCCGGGTTGACGAGGATGACTGGGGTCGTGGTTGTCGGGACGCATGGCGTGGCGCTGGAGCGTGTTTGCGTCCCGAGCGGCATCGCATCGGCCGCTCCGCATCGGGGCTGCCCAAGGAGCCGCCTATGAACCCCGTCCTCATCTGGGATCTGCCCACCCGCCTCTTCCATTGGCTGCTCTCGGGCGCCTTCATCGCCGCGGCGATCATCGCGCTGGCGCTGGGAGAACACAGCCCGCTCTTCCCGTACCACGCGATGATCGGCCTGACCGTCGCGCTGATGGTCTGTCTCCGCATCTTCTGGGGCATCGCCGGCACGCGCTACGCGAAGTTCGGGACGTTCATCTTCGGGCCCGCCGCGGTAATCGAGTACATGAAGGGCACGGTCGTGGGCGGCGGCAAGCGCTACATCGGGCACAACCCCGGCTCAGCCCTGGCGATCTTCGCGCTGCTCGCGCTGATACTGGCGATGGCCGTCACCGGCATCATGCTGGGCCAGGGCAACGAGGGTGTAAAGGAGGTTCATGAAGTCCTCGCATGGGTCACCGTCGGCTTCGTTGTCGCTCACGTGCTGGGTGTCGCGCTCCACACAGTTCGCCACCGCGAGAACATCACGCTGAGCATGATCCACGGCAAGAAGCAGGCCGAGCCCTCCGACGCGATTGCGTCGGCCAAGCCGATCATCGCCGTGGTCTTCCTCGCCATCGCTGGTGTTTGGGCCGGTGCCCTCATCCGCAGCTACAACCCCGCCACGCAAACCACCACGCTTCCGCTCATCGGCACCGTGCTGCAACTGGGCGAGAACGAGGGCGGCGAGGAGTCGGGCGGCAAGGAAGGCACGAAAGCAGACGACGATGATTGACGCCGTGGGCGGGTTCGCGAGCGAGCCCCCTCCGCCGGTTCACGCTGCGCCAACAAACCCGCTCGCTACGGTTGATCTTCATGCTTCGACGCTGTCGTCGCCTGTCATGCCAAGGCTTCGCACAGCAGACGCCCCCTCTCTGAAAGGCCTTGCACGATGCACATCGCCCTCTACTCAAGCAAAGCCTACGAACGCCCGTTCTTCGCGGCGGCCAACGCCCGGGCGGACCACGCCCTCACCCATCTTGATGCCAGCCTCTCGCTCGCAACTGTGCCGCTGGCTCGCGAGTTTCCCGGCGTGTGCATCTTCGCGAACGACGATGCCTCCGCGCCGGTGCTCGAAGCTCTCGCGGCGCAAGGCACCAGGCTTCTCTTGCTGCGTTCCGCAGGCTTCAATCATGTTGATGTTGCGGCTGCGGATCGTGTGGGCATCGCCGTTGCGCGTGTGCCCGCATATTCGCCCCACGCCGTGGCTGAGCACGCTGTTGCTCTCATGCTCACGCTCAACCGCAAGACCCACCGCGCCTTCAATCGCGTCCGCGAGCAGAACTTTTCCCTGGGTGGCCTCATGGGCTTTGACATGCACGGCAAGACCGTGGGCGTTGTGGGCACCGGCAAGATCGGCGAGATTGTCTGCCGAATTCTCCACGGCTTTGGTTGCCGCCTGCTCGCCAGCGATCCCGTAGCCAACTCCGCGTGTGCCGCGATGGGCGTCGCCTTCGTGCCTCTGGCGCAGTTGCTCAAAGAGAGTGACATCATCACCCTGCACGCCCCGCTCACGCCCGCGACCAAGCACCTCATCAACGCCGCAGCGTTGGCGAGCATCAAGCCTCACGCCATGCTCATCAACACCAGCCGCGGCGCACTGATCAACACGCCCGCGCTGATTGCTGCCCTCAAGGCCGGCCGCATCGGCAGCGTGGGGCTGGACGTCTACCAAGAAGAAGGCGACCTGTTCTTCCGCGATCTCTCCGGACAAGCGCTGCAAGACGATGTCTTCGCAAGGCTCATGACCTTCCCCAACGTGCTCATCACCGCCCACCAAGGCTTCTTTACCCACGAAGCCTGCACTGCCATCGCCCACACCACCATCACCAACGCGACCGCGTTTGAACGCGGCGAAGTGCCTGCGGCCAACCGCGTAACCCTCAAGCACTTCGCGTGAAGCCGCGCGGGCAAAGTGCCTTGCGCCGGAAGCATCTGGTTGCAAGCCAGCTCCGCCCGCGCGGCATTGGGCACTCGACTACCCGCCCCCGTTCACAACTTCGTGCCGAAGATCGCGCCCACGCCCGCCGTCAGCCCCATCGCCAGAGCACCCCAGAACGTCACGCGAGCGGCGGACTTGAGCACCGGCGAACCGCCCGCGCGAGCCGCGAGCGACCCCAGCAGCGCGAGGAACAAGAGTGATGCCGCGGAGACGCCCCACACGAGCCACTCCTTGGGCAACACCAACACCAGCAGCAGCGGGAGCGCAGCCCCGACCGTGAACGTGCCCGCCGACGCGAAGGCGGCTTGCACCGGTCGGGCCGCGAGTTCTTCGGTGATGCCCAGTTCGTCGCGTGCGTGAGCACCGAGCGCATCCTTGGCCGTGAGCTGCGTGGCGACCTGCGCCGCGAGTGCTTCATCCAGCCCACGCTTCATATAGATCGCGGTAAGCTCTGCATGCTCGGCCTCGGGCTGCGTCGCCAGTTCGTGTTTCTCTCGCTGCATGTCGGCGGCCTCGGTGTCGGCCTGCGAACTCACCGACACATACTCGCCCGCCGCCATCGACATCGCGCCCGCCACAAGCCCCGCCAGCCCGGCGACCAAGATGCCGCTGCGCTCGGTGTCAGCCGCTGCGACGCCGACGATCAGGCTCGCCGTCGACACGATCCCGTCGTTCGCACCCAGCACCGCCGCACGCAGCCAGCCGATGCGATGGGATCGATGGCTTTCAGAGTGGCGCATACGCGAAGCGTAGCGACGCACCGATGCATGCCCTCCGGGAGCGAGAGAGCTCCACGGCGACAACGAACCGAGCGACCCAAGGCACTCCCACCTTTCCTCGCGAGCGGTGAGAACACTGGGCACTCAGGCGTGTCACGGCGATCCTCACGCCGATACCGTCGCGCTGGTCGCAAAACTCCAAGGCTCCAACGCCCAGCGATGCGTGACCCATCGCGCGAGGGAATGTGCTTCGATCTCGTCCTGCGGCGACTCGTACGACAGCACAGTCGACCCGTTGCTGACGTTCTGCACGCAGCGGCACACGCTGAAGTCCGCAGCCGCAGAAAGCCCACGGATAATGGCCTGAACGAAGCCTTCAATGGTGGGTTGTGCGCAGAACGCCTGAATGAGAACTGGTTCATGTCGATCGAGGACGCAAGGCAGAAGGTCAAAGCCCGGCGTCGCCACTACCACGATAAACGACCGCATAGCGCTTTGGGCAAACAGAGTCCCAAGGAGATCGCTGCAAGCAAGGCTCAGGAATGCCCGGCCGGATGAAGCAAAGGTGCTTTCCCTGCAAGTGGCTCAGGATCCGGGAGAAGCGCAGTGGAAGCCACGCTCAGAAAGAGTGTGGTGTGTCCGTCCGGAGAAGGTCAGCGTCGCTGCAGCTGTGAAGTTACCGGCGACAGCCAAGCGATCTGGTGACCGTCGCCCCAGGGTCCGCAGGTCGCGACCTGTTGCGTTGCGATTGGCTTCGTCAAGTTACTCCCAAAGTTCAGCGACTTGCACCGCATTGAGCGCAGCGCCCTTGCGCAGTTGGTCGCCGCTCACGAAGAGGCACCAGGAGCGACCAGAGTCATCGGCGGGATCCTGACGGACCCTGCCAATCAGAACATCATCATTTCCGGTTGCCTTCAGCGGGGTCGGGAACATGTTGCCGACTCGATCGTCGATCAGACGAACTCCTCGTCCTCCAGCAAGAGCATCCCGAACTTCAACTTCGAACGCTGGTTCGCTGCATTGGACTGTGATCGCCTGTGTATGCGCACGAAACACCGGTACCCGCACGCAGGTAGGTGTAACGGCGAGCGTCGGTGCGTTCCATATTTTGCGTGACTCGGCGATCATCTTGGTCTCCTCGCCGTTGAGCCCTGTCGTCAGATCGACCGCGGAGTTGTGGCTGAAGACATTGAACGCGCATGGTTCGGCGAATACGCGAGGCGTGATGGGGTCGCCGTTCAGGGTTGCCCGAGCCTGCGCGTCGAGCTCGTCGATGCCCGATGTGCCCGCCCCCGACACGGCTTGATAGGTTGCAACGTTGATGCGGGTGGCACCGAACCGCTTATGCAGCGGATCGAGTGCGAGCAGCATGATGATCGTCGAGCAGTTCGGATTGGCGACCAGCATCGCAGTGTCCGTCACGAGATCGCCGTTGATCTCGGGCACAACGAGCGGTACGCGAGCGTCGCTCCGAAAGGCTGAAGAATTGTCAACGACCCGGCATCCCGCGCGGGTTGCAATGGGAACCCACTCCCTTGCCACGCCCGAAGTTGCACAGAAGAGCGCGATGTCGGCTTCGCTGAAGGCTGCTGGCGCGATACCAGACACTCGAATGAAACCGCCTGCATAGGGAATCTCTCTCCCCTCCGATCGGCCAGAGGCCACGGCTCGAACATGCGAGGCGGGCACGCCTCTTGCGGCCAGAATCGCCAGTGCTTCGCGGCCGACAGCACCGGTTGCACCGACCACAGCAATCCGCTTGCGAGACAACACGCTCATGACGCCCCTCCTGTATCCACTGACTTGATCGCCTGGCACAGATCCGCCCACAAGTCATCCACGTCCTCCAAACCGATTGAGAATCGCAGCAGGTCCCTTGGCGGCATGAAGTCGCTCAGCTCTTGAGGTACGCTTAGGTGCGACATAAAGCAGGGCATGCTCACCGACGAGGAGACCGAGCCGAAGCTGACTCGGACGGCGAACAGCTTGAGCCCTTGGGCGATGCGTGCTGATCGCTCCGAGTCGCCTGTACACCAACTGACCACCGCGCCATGGCCGCTTGACTGTCGAAGATGCACTTCGCGTCCTGGATGGCTGGAAAGGCTTGGGTGCAAGACCCGTGAAGTCCGTGACGCATCTGCACGGGTGTCGCTTCCCCAGCGGGCGTGAAGTCGCGACGCAAACTCCTCAGCGTTTCTTTGCTGACGCTCAAGCCGAACGGCAAGTGTGGCGAGGCTACGGGAAAGCAGGGCGCAGTCCCCGGGGGAAAGCACGCTGCCCATGGAATTGTGATGGAATGCCAGACGCTCTCCCAACGCTGCGTCACGCACTGCAAGCGTGCCCGCCGTCAGATCGGAGTGTCCGCTGAGATACTTGGTGGCAGAGTGAATGACGATGTCAGCACCCAGATCCAGCGGCTTCAGATTCAGCGGTGTGAGGCTGGTGTTATCGATGCTGAGCAGCGATCCGCGTCGCTTTGCTACCTGCGCGAGAGCGCGTACATCGCACACCGACAGCAGCGGATTGCCCAGCGCTTCGGCATGGATGAGCCGCGTGCGGAGTGAGCATGCATTCTCCACCGCCGCGTCATCGGTCGCATCAACGAAGTGAACGACAATGCCACGCGCACGCCATGACTGTGCGAACAAGCGGTACGTCCCGCCGTATACGTCTCGAGAGCAGACCACTTCGTCACCCGGCGCGAGCAGCAAGCTCAGCGCATCCAACGCAGCCACACCCGATGGGTATGCGAGCGCCCGCGTCGCGCCGTCGAGGGCCGCAAGGGTGCGTTCGAGGGCGTCGCGAGTGGGATTCGCGCTGCGGGAGTAGTTGAACCTGCCATAGCTCGTCGCGGACTCCTGATCGAAAGTCGACGTGTGATAGATCGGGGCCACAGTCGCGCCATACGACTTGCCTTCCGCGCCGACTCCGTGGACCAGGAGCGTCTCGATACGCTGCTTATCAGCCACGGCGAACCTCCCTTGCGACGGCGAGCAGGTCACCCAGAACGGACTCCGCTGTGGGATATGCACCGGCACCACGACCCTGCAACGTGAAGCTCGCACCAGATGCGGTCCTGATGACGACGCAGTTGTCTTCCTCGCACGCTTGCGCAAAGGGCGAGTCGAGATCAACCGTTCGCACATCAACTCGCCCGAAGACTCTCTGGTTATCCGCTGCACTGTCTTGCCATACCGAAGCGATCGCTCGGTGCACCTGACCCTTGGCACGTGCGTTCGCAACATCTTCGCTGGATACATTGCCAACTGAACCCTTTGTGATCCTGTCCAGGGGCAAAGCCACTCCCCACGCGGCGTATGCGATCAACAGCAGCTTGTGCCCGGCATCGATTCCATCGAGATCGACGCTCGCATCCGCTTCCGCGAATCCCGCTTGCTGCGCCTCCTTGACGGCGGCCCCAAGCGTTGCCCCGCTGCGGAGGCGGTCGAGCACGAAGTTGCAGGTGCCGTTCAGCACGCCTTCGATTGACACGATTCGTTCTTGAGACGCGATCGCTCGAACCCGTTCGAGAACGGGCACCGCACCACCTACAGCGGCGGAGTAGGCCAGCTTCGCGCCTGTGTGCTTCGAAACGGCCTCGAGACCGCTGATATCCGCCGCAATCGCGGCCTTGTTGGCTGATACGACATGCACTCCCCGCGCCAACGCTGCGCGAATCGCCGGCAGCGAAGGGTCGACGCCGCCCAAGGCCTCGACGATGATGTCGCATGGCTCATGGCGGGCTGCGTCGAGCACATCGGCATCCACACGGACAGAGCCTCTGACGAGTTGCTCCGCCCGCGCCGTGTCGCGGACCACCACACGCGTCACTTCAAACAAGTCACTGAGCCGATCCAGGTGTTCGTAGACGCACCGTCCAACCGTCCCCAGGCCCAGCAGCGCCACCCGGAGCGGCCGCTTTGCGCGCATGAAGCCGATCTCCCCCAACTGGGTCGGTCCTTGGTCTACGACCGTGCCAGCATCGCGCCCGACTCTGGCGATCTGTATCGTCGTGTGATGATCCCGAACGAAGCGGACGGCCTTGTGTTGCACGATGCCTTCCGAGAGACTCAAGACGTCCTCGTAGCTCGCCCGTGCAAGGCGCCGGGCATTGGCAGGATCCACCGCAGGGTCGCGATCGAACAGCGCATCCACATCCTTGACCAGAATGCAATCGACACCGAGCCGAGCCGCGATGAACACTGCGGTGAAGTCTGAACCTCCTCGGCCCAGCAGCGTGGCCCGACCGCTCTCGTCACGCCCGATGAAGCCCGGCACCACCAGTACCGGCTGGTGAGCAAGGGCTCGTTGGAGTGCTGTCACATCGAGTGATGCGAGCGTTGCATCTCGAGTCGGACCGATCGTGCGAAGCCCCAGAGCCCCGGCGTCGAGCACGCTGGCTGGCACACCGGCGCGATCGAGCGCGAGTGTGAGGAGCGCAGCTGAGCGAGCTTCGCCAGTAGCCGCGAGCGCCGCCACACCTGCGTCGCTGATGCGACTGCCGTATCGAGCAGCATGGGCGAGCAGATGATTGGTCGTTCTGCCAATCGCGGAAACAACGGCGATGACCCGCTTCCCCTGACGCAGATAGCGATAGATCTCGTGCACTGCGTGGGCCAGGTACACCTCACTGGGCAGGACGGAGCTTCCGAACTTGAGCACGACACAATCGTGCAGTACGGAGTTGGAACGGTGTGCGTGCAAACCGGAGTGGGACATTGGAAGTGCTCCAAACAGACTGGTGAGAGGTCGTGGAGGTCAGGTACGTATTGGTGGATGATGATGGTCGCTTCGAGCCGCGCGGCCAGAGTCGCGTGGGCTCACGCACGTGAGGCGACAGTTCTCGCGACCGTGTCCAGAGCCTGCGAGAGATCATCGATGATGTCCCGCACATCCTCGAGTCCCACCGACAAACGCACAAGGCCGTCGGTGATGCCCGTGGCCTCGCGCTGGCGACGCGGCACATCGCCGTGCGTCATGGAGACGGGGTGTGTGATCAGTGTTTCGGCGGCACCAAGGTTCTCTGCCAGGCTGCACAGACGCACCGACTCCATCAACGTACGCCCGGCAGGCTCGCCCCCGATCAGTTCGAAGGAGACGATCCCGCCGTGGCAGCACGAGCCAGTGTCATCGCGGTGCTGGCGAAGGGCGAGCTCACGCTGCGGGAATCGGTGGAGGCCCGGATAGGACACGTTCGCGACGAGCGAATGGTCCGCCAGCCACTCAGCCACGATCTGAGCGCTGCGAGAGTGCTCGCGGATACGCAGGGGCAGTGTCTTCAGCCCACGCAACGTGAGCCAGGCCTCAAAGGGAGCCTGGATGCAGCCGATGGTCTTGCGAATGCGACGCAGACGCTCATCCAGCAGCGGGTCACGCGTGACGATGCTGCCCCCGACGGTTGCATTGTGGCCCTCGATGTACTTGGTTGTGGAGTACACGCTCACGTCCGCGCCGCGTTCGAGCGGACGCAAGACCACGGGCGTGAGGAACGTGTTGTCCACCGCGAGGCGAACGCCCTTGGCACGCGTGATGCTGGCAATTGCGCTGATATCAGTCAGAACCAGGGTCGGATTGGCGGGCGTCTCGATGAAGACGAGCTTGGTGTCTCTGCCGATTGCCCGCTCCACATTCCGCGGCACGGTCGCGTCCACGAATGTCACCCGCACTCCCAGCGGCTCGAGAATCTCCGTCGCCAGGCGAACCGTGCCGCCGTAGAGCACGTTCGAGAGCACGACGTGGTCTCCGGCTTTCAGCGTCGCGAGGCACAACGTCGTGATCGCCGCCATCCCGGTCGCGTAACAGGTCGCTCGACACTCACGATCCTCACGACACTCCAACGCGGCAAGCGCGAGTTCCAGCGCTTCGACGGTGGGATTGCTCGCGCGGCTGTACGTATGCCCCTTGTGCTTCCCGACAGCCGCTTGCACATACGTCGTCGATTGACAGATCGGCGTCAGAATCGCGCCGGTTGTGGCGTCGGGAGTTCGTCCGCCACGGATCGCGACCGTGGCCACGCCCCTGCTTGAACCCTTCGCCGCCGACACCCGCGCGGTGGGATTGGCAGTGGGATTGGTAGATCGCTTCAGCTTCGCAGCCACTGCTGTCGCGATGTCGCTCGACTTGCGGTTGGCATTCTTGCCGGTAGTACTGATGGTGGACCGAGACGGTGCGATCGCCGACATGCTCTTGCTCCTTGGCAATGAGCATCTCGAAAGGGCATACTCGGGAAGGGTCATGATCCGCACGGATCATTGCTGTTTTTGCCGAATGGCATGTGCCAATCAGCCGCATCGATCACCCTTCCCAAGGGGACCTCGGCACCGCGACTGACTTGCTGCCAGCTCGGTTGCCGCCGTCGGCTTGATGGCCGACAGCTCTTGATGCACCCACAGTTTAGTATCCCACGCCTATCCGTGTCAAGCCACGAGAAAGCAGTGAGATCCGAGATCGTGCCGATGCTGACAAAGATGCCACCTTGCTCCGCTCACGCATCGCAAGCGCTCCTTCACGCCGCCGCCTTCAAGTGCGCCCTCAACAACTCACCCAGCCGCGTGCGGCACTTGATCTGCCCGGGCGTCTCTGGCGGCTTGCCCCCGCGAACCAACCTCAAACTCTCTCGGTTCGTTCAACACCCGCTGCCCGATCCCCACGTCCGGCCGCTTCGTGTTGCAGTGATCGATGCACTTGCGCTTCTCTCCGATCTTCTGCCAACCGCAGGGCGAGCTTCTTGGCTTCATCCGGCCGGGCATTTCCGAGCCGGGGACGCAGCGAAATCGCGAACAAGTTCGCGGGAACGCGACATGACGCGCTGAAACCATGAGCCGCCGGGGTCTTGGGTCCCTCGGCTCCTAAGCGTTGGCGAGTTTGTCGATAAGCTTGGAAGCGTCGGCGTCCATCATCACCGCGGTGCGGTGGTTGAGGCGCAGGAAGTTCTCCTTTTCGACTTGATCCATGAACTTCCAGAGCTGGTCGTAGTAGCCGCAGGTATTGAGCAGGCCGACGGGCTTGGCGTGGATGCCCAGTTGGGCCCAGGCCAGGATCTCAAACATCTCATCGAGCGTGCCCAGACCGCCCGGCAAGACGATGAACGCGTCGGCCATGGTGGCCATCATCATCTTGCGCTCGTGCATGGTCTCCACGATGTGCAGTTCGGTGATGGCGTTGTGGCCCAGTTCGCGCGATTCAAGGAGCTTGGTGATGACGCCCACGACCCGGCCGTGGCCTTCGAGGGTGGCGTCGGCGACAGCACCCATGAGGCCCGCGCGGCCGCCACCATAGATGAGAGTGATGCCTCGACGCGCGAGCTCACGGCCAACGGCCTTCGCACCTTCCGGATAATCGGGTCGAGCCCCGTTGCTCGCGCCGCAAAAAACCGCCAGACGTTTGATGGAACGGTTGTGAGTCTCTCCTGTCATGGGAGAGGGTACGCGGGGCTGCAACGAAACGTGACTGTGAGGGAGCGTCGCACGCGGGAGGATCGAATTCACCACGCAGAGCGCTGAGATCGCGGAGAGAAGAAGAGTCGCCGCGGATTCTCGTGGATTGACGCGGAACAGAAAAGACCTGTCTTGAAATCCGCGTTCATCCGCGAGAATCCGCGGCTTCCTTTGCTCTCCGTGATCTCCGCGGCGAACTCGGATGCGTGTGGTATGCGACGCTTCCTGACAGGCGCGTTTCGTCATGAAAAAACCCAGGCATGGCCTGGGTTTTCGTTGCATTGGTTGTCGCGAAGCGAAAAATCGCTTAGCGGTAGAATTCGATGATCAGGTTGGTGTTGACATCGAAGGGGATCTGGTCCGTCGTGGGCTTGGCCACAACCTTGATCTTGAACTCGCTGGGGTTCAGGTCCATCCAGCCCGGCGTCTCGTAGCCGGCGAGGCTTTCCATCGCGTCCTTGGCGATCTTCTGGCCCTTGGCCTTGAAGGTGATGGTGTCGCCCACGCGCACCTGGGCGCTGGCGCGGTCGGTCTTGCGACCGTTGAGGAACACGTTGCCGTGCGCGACCAGCTGGCGAGCCTGCCAGATCGTGCGCGACAGCCCTGCGCGGCGGACGACGTTGTCCAGACGCATTTCCATCTGCTGAAGGAGCATGTCGCCGGTGTTGCCGGGCATGCTGCCGGCGAGTTCCAAGTACCGGCGGAACTGCTTCTCGAGCACGCCGTAGTGGAACTTGAGCTTCTGCTTTTCGTTCAGACGCACGCCATAGTCGCGCAGGCGACGGCCGCGGAAGCCGTGCATGCCCGGGTAGGTGAGGGCACGCTTGGAGGTGTGGCGGGGGGTGTCGACGATCGGCACGCCGACGCGACGGGACAACTTGAGCTTGGGACCGGTGTAACGAGCCATCTGATTCTCCGTCACTTCAGTTCTCGAAGGCGGGCGAGAGGCCCGTTCTACGAAAACCCGAAGGTGCCGCCGGCTGGCTCGTGAGCGGCTGCTCACGATGCTCGGGGGCGATCTGGCCGAGGGGTGCAGGCTTGCACGTCGGCGGGGACGATCCGGGTTTGATTCCTCGCCGGAAGAACGAGGCCCGGCGAGATGTGCCGGGCCTGAACTAAAGGCGAAAACTGGTTGAAAGTCAACTTGGCGTGATGGCTAGCGGAGGCGGCGTAGGGCATTGGGCGTACGCAACCCGAACACCATGGAGAGGAGCGTGCAAAGGCCCGCGGCGATGACGAGGACGGGAATGGCGAGGTTGAGTTCGAGCCGGTTCGTCTGCACGAGGACAGATGCCACGCTGGCGGTCGTGAAGAAACCGCAGAGGATGAAGGTGATTTTGTTGAGCCCGGCAACGCCCAAAGGCAGCATGCCCAGCGAAAGCAGGCCCAAGACCCACACCCAGTTGATCTCGGGGAGGTAGCCAAGCGTCGCGAGCAGCCAGACGCCGCCGACGCCAATGAGGGTGCAGCCCAGCGAGATCCAGCCTCGCGAAAAGCGAGGTTCGGGGCCGAGCGGGGCGGGCTCGGGGCGGACGAAGTTGGCGGGAGGGGGAAAGGTGGTGGGGGGCGAGAAGGGCATCGAGGTGCTCATGGTCAACTCCTTTTAAACTAGCGTACGCTAACATATCGTGTCAAGTTCGCTAGATTCGTGAAATTCAGTGCCCGGGCAATCCTTGAAAGGGCGGCGTTCGGGAAACCGGACTGGGTGGAGTTACAATCGCCTCGATGACCCGCCGCGTTGCCTTGCCCGTGCTGACGGGCTCGTCGTCCTTGCACCCCGATATGTTGGTCGCGTCTGACGGGGTGGCCCCGAAGGAGAAGTGCGCCGTGTTTGGCGTGTGGGGGCGGCCCGACGCGGCCCGCCTGGCGTATCTGGGGCTGTACGCGCTGCAGCATCGCGGGCAGGAGAGCAGCGGCATCGCGGTGAGCGATGGCAAGGCTCTGTCCGCGGTGACGGGGATGGGGCTGGTGCCCGAGGTGTTTGACGACGACACGATCAGCGATCTGGACGCCTCGGGGGGCAAGGGGGCGATCGGGCACAATCGGTACAGCACGGCGGGGGGCAGCATCGCGTGCAACGCCCAGCCGATCCTGATGAACTACATCGCGGGGCAGGTGGCGGTCGCGCACAACGGCAACCTCATCAACAACGATGTGATGCGTCGGCGGTTTGAAGAGGCGGGGCACATCTTTCAGACCACCAGCGACACCGAGTGCATCATCCACATGCTGGCGCATCCGGAGAGCCAGCGGGCGCCGGATCCGCTGGCGCACACGCTGCGGTACTTGCAGGGTGCGTTCAGTCTGGTGTTCTTGTTCCCGGATCGGATCGAGGCGGCGCGGGACCCGTGGGGTTGGCGGCCGCTCGTGATTGGAAAGTTGCCAGATGGGGCGCATGTGGTGTGCAGCGAGACGGTGGCGCTGGATGTGCTGGGCGCGACGTACGTGCGCGAGGTGGAGCCGGGCGAGATCGTGACCATCAGCGATCGCGGGATCACGAGCCGGCGCTTCGCGGACCTCGCGCCGCGCCCTGCATACTGCGTGTTTGAGCATGTGTACTTTGCGAACCCGGCGAGCGTCGTGTTCGGCCAAAATGTGCAGGCGACGCGGGAATTGCTGGGCGAGGAACTCGCCAAGGAAGCGCCGCCGCCTGGCGGGATGGGTTTGGCGGGCGCGGATTACGTCGTGCCCATGCCCGACAGCGGACGGAGCGCGGCGTTGGGATACGCACGGGCGAGCGGCATCCCGTATCGCGAGGCGATCGTGCCCAATCGCTACGTGGGGCGGACGTTCATCAAGCCCACGCAGGCCAGCCGAGTGGCTGCGGTGCGGCTGAAGCTGAACATCATCGGTGAACTGGTGCGAGGCAAGCGTCTGGTGATCGTGGACGACAGCGTGGTGCGGGGGACGACGACGAAGGCGAAGATGGACCAGTTGCGGGCGGCGGGGGCGAAGGAGATTCACCTTCGTATCAGTTGCCCGCCCATCAAGCATCCATGCTACTTCGGCGTGGACTTCGCCGAACGCAGCCAGTTGATCGCGCACGGGCGGAGCGTGGAGGAGATTCGCGTGTACCTCGGCGTGGACACGCTGGAGTATCTGTCGCGGGATGGGATGCTGCGGACCATGCAGCGGGATTCGCAGCATTACTGCGACGCGTGCTTTACCGGGGATTACCGGCTTGATCCGAAGTCCCCGGTGACGGAAGAAGTGGTAGAGCCGAAGCAGTTGAAGGTCTTTGGGTGAGGTCGCTGTGGAACAAGTTGATTCCCGAGTTGCCCTCGCATCTGCGAGATACAGCGTGGCTGTCATGCCAGCGGACTCGCTTCATTCGATCGTTCTGGATCCCGCGAATTCGTGATGACCGAGGGGTCTTGCTGAGGAGGCGCGGGAGTCACAAGCACAAGTTTGGCGACGGGGTCTCCATGTCGCTGCTGGTGGCGATGACGCCTCGCTGGGCGAGTTGGTGTTTGGCCATCGGTGTTGCGTATGCATTCTCCATGACCATGCTGGAGTCGGTGATGTGGTTGACAGTTGGAAATGAGCCGCCACAGTGGCTGGCGATTCCTCTGGTGCCGTGTCTGGGGTTGTTCTTCTGGTCGTGGGTGAGACCAGGGGCGCGGGCGATGGCGAGCCAACTGTTGAGTAAGCGAGTGTGTGCCGCGTGCCAGTACGAAATGGGCGAGATTCCAGCGAGCAAGGATGGATGCACCGTGTGCCCAGAGTGTGGCGGTGCATGGCGCTTACCAGCAACTCCCGGCAGCCAGCCAGATGCCGTGTCGATCACGAGCGATGGCTCAGCAGACTCGCACCGCTAGGGACACGCCCCCACGCACATTTGCTGGCAAGTGTCATGAGCAGACGTTGGGAATCAACGGTTCTTCTAGATCAACTCAACGAGGGGACGTACATTCGTGCATGATCCAGCTTTCGCTCGCTCATTCAGGCGATCCCGATGATGCGTTCATGTGGTGGCCCCTTACCGGAAAGGTCTGGCCAGATGGGTCACCACGCGGCACGCGTGATTCGGAGCCTCGGATTTCGTCGGATCGCTTCGCCTTTAAGGCCGTGCCAGGCGACATCAGCCAGTTCAATCGGCTCGCGGCAACGCCAGACGCCGATGGCGGCGCGCCCTATGACATCACGGCGTTGTCGGTCCGGGCGTGGGCGGATGTGGCGGATCGGTATGTGATGACGAACTGCGGGAGTTCGTTTGGCGAGGGGTATGGGCCCAAGTTGGTGTGCCCGGCGTCGAGTCCGTTCACCGATCTTGCGTCGTTGCGGGCGGCGATCGCGGGATCGTGCAAGGTTGCGGTGCCAGGCTTGCGGACCAGCGCGTTCATGACGATGTGCCTGATGCTGGGGGACGTTGCCGGCCCGGCTCGCGAGCGTGGGGCGTTCGTCGAGGTGCCGTTTGACCAGATCATTCCGGCGGTACGAGCGGGCAAGGCGGATGTCGGGTTGGTGATCCACGAGGGGCAGGTGCTGTACGAGCGGGCTGGGCTGCGGCTGCTGCAGGATCTGGGCGTGTGGTGGAAGAAGACTCGCGGCGTGCCGCTACCGCTGGGCGTGAATGCGATCAAGCGGGACTTGGATGAACGCTTCGGGGCCGGCAGCATTCGCGAGGTGGCGGGGTTGCTCGAGCGGAGCCTGGACTACGCGATGCAGCATCGCGATGAGAGCATCGACTACACCATGGCCTTTGCGGAACTGAACGCGAAGACGAGTGGGATCGACGCACCCGATCGCGACACGGTCGAGCGGTACATCGATCTGTACGTGACCGCGCTGACGGTGGACATGGGGCAGGAAGGCGCGACGGCGATTCGGTGGCTGCTGGATGATGGAGCGGCGGCGGGGCTGTGCCCGGCCGTGGACGCGGAGCAGTTGGAACTGGCTTGAGTGCTCGTCGCAACGAAAAACCCCGCCGAGAGCGGCGGGGTTTGGTGGGTGACGGATGATGACGCTGAGCGAAGCTCGCTCAGGCGTCGAGCTTGCGGAGTTCGAGGCCGTTTTCCTTCAGCCGCTCGCGGATTTCCTTGAGCGAGGTTGCGCCGAAGTTCTTGATGCCCATGAGTTCGGCCTCGGTGTGGCTGGCGAGGTCGCCCATGGTCTGGATGTTGAGCAGGCTCAGAGCCTTGCGGGCGCGAACGCTGAGGTTGAGGTCGGCGACGCCCTTGCTGAGCACGCCTTCGCGACCCGAGCCCTTGTACTGCTCCATGAGCTGGCGGCGGGCCATGCGATGCGCGTCTTCGAGGCCCTGGCCCAGCTTGAGGCCCTTGGCGGCGAGCATGCGCTTCACTTCCGCGAGGCTGGTGTCGCCGAAGTTCTTGCTGGCGAGCAGCTCGGCTTCGGTGATGCGGAGCAGATCGCCCAAGGAGCGGATGGCCATCTTCTTGAGGCAGGTGCGGGCGCGGACGGAAAGCTCAAAGTCCGTCACGGGCGTGTCGAGCAAGGCCTTGCGCTTGAAGATGTCGCGGTCCTGCTCCTCTTCGATCACCATCTCCTTGCTGGCCGCGACGTCCTTCATGAACAGACGGGCGCGGAGGTGGTTGGGGCTGCTTTCGAGAATCTGCTTGAGGCAGCGCTCAGCGGAGCCGTAGTCGCTCTGGTCTTCGTAGAGCACCGCGAGGTTCATCAACGCGTTAAGGTGCGCGGGGGCCCGGCCTACGCAGCGTTCGTACAGCGCGACGGCTTCGTCTTCCTCGCCCACCAGATCAAGCTGGTACGCGAGGGCGAAGAGGGCCTTGGGGCTGTCGGGGTCAGCGGCGACGGCGCGACGGAGTTCGGCGATCGCAGCCGCACGCTCGTTCTTCGCCAACGCCTCGTCGGCGGCTTTCGTGTGTTTGGCAGCCGCGGCCTGGTCGCGGCGGGTGGAGTCGGTTGAACCAATGACGATATCGAGCGGATCGTGGGCCATTGCTGCTCCGTATGGGGACCGCCCGGGTCGCATGGAGCGCCTGGCGGTAAGTGGCGATTCTAGGGGGAGTTGGTGGGGGTTTCCAGCGGCGGGAATCACGCGACGGGGTCGTCCACGACCCTAATTGACTTCCACTTGCCGGACAGGAACCGAGCGAGGAGGAAGAGGCAAAGGAGGGCTATGTAGCTGGCGGCGGCGATCCAGGCACCGAGGCTTTCGAGGTGGGGGGCCCACTTGGTGAGGGCGAGGCCGCCCCCGACGATGATGGTCCAGCTGAGGACAACGGTGGCGACGCCAGGGACGACGGTGTCTCCTGCGCCGCGGAGGGCACCCGAAACGGTCATGGCCACTGCGTCGAAGAGCTGGAAGGCGGCTGTGGCGATCAGGAACTTGCTGCCCAGGCGGATGATCTCCTCGACTTGCTCGGGCGGCGTGTCGCCTCGAAGGAAAAAGCGGATGAGTTGTTCGCGGAAGAAAAAGAAGGCCAAGCCGCACAGGCCCATGTAAACCAGGGCGAGGCGGATGGCAAGCCACGCGCGATGTACGGCAAGGTCGCTGCGCTGCATGCCTTGGTACTTGCCCACGAGGGCGGTGCAGGCGACGGAGAGGCCCACGGCGGGCATGAACGAGAGGCTCATGTATTGGTGGGCGATCCAGCCAGCGGTGGCGTGCTGAGGGCCGAAGTGGCTCACCAGGTACACCATGAAGAAGGCCCAGCAGACCATCTCATTGCCAAACATCGCGCCGCCTGGCCAGCCCAGGCGCCAGAGGTCTTTCCAGTGCTGCCAGGAGAACCGCCAGGCAGAGCGCGTCGCGTACTGGGCGTGCATCGACTTGCCCAGGAAGACGGCGGCGGGGATGCAGGCTTCAACGACGGTGGCGAGGACGGTGCCGATCGCGCTGCCTCGGATGCCCATGGCTTCGATGCCCAGCCAGCCGGCCATCTGGCTGGTAGTGCGGCCGAAAAGGCCAAGGGATTCGGGGGCGGTGCTGCCGAAGCACAGGATCGCGGAGACGACGAGGTTGAAGATGTTGGCGGTGATGCCTGCGGTCATCACAACGCCCGGCTTGTGCATGCCAAAGAAGAACTGCCCCAGAGAGCGAAGCACCATCGTGAATCCTGCGCCCCAGAGGAGGACTTGGCCATATTGGACGGCGAGGTCGGCTTGTCTTTCGTTGAGTTCGGCGAGGCGGAAGATCTCCGGCAGGAAGAACGAGAAGGGCACGAGGAACACGAGCCAGTAGAGCAGGCCCATGTACATGCCGTTCCAGGCGTAGGCGGGGCCGCGCTCTGGGCGGCCTGCGCCCATGTTCTGGGCGACGAAGGTGTTGATGATGGTGAGCAGGCCGTGGGCGAGGGAGATGGGGACCCATGCGGCGAGGCCACCGTTGCCCTGGGCGCCGACGTAGATGGGATCGCTTGAGATGTTGGAGCAGAGCCACTTGTCGGTGAAGGTCATCGCGGTATACGAGACCATGGTCGCGACGGTGGGGCCGGCGATGCGAAAGAGCTCCCGGTACGGGTGCTCGTCAGGGTGGTGGGGGAATGCGGACAAGGAACGATTCTATTCGAGTGCTGCAGCGACGAAACGCGACCGTGACGGAGCGTCGCTGGGTGTCTGCCTGTAACGCGAGAAGCGTCCACTCGTCACGCCAGTGAACTGTGAAGAAAACTCAGGATCGAAAGCTAGTGGAACCTGACGCTTCCTTACGGGCGTGTTTCGTGCATCGCTTCGACGATGCGCTGGGCGGTGCGAACGTTCGCAAAGCCGGCTTCGGCGTCGATCGAAGGTTTGCGACCCGTGCGGACGGCGTCGATGAACTCCTGGATCTCCATCACAATTGGCTCGGCGTCATCCACCTGGAGCACTTCGACGTTCACGAGCTGGTCCCACTTGAGCGTGGAGAGGTCGGCGCCGTTGCGGATGGCTTCCTGGATCTCGCGCATCTGGAGCTCGTTGGCGGTGCGGCGGATCATGTTGCCCTTCTTCGCGCCGTAGTCGATCTTGATGTACGCGTTTTCGCCGGTGATTCGGGTGACGCGTTCGGTCTTCATCGCGAGGCGCGAGGATGTGACGTTGGCGACGCACTTGCCGCGGGGGGTGTCAAACTCGAGCCAGGCGTCGCAGAGGTCTTCGTGGGGCGTGATGACGGAGACGCCGGCGGCGCGGATGCGGTCGGGTTCGCGGCCGCCCATGAGCATGAGGACGACGTCGATGTCGTGGATCATCATGTCCATCACGACGCCCACGTCGACGCTGCGGAAGGTCATGGGACTGACGCGGATCACCTGCATGAAGCGGGGGACGATGGCCGGGCCTTCGGCGGCGGCTTTCTGCATGGCGCGCATGACGGGGTTGAAGCGTTCGATGTGGCCGACCATCAGCGCTGCGCCGCTTTGCTCGGCGAGCTGTTTGAGTTTCAGCGCCGTCGCCGTGTCGCCCGCGAGGGGTTTCTCGATAAGGCACGCGATGCCCTTCTCAAGGAACGGCTGCGCGGCGTCGAGGTGCCACGTGGTGGGCACGGCGATCGAAACCGCGTCGACGCCCGCCGCGAGCAGGTCGGCTTCACGTTCGAAGCTCTGGCAGTTGAACTTCTCGGCGTGTTCTTCGCGGGCTTCCTTGCGGGAGTCGACGACGCCGACCAACTCACAGCCGGCGAGTTGGCTGTACACGCGTGCGTGGTGCCTGCCCATGCGCCCGACGCCGACAACGCCGCAGCGGATGGGACGGCCGTTGAATCGATCTTGCAATGCGGGGGCTCCGGAGGGGGAGGTGGGGAGGACTTCGATTGGCGCCTGGAGGGCGGTTCGGATCATGGGGGGATTGTTGGGGGGAAGGTGGGGAGCGGAGGGCAAAGG
>JALHOJ010000054.1:0-1707 GCA_022843045.1 Phycisphaerales bacterium
GACACGATGCTGTACTCATTCAGCCCTGCGAGGGCAACCCCGCCGCCACCCACGCCCCCGCTGCCCCCCGCCGTTTGCATCACGAACCCACTCTCGCCCGGCACGCGCGACAGATCAACCACTTCCAGCCGCTGCGCCGCCAGCGTCGCCGCGCCGCTCGCGATCGTGCCCACGACGCCCACTGCCCTACCGCCCGCGATGCTGACCGCCGGCTGGTGATTCCACCCGCCCATGCGCTGTCCGCCGCTGCCCCAACTGTCCCACGCCATCACGACTCCGCTCGACGACTCCGCCCGCATCGCCACCAACGACGGCACGCTCCCAAACCCGTCATACCCCGCGCTCAGCAGCACGCGCGACCCGCTCGCCCCGCCCGATCCGCTTGCAAGCCCAGGCGGCAACGCCATCACCGCGCTGCTCGAACGATTGCTCGCGACATCCCCCAACACCACGCCCGTCCGCGCATCAATCCGCAGCGTGTTCCCCACGTCATAGAACGCGTACGAACTCGCGAACACGCTCAACTGCCCCGACCCGCCCGCGCCGATGACCCGCGCCACCGACACCCCGCCGAAAAATCCCTGCGCGATGCTGTTCTCCACGCTCCACACAGCAATCGGCACGCTCGTCGCTCCCGCCGGCAACGCGAACACAGTCCCAGGCGTCAAGTCCGGCTCCCCCGCGCTCGCGACGTACACCAGCCCCGCGCCGCCCTCACGCCGCGAGACATACGCCACGCTGTTCCCGCTTGTCCCACCCAGCGAGTACATCCACACGATCTGCCCAGGCAGATACGGATTGACCTCCGCGTCAAACGCGTCGACGTTGATGCAGTACACGCTGCCCGGCGCGCCCGACGCGTCAAAGTCATAGTCCGTCACAAACACGCGATTGCGCCCGCGCAGGTCCTCCGTCACCATGGGCGACGCATTCACGACCACCCGCGCCAAGGGCGTCTGCCACCGCACCGCCCCATCACTCGCCCGCAGCGACGTCACAAACGCACCCGTCGCAACGTACACCTCGCCCCGCGAAATCGAAACGCACGCCGAACTCTGGCTGCTCAGCGTCGCTCCACCATTGGGCAACACAGCACTCCACGCGATCGCGCCATTACTCCGTCGCACCGCAAAGCACTTGAGCACCTCTACACCCGCAGGCCGCACCGTCCCCAGCGCGAAAACGAACTCGCCCGAGACAATCGGCGTCGACTGCCACCGCCACGCGATGGAAAGGCCAGCCTCATCGACACTCCGCGTCCACCTCGCCGCACCCACATCCGGCACGATCGCCGCCGAAACTGCATTCCGCGCCGACGTCCCCCCCACATGCGTCCACACACCTTGCGCCGGCCCCACCTGCGCACCCGCGCTCGCACACAATGCCACGCACGCGATCAACGAAACGCGCGCGTCAGCAAGCGTCGCATGTGCAAGGCGCCCAATCGCGCCTTGCACATGCAGCCACTTCTTCAGACTCGCGCCCAATCGCCTCACACACCCCTCCGCCGCCGCAGCAGCACCAGTCCACCCGCCATCACGCCCAGCACGCCAGGCCCGGGCACCGCCACATCCGACACCGCATCAATCTCAAACTTCGTGAGCGCCGCATCGCTCGCCAGCGAAAACCGCACGAAGCTGACGCTCGAAAGCCCCACGCTCCCGATATCCACGCCCGCCCCGCCGCCCGAGCCCGCGTAGCCCGCGA
>JALHOJ010000054.1:1717-27711 GCA_022843045.1 Phycisphaerales bacterium
AATCCCACAAGGTCCAAACCTTGCCAAGTGAAACTCGGATCAACCGGCTTCGTGAAGTCGCTCAGCAGACTCCCCGCCGCGCCTCCAAACGGATTGACTTCATCGCTGTACCCCAGCGTCGGAAACACGCCATCGGCATCCACGCCCGTAATCGCGCGCCAATCCGCCCCATCGCTCGACACCTCAATCCGCCCGCCCGCCTGCCACACGTTCTGCGCGATCGGCGAAAAGTCATCGCTGTAGAAAAACGCGTTGCCAAACACCAGCAGGTCAATCCCCCACGGATTCGCCGCGTCATTCAGCACCGGCTCGTCAAACCGCAGCGTCAAGCTCCCGCCCCGCCCGATCGACACGATCTCATCGCCCTCAAACGCCGACGCAAAGGGCGTCACGCTCCCCGGAAATCCCGCCGTCTGCCCCGTAAAGCGCGTCGGCTCTCCGAGCGCAACCGCCGGCGTCTGAAACGCCGCCGGAGCGCCGCTCCCTGGGAGATACGACACCACGCTATCCGCCCAAGGATCCGCCGCGCTCGCGACCGCCCCGCCCGCCAAAGCTGCCACCACCGCGCCCACGCGCACGCCAACAAAAAAACGCACCATCGCAGACCATCCACGCCGCACCGCGGCACCTTGCCCTGAATCGCGCAGGACAGCCTCCGCCAGAATACCAGGCGCACCACGCGGCAACCAAGGCAAGCAGCATTCGCGCGGAAGCGAGCGCGACGCATACCGGCCGGTCCCTTTGCCCAGGCTGCTCAAACTTGAGCACACCTGGGCCCGCGAGGGCCCAACAGCACGCTGCGTGCATTCGCACACAGGCTCTCGGCAGGTCTTCCGGCTCTGGGCCTCGCGTTCCTGGCAATCCTTCCCGAGTAAGTCCAAGCAACTTGGACTACCCAGTGGACCCGACGAAACCGCCCTGAAATCAAGGCACGCCTCGCCGCAACAGCCAAGACCGCACACCCATCACGGCGGCGCGTCCGCGGTGGAATCGGCAAACAGGCTCTCGCCCACCTGCCTCACCACACTTCCCTTTTCACCCAAGGCTAAACCCTGGGCACCGGGAACACGCTCAGCATACCACAACCCTCGCGCGGCATCAAGGGGTGAATCGAAAAAACGCGAAACAGGACGCAACACAACTCGATTTCAGCACAGAGACACAGAGATCAGGAGAAAAAGGAGAAGACGCAAAGACCAATTTGGCTCTGCTCCTCTTCCTCCTGATCTCTGTGTCTCTGTGCTGAACTCGAACCACCAACGACTTAGAACCGCTTGTGGACCGCCCGCCCCTCGGCCTCTTTAAACCCCATGATGGCCCGCGCCACCGCCACGTCCTCAGGCGTTGTGATCTTGATGTTCCGCGCTTCCCCCTCCACCACGATCACCTCGCCCCCCGCCAACTCCACCACGCTCGCATCATCCGTCACCTTCGGGCGCTTGGCTTCCGGCGTCGCGACATACTTCTCATACGCCCCGCGCAGCACCGCCACCTCAAATACCTGCGGCGTCTGCACCAAGACCACGCCATCGCGCGAAATCGTCTCCCCCACCGCCCGCACCACTTGCTTCGCAATCGGCGCCTCGCCCAAGATCGCCGCCGCCGCGTCGCTTCCGCCGTCGAACTTGTGCGACGTCTCCCTCGTCCGCTTGATCGTGTCCGCGCACGTCAGCCCGGGAATCACCGCCCCAAACTGCCGCGCCGCCCGGCACACCCGCCCAAGCAACGCGTAACTCACGCAGGGCCTCGCCCCATCATGCACCGCCACATGCGTGCACTGGCTGGGTACCGCCGCCAGCGCGGCAGCCACCGACTCCCACCGATGCGTCTTGCCCCCCTGCACGAGCTTCGCCCCAAGCAGAGCAAGCCGATCCGCATGCCGCTCCGAAAACTCATCAAACTCGGCTTTGTCGTGCGGCCCCGCAACGATGATCGGTCCCACCAGCACATCGTCGTCGTCGAACTTTGTGAACGTCTCGACCACGCGCTGCAGCACCGGCTTGCCGCCCATGTCCTCGTCGAGCTTCGACCGCACACCCCCCGCCGCCTGATACCGCGTCGACGCCCCCGCCGCCGTGACAATCACTGCGAGTTTCATCATGGCGCATCGTAGTTGGTGGCTCGCCGCGCAGTGGCCCGCCCCTCAGGGGCGGGAGGCTTTCATCGTTTTAATCCGACACGCTGCTGCCACCGCGCCCCCGCCGAGCCCGCGCCGCCTCGCGATGCAGCTTCCACAAATCAATCAGAGTCCAGCGCTTCGCGCCTAGTGAAACTCTCCACCTGCCCAACTCCGTCAACATCTCCCACTGCCCCACCAGCACTCGCCACGCCCACCCAATCGACCGCTTGGGGTCATAAATGTTCGTCGACTCCGCGCTCGTCCCGTTCATCTCGACGATGACCAACCCCTCGCCCAAGCGCAGTTTCTCATCGCTCTCATACCGCACGTCAAACCGCGCGTAGTCCAGCGAGTCGGGCTTCCCGATCGCCTGCCCATACCGCCGCGCGATCTCGTCAATTGCTCGCGTCAGTTCCGTCGTGATCAGATGTCCCCCGTCAAAGAACATCGTCCCCTGACAGTGATTCCCCGCCATCGACAGCCGCACAACCTCGCCCTTCCCAAGCACCCGCGACGCGTCGTCTCGCCAACGCTCCAGAAACGTCCGGTGCTGCCGGCGAAACCGCGGATGCCGCTCGATCAACGCTTCCAGCGTCCGCTCCCCATCGCCCACAATCTCCGGAAACTCCTTCGCCGTGATGCTGTAGATGCTGCCGACAAGCCCCTCGCGCCGCTCATGCTCCCAGTCCGCCCCGATCCGCCGCGTCCACAGAATCCCACACTCCTTCGGCCCCGACGCATACGCCTGCACAATCACGTCCCCGTGCACCGTCTCGAAGTACGCCAACACATCCTCGACACCCCGCGCCAACTTCACCGCAAACCCGCGCTCGCCAACATCGGGCTTGAGAATCACCGGAAATCCAAGCCCGCGTTCTTGCATCACCCGTTCGCACGCGCTCGCACGCTCCGCCGCGCTCCCGCCACGTTGCACCAATCCCGCTCGCGCGATCCTCGCATCATCTCCCAGCGCGGCCAAAATCTCCCACTTGCTCTCCCCCACCCATCCCCCGCCCGCTGGCACGCCCGGATTCGCCGCCAGCCACCACAGCACGCCCCGATTCCGCATCACCACGCCCAGCAACCCGGGCAGCACCAACACATACCACGCCCATGTCGGCCAGTACTCGCGCCGCGTCAATCGCTCCCACCCGATCAGGAGCCACCGCCACCCGCGCACGCTCAGCAACTGCGCCCACCGCGCCGCTGGCCAACCAATCTTCCAGATCGCGACCAAATACACAAGCCATCCCACCAGCACGCCAATCCCGTGCGCCTGAGGCGTGATCTCATGCTCCACAATCGCCATCCCGACGATGCTCGCGAACATCGCAATCGTGCCCCACACCACAATCCCAACCACAAACGCCGCGATCCCCAGCATGCCAAACCAGTTTCCAGCGTGCAGCTGCGCCGACCCAAACCCCGCCGCCGCCTCGCCCCGCCAACCGTGCATCACACCGCCTTGCCAACCCTCCACAACCTGATTCGTGTCGATCCGCCGCGTCCAATCCACGCGTGATGCTCCGCCCCGCATCGCCTTCCAGACGTTCCGCGTGACCACGCCCAACACCAATCCCACCACCGCCACAAACGGATCAATCGCCGGCCCCTGCATCCCCACAATCGCCACGCCCGCCAGCGCGATCGCAATCACAGGCGACCACGCCGCGCACGCCGCCAGCGCGATCACATGCACCCACCACGGCGCCTCCCGCACCGAAAGCCGCGCCGCATCCACCACCCCAAGCACGCCCGTCCGTTCCACCGCCGTCCACCGATCCGCGCGCACGCCGCGCTGGGGCAAACCCTCCCCGCCCCGCACCATCCCCATGATCGCATCCGCCGTCTCTTCCGCCTGCCGAAACGGCAAGAAGTGATTCGCATCCAGCACCAGCATCCGTGCGCTGGGCATCGCCCGCCTGGTCTCCTCCGCCACGCGCAGCGGCGCAAGCACGTCATACGCCCCGTGCAGAATCAGCGTGTCCGTCCCCCGCGCGTCAATCTGCTCCATCACCCCGCGCAACTCGCGCTGATCCGAATCCGAAAAGTTCCGCAGCCAGCCCACCCGCTGAGAGAACGTCCCCCACATCCCAAAATGCGGCACGAAATCAGGCACCATCCCCACCAACACCTTCCCATACCCATACTTCGCCTGCTCCATCCAGTAACTGCCGCTCCCCTCCAGCTCCTGCACGCCAATGCTGCTCATCAGCGTCAAACTCTCCGCACGTGCGGCCTGCTGCTCCGCCATCCACATCGCCGTCCCACCACCGTTGCTCCACCCAACCACGTGCGCACGCTGCACACCCATCGCATCCAACGCGAGCCACGCCCGCTCCGCGTTCGCGCGAATGGAGAGATCAAGCCGCGCCTGCGCAGGCCCACAGACACTGCTCGCCCCAAACCCCGGCTGATCAAGCGCGATCACCCGCACACCACGCGCCGCCAGCAATGGCGCAAGCTTCGCAAAGTTCGACGAATCCCCCGGCGCGCCATGCAGCAACACCACCACCGGCGCATCACCCGCTCCGCCCGACGCCTCCCACTCGCGAAACGCCATGCTGAGCTGCACATGGCGCCCATCGATCCGCTCTGCGATCCCAGCGCTGCGCACGCCCTCCGGCGCCTTGGGAGCAAACCCCGCATCACCCATCCGCATCGACACCACACTGGCCACCACCGCCAGCAGGTACACAACGCCCAGGATGACTTTCCACCGCTTCAACGTGGGCCAAGTGTTGGCGGCCTCACCAACCAGCCTTTACCGGACCCCACCCGACGTTCGCCCCGCGCAGCCCGACCATCCGTCCCGTCACCATCGCTCGTACCCGACCCCAAGTTCGAGGACCACCGCACATCGCCCGATCCCTCTCACACGATGCCCGCCGCGCCCGTCCAGTCCCCAACCCCGCCCACCGCCACTCGCGCGCCGCGCGCCGGGTCCAACCGCTGGATCCTCTTCCCGGCGGTCTTCTTCCTCGCCATCAACGCCGCGCTCCTCACCCTCCTCTTCGAGATGCGCTCCGTGCAGGCACAGGCCCAGGCCTTCGTCACCGCCCACGCCCGCGTCGCGCAGCTCGAAGAGCAGCTCGCCACCACCGTCCGCGTCGCTGCCGCCACCGCAAACCCCGCGCTCCAAACCCAGTATCACACCATCGAGCACACCGTCGCCCGCGCCCTCGCCGACGCCGATGCCGCCGCCACCGCGCTGGGGCTCGATGACTATCTGATCCTGCGCGCCGGCACAGACGACGCGGCCGCCAGCGCGGGCGCCGCCCTCGCCCGCCACGAAGCCAAGTCATTCGAACTCCTCGCCTCCAATCGCGCCGCCGACGCCCGCGCTCTGGTCGAAGGTCCTGACTACGCCGCCACCCGCGAGCAATACGCCCAGGACGCCCTCGCCCTCAACGCCCGCGTCGAAGCCCTCGTGCACCGCCAACTCACCCTCCGCTACGGCGCGATCCTGGGCCTCTTCCTCCTGCTGGGCCTGGGCGCCGCCGCCACCGCCAAAGCCGTGCACTCCCGCATCCGCCGCCAGCGTGACCAGATTCTCTCGCTGATGCAATCCACCGCCGCCGCCCGCGACGACGCCGAAGTCGCCAGCCGCGCCAAGGGCGCGTTCCTCGCGACCATGTCCCACGAAATCCGCACGCCCCTCACCGCCATCGCCGGTTTCGCGGATGTCCTCCTCGATCCCAACGGCGTCAAGGACGAGCGCATTTCCGCCGCCGCCACCATTCGCCGCAACGCCCAGCACCTCCTCACCATCCTCAACGACATCCTCGACATGTCCAAGATCGAGGCCGGCAAGCTCGAAGTCGAATCCATCCCCTGCAGCCCCGCCCAGATCCTCCAGGACGTGGAACAACTCCTCGCCGCCAAGGCGCGCGAGAAACAACTCGCCTTCGACCTGATCGCCAGCGGCCCGCTCCCCGCCAAGATCACCTCCGACCCCACCCGCATCAAGCAGGCCCTCATCAACCTCGTCAGCAACGCCATCAAGTTCACCAACCAGGGCGGAGTCCGCATCCTCGTCGAATGCAACGCCCGCGACCAACGCATGACCATCCGCGTACAGGACGACGGCATCGGCATGAGCCGCGACCAGATCCTCCGCCTTTTCAATCCCTTCACCCAGGCCGACAACTCCATGAGCCGCCGATTCGGCGGCACCGGCTTGGGCCTGTTCATCACCAAGAACATCACCGAACGCCTGGGCGGCTCCCTCGCCCTTGACAGCGCGCCGGGCAAAGGCAGCGTCTTCACGTTGACTCTCCCCACTGGCCCGCTCCAAGGCGTTGAATGGGTCCAGCTGACGAAGCGCGAAGCCCCCACGCTCCTCCCCGTCGAAGTCGCCCCCGCCGCTGCCACGCCCGCGTCACCAACGCCCACCACCCAGCCCGCCTCCGGCCCCCTCCAAGGCACGATTCTCCTTGTCGAAGACGGTCCCGACAACCAGCGCCTCATCTCGATGATCCTCAAGAAGCAAGGCGCCACCGTCGACATCGCCGAGAACGGCGAACTGGGCCTGCACAAGGCCCTCGAAGCCTGGCACGCAGGCAAGCCCTATGACCTCATCCTCATGGACATGCAGATGCCCGTGATGGACGGCTACACCGCCAGCGGCGAACTCCGCAACCAGAAGTACCCCCTCCAGATCGTCGCCCTCACCGCCCACGCCCTCAAGGGCGAACAACAGCACTGCATCGATGCCGGCTGCGACGCCTGCCTCACCAAGCCCATCGATAAGCCTGTCTTCCTGCGCGAAGTCGCCGCACGCCTGCGCCAACCCAGCACCTGGACCCCGCCCGCCCCGCTCAAGCGCGACGACGACACCCAACACGCCGCACGCTTCGCTGCCTAATTCCCCCGAAACGCGCCCGTCAGGAAGCGTCACACACCGAACGCTCGAGTTTCACCACGGAGAGCCACAGAGAGCCACGGAGAAGGACAAGAAGAGCGGCCGCGGATTACCAATGATTTGCGTGGAAAAGACTGAAAGCCCTGTCTCGATATCCGCGTCAATCCGCGCAAATCCGCGGCCCCTCTTCCGCCCTCCACTTCGTCTCTACGTCTCTACGTCTCTTCTTCTCACGCCCTCCCAAACAACTTCTCAAGCTCCCGCAGCGTCAGCCGAATGCTCGTCGGCCTCCCATGCGGGCAGTTGCTGCTCCGCTCCACATCCTCGCGCAGCTTCACCAGCTCCGCCAACTCCATCGGCGTCAGATGATCCCCCGCCTTGATCGCCGCCTTGCACGCCATCATGTCCAGCACATCCCGCAGCGCATGCTCCGCGCTCGCTCCAACCTGAACACCCGCCCCATCAAGCTCTCCCGCCTCCGCCTTCCGCAACAGCTCCTCGACAAACTCCCCAACCTCCACGCCGCGCTCCAGCAAGAAACTCGGGAACGCCTGCACCCCCACCTCCCCGTCCCCCATCAACCCAACCTCCAACCCAATCCGCGCGAGCAGCCCCTCCGCACCGAGCAACGCCGCGCTTGCCGCCCCGCTCGCCCGCACCACCACCGGCATCAAAAGCCGCTGACTTTCAAGATTCCCAGCAAGCACCCGCTGCGTCAGGTACTCGAACATCGCCCGCTCATGCAACGCATGCTGATCGATGATCACCACGCCCTGCTCATCCTGCGTGACGACATACGAGTTGTGCACCTGCAGCAACGCCGCGTCCCCGCCACTGATCGACTTCGCCGCTGGCACCGCCGCGCCCATCGCGTCCAGGCGCCCAAGTCCACCCGTCGCCTGGGCCCCATCCGACCCGTTCGTTCCCGCCCCGCTCTCCGCCGCTTCTTTCCGTCGCACCGCCTGATCGGCCTCCGCCAGACTGAGCGCCATCTGCTCGCGCCCGGGTGAAAACCGCGAAAAATACGCCGCAAACTTCGCCGCGCTGACTCCAGGCGTCGGCGCACCACCATCCAGCAGCGGCAACCCCGTGCTGCTCGCGCTCGCCCCCAGCAAGTCAACCTTCGGCGGCCCCCACGCCGCACTAGGCCGCAGCGTCCCCACGCTGGGCGTCAGGTCCGCCCGCGCCAGCGCCTCGCGCAGCGAGCGCAGCACCGTCGAGTGCACCATCGACCCATCCCGGAACCGCACCTCCGCCTTCTGCGGATGCACATTCACATCCACGCCCTCTGGCGACAACGCGAGCATGAGCACCAGCGTCGGATGCCTTCCCGGCTCAATCAGCCCGCGATACGCCTCGCTGATGGCGTGCTGAATCGTGCGATCCTTGATCGCCCGCCCGTTCAAGAACACATGCTGACCCTTGACGCTCCCCCGCGCAAGACTGGGCAGCCCCGCCAACCCCCACAACGCAAGCCCACGCGCATCGTCAAACTGATCCGCGTGCACCTCCACCATCTGCGACTCAACTTCCTTGCCCAAAACGCTCAGCACCCTCTGCCGCGGCCCCTGCCCGCTCGCGTGCTCCTGCGCCACGCGGCCATCCACCACCAGCGTAAACCCGATCGCCGGATGCGCGAGCGCGAGCTGCTCAAACACATCCACGCACCGTTCCTTCTCCGTCTGCACAGTCCGCAAAAACTTTCGCCGCGCGGGCGTGTTGAAGAACAGATTCCGCACCGACACGCACGTCCCCACCGCCCCCGCTGCCGGCTTCGCCGGCCCGTGCGTGGTCCCCTCCACCTCCAACATCATCGCCCCCGCCTGCCCCCGCGTGCGCGAACGAATCGAAACCCGCGCCACCGACGCGATGCTTGCCAACGCCTCGCCCCGAAACCCCAGCGTCCCGATGTGATCCAGATCGCTCGCCTCGCTGATCTTGCTGGTCGCGTGCGGCGCAATTGCGAGCGGCAGATCGTCAGGCTCAATCCCCGACCCATCATCCGTGATCCGCACCAATTCAATCCCGCCCGCCTCAAGCTCCACCACAATCCGCGTCGCCCCCGCATCCAGCGCGTTCTCGACGAGTTCCTTCACCACCGACGCGGGCCGCTCCACAACCTCGCCTGCCGCGATCTGATTGGCCACCAACGTCGCCAGCGGCTTGATCCGCCGGGCGATTCCACCACCCACGCCGTCTTTTTGCTCAACCAAACTCATGCGACTCCGCCGCGTGGAAAACAACGGTCAAGGCGTCAAGCGGACGGTGTGCCCAGGTCACGAGAACAGCGACGTCCCACCAACTCCCTGCTCCTCCGCCACTTCGTTACTCCGTCACTTCGTCACTTCCTCCTCACTCCTCCACCACCCCCCCCGCCCGCTTCCACGCCAACAACCCACCCTGCAGCACATACACATCGTCATACCCCATCCGCATCAACCGCTTCGCCATCGCCCGCGGCACCGCAGACCCCGGATCGTTCGCGTAAATCAGAATCTCATCCTTCCCCGCAATCACCGTCTCGCCGGGCGCCTTCGCGTCCCGCACGCTGGGCGTGGCAAACTCCGCGATGGTCATGTTCCGCGCCCCCGCGATCCGTTCCTTCGCAAACTCCTCGCTCGACCGCACATCGATGATCGCCAGCGACTCGGGATCCTTCGAGAGTTCCGCCACCTTCGCGATCGCCTGATTCGCCTGCCAGTACTGAATCGAAAGATCGGTCTTGCCGCTGCATCCGCCCAGGCCCCCAGCGCCCGCGAAAACCAGCACCAAGCCGCACAAAACCATGACCAAACGCTTGCACGCAACCATGCCGCCGACGCTCCTCCGCACTTTCGCGGAACGCAACCCCACACCAACTCGTAGCATCTGATGCATCACGCCCAGCGTAGGTTCGTTCCGCCTTTGGCCTTCCCCCGCATGCCGCACTCCAAGTCACACATCGCCGCCCTCTTCCTCCTCGCCGCACTGAACACCCACAGCCTCGCGCAGTCTGGCACGCCCTCATCGCAGCCCGCTCGCACCAAGAACGCTCTCGCCGACTCCATGACAGCCACCCCGCAAACAGACACTCGCGCCCAATTCTCGCTCCTCCACGCCTCCGGCCTCGTCCAACCCGCCACCACCACCACCCTCGCCCTCCACTTCATCATCGACGACGATTGGCACCTCTACTTCAACGGCCTGGCCGAAGAAGGCATGGAGCCGCGCTGGGAATTCACGCTTCCCCCCGGCTGGCAAGTCACAGACGAACCCGCCTGGCCCGCACCGAAACGCATCGCCGCCAACGAACTCACCGTCGAACACATCTACGAACACTCGCTCACGCTCCTCCTCCCCGTCAACATCCCCGCCGACGCCGCGCTGGGCCCAGTGACCATCACCGCCTCCGCCAAGTGGATCGTCTGCAAGGACGTCTGCCTCTCCGAGTCCGCCGAGACCACCCTGCGTCTCCGCGTCGTCGCCGACGCTGCCTCCAGCGCCGACCCCGCCGTGCCCCCGCCCAAGGACTCCAAAGAACCCCGCCACATCATCGCCCGCGCCGCCCAGGCCGCCGCGCTCCCGGGTCTCGACAGCCCCAAAGCCGCGAAACTCGGCCTCCGCGGCATCCTCTCAACCGCCGATTCCCTCCCCACCCTCACCTTCGAAGCCTCGGGCGAAGTCACAGGCCTGGCCTTTTTCCCCGCCCAAGGTTCCACTCCCCTCGAAACCGACGCCCAAGACTGGTCCGCCGAAGGCTCCCGCCTGGTGCTCGAACTCCCGCCACTGGAAACCTCCACAGCCGCCGCGTCCAGCACCCAAACACCACCCGAGTCCCCCTCTCATCCCCCCCTCCAAGCCCTCGGCATCCTGGAGGTCCGCCTCCGCAATGCCGCCCCCACACCCCGCGAATACTTCCGCGTAGCGATTCGCCCGGCTCAGCCGCCCGCGAAGTAGCAAGGAAACCGCAGCCATCTCGCTGCCTAGCCGTGCAATAGTCATCCAACCCCGTACCAATTCCCGCCCGCAAGTCCGGCCCGTCGCCGACCTCGCGCCGCGGATGGAGAAGTCGATCATGAAGTCCAACCTCGTCGCAGCCCTCTTCGCCAGCCTCGCCCTCACGGGCGTCGCCCTCGCCCAGACTCAGAACGCCCCCGTGCAGACCCCCTCCAAACCGGAGCAGCCTGTGAACGAAGTCCCCAACGAGAAGTTGGAGAAGATCAAGCAGGAAAAGTCCGCCGAAATCGAGAAGGCCAAGAAGCACGCCGAGACCAAGAAGTTGGAAGCTGAAAAGGAAGCCGAGAAGGCCAAGCAGCAAGGCGAAAAGGCCCTCGGATCCGCCGGCGGCGTCAAGCCGGGCGACGTCGCTCCCCCCTTCAGCCTCACCGACACCGACGGCAAGGCCGTCGACCTCGCCAGCCTCCTCAAGGACGGCGACAAGATCATCGTCCTCGAGTGGTTCAACCCCGACTGCCCCTTCGTCGTCAAGCACCACGAGAAGAACCCCACCTTCAAGAACCTCCACGCCAAGTGGAAGGACAAGGGCGTCACCTTCATCGCCATCAACTCCGGCGCCAAGGGTGAACAGGGCAACGGCCAGGAACGCAACGTCAAGGCCAAGAAGGAATACGAAATCGGCTATCCCGTCCTGCTCGACGAAAGCGGCGACGTCGGCCGCCTCTACGGCGCCAAGCGCACGCCCCACATGTTCGTCATCGGCAAGACCGGCAAGATCGAATACGCCGGCGCCATCGACAACAACCGCAGCGCCGACAAGCCGGGCGACATCAACTACGTCGATCAGGCCCTGACCGAACTCACCGCCGGCAGCAACGTCACCACCAAGGAAACCGAGGCCTACGGCTGCTCCGTCAAGTACGCCAAGAAGAAGGAGGGCAACTAAGCCCAATTGGGTACCTCGGCTCTCCGAGCCGAGCCTTCCAACCTGATTCCCTTCAAAGCCCGCCTTTGTGCGGGCTTTTTCACGCGCACTAAACCCCCCACCACCCACTCTCGTACGGTTCCATCACCGCACCGCTCAAATCCACCCGATGATGCACGTGCGTCGCACCATGCCACTTCCCGCCCTCACCCCGCGACCCCAACCACGAATGCCGAATCCCGAATCCCGAATGCCGATCTCCAACCCTGCATCACTCCATCGCTCCGCGCTCTAATCCACCCATGTCCTTCCTCTCCACCGCCCTCGACGTCCTCCTCGTCTGCCTCGGCTTCGGCGCGATCATCTTCGTGCACGAGCTGGGCCACTTCCTCGCCGCCCGCTGGGCCGGCATCCGCGTCCTCGCCTTCGCCATCGGATTCGGCCCCGCCCTCTTCTCCTATCGCAAGGGCATGGGCTTGCAGAAGGGCTCCTCCGAAGCCGAGTACCTCGCGCGCCTTGATCGCGAAGCCGAACTCGCCCGCGCCCGTTCAAGAGGCGATGCGCCCAGCACCTTGGCCCTCTCCCCCACCGAATACCGCCTCAACGCCCTCCCCTTCGGCGGCTACGTCAAGATGCTGGGTCAGGACGATCTCAACCCCGCCGCAGCATCCACCGCCTCCGACTCCTACCAAAACTGCCACCCCTGGAAGCGCCTCATCGTCATCTCCGCGGGCGTGGTGATGAACATCATCCTCGCCGCCGTCCTCTTCGTCGTCGTCTTCACCGTTGGCCGCCAAGTCAACCCCGCCATCATCGGCGACGTCGAACCAGGCCGCGCCGCCGCGCTGGCATCGCCCATCGCCGGCCCCGTCACCACCCCCGGCCTCAAGCCAGGCGACCAAATCGAAAAGATCAACGGCGAACGCCCCCTCTCCTTCGACGACCTCGTCCTCGCCAGCGCGATGGCCGCCCGCGACGACAAACTCATCCTCGAAGTCCGCCGCCCAGGCGTCAGCGAACCCCTCGTCTTCAGCGCCGACCCACAGGAAAACCTCTTCAGCAACATGCAAGACCTGGGCACCGGCCCAGCCCGCGGCAACCAAATCGCCTTCGACACCCTCGACGGCCTGCGCAAGGGCATGACCCTGACGCACGTCGCCGGCAAGCCCGTCGAGAGCGCCCACGACCTCGACCGCGCCGTCCGCGCAGGCGAAGGCCGCCCCCTGCTCGCCACCTTCCGCGACAAGCAGGATGCGACTCGCGAGCACTCAATCCAACCCGTCCCCGAACTCATGACCGGCTTCGTGGGCGACGACAAGACCATCCGCCCCATCGAACACTTGGCCGGCCTCGTCGGCGTCATGAGCATCCAGCCGCGCGACGACGCCCTCGAAGACCACGCCAAGCAGCAAGGCCTCCTGCCAGGCGACATCTTCGCCCGCATCGGCGATCTCGAGTACCCCAGCCTCGCCGAAGGCATGCCAGAAGTCCGCCGCCACAAGGGCAAGACCCTTCCCATGGTCGTTCTGCGAGCCAACGCACAAGGCGGCTACGAAGAAGTCACGCTCCCCGCTGTGAAGGTCCGCCGCGATGGTCGCGTGGGCATGGCCGTCGACGAAACCACCGACCGCTTCGCCCTGCTCGCCGCCCCGATCGCCCAAACCCGCGACACCACCGGCCGCACCGCCGACCACAGCGCCGCATCCCTCTCCATCGCTCCCGGCACCACCATCTCCGCCGTCAACGGCTCGCCCGTCAAGACCCTCCGCGACGTCGCCCGCCTCCTCCGCGACCAAGCCATCGCCCACACCGGCGCATCGCCCCTCACTGTCCAACTCACCATCCAGCGTGCCGCCCGAGGCCTCCCCTCCTTCGCGACCTCAACCAATGACGCCTCGCCTGATGCGCCCGCCCAAGACACTTTGGAAGTCACTCCCGAAATGATCGCCTGGACCCTGTCCCCCGCAGACATCACCGCTCTCCAGCACCTCAGCTGGACCAGCAACGTCCCCGTCGAACTCTTCGAACCCGCCCAAGTCAAGCTCCGCGCCGACTCCGTGACCCAGGCCCTCGCCATGGGCTTCCACGAAACCAAGCGCACCATGCTCCAGACCTACCTCACCTTCGCGCGCCTCGTCCAAGGCACCGTCAAGGTCGAACACTTGAAGGGCCCCGTGGGCATCGCACACCTGGGCACCCTCATCGCCGAACGCGGCATGATCTGGCTGCTCTTCTTCCTCGCCCTCATCTCCGTCAACCTCGCCGTCATCAACTTCCTCCCCCTCCCCATCGTCGACGGCGGCCAGTTCCTCTTCATTCTCTACGAGTGGATTCGCGGCAAGCCCGTCCCCGTCCCCTTCCAAAACGCCGTCACCGTCGCCGGCCTCGTCCTCATCGGCTGCATGTTCCTCTTCGTCACCTACAACGACATCCGCAACCTTCTGGGCATCTGACCCACTCACGAAACGAGCCCGTCAGGAAGCGTCACACACCGCAGCCTCTCGAATTCACCACGGAGTCGCCACGGAGAAAGCCCAAAGCAAGAGTGGCCGCGGATGCACGCGGATTGACGCGGATCAGAAAGACCGTGTCTTGAAATCCGCGCCCATCTGCGAAAATCAGCGGCCACACTGCCCCTCCGCGCTCTCCGCGACCTCCGCGGTGCTCCTCTTTGCCCAAAGAAAAAACGCCCCCCCTCTCGGAGCGGCGTTCAATCTCGCACCAACTCAATCTCAACGCTTCGCCAGCAAGTCGCGAATCTCCATCAGCAGCTTCTGATCCGCCGTCGGCCCAGCCGGAGCCGGCGCGGGCTTTTCCGCCTCAAACTTCTTGCGGGCCGCGTTGTACATCTTCACCACGAGGAACAGCACGAACGCCAGAATCAGGAAGTTGATCAGCACAGTCACGAAAGCCCCGTAGTTGAGCGTGATGCTCTTGGCCGGATCCGCCGCGTTCTCTTTCAGCACGATCAAGGACTTGGTGAAGTCAACATTGCCCGGCAAGCTCACCACCGGCATGATGATGTCCTTGATCAGCGACGTCACAATCGTGCCAAACGCCCCGCCAATCACGACACCGATCGCCATGTCAAAGAAGTTCCCCTTCAGCGCAAACTCCTTGAACTCCTTGATCAAACCCATCGCAAGCTCCTTCAATTGCCGCGCGATCATGCGCGCGGGGTAGCGGCCCCCTCTAACGAACGCCGGCCTCCGCCGGCGCACAGGGGGGGTATCGACCCTAATTCAGAACGCGCATGAAAACCGACGTTTCCAAACGCCAGCATCGACCCCAATTCGCAATAGCTCGTTGTACCAAGAATCAAAAACGCCCTCGTCCAAGGGACGAAGGCGCGAGCCGTGCCCACACGTTGACGAGACCTAGAAGACCCAGGAAATCATGCCGAAGTACTCGAAGTCGTTCTTCTTGCGTCCATCGCCCGGGCTGATGTCATACCGATCTTCAAACCCCAGCTTCAGGAACATGTTCGCTTCGGGGTCCACCAGGATCTCCCACCCGCCCTTGGCGTACGCGCGATAGTCAGGCCACTCATCCAGGCTCGGGTACCACTCCACCGTCAGGAACAGCTTCTGCCGCTCCGTCAGCTTGTGCTCCCAGTCCACACCCAGCATCGCCTCGGGGTGAAACTCTTCGTCCCCCTCGCCGCCAAACTCGTACGACCCGCCGACACCCGCGCGCCCGCGTAGCAGCGTGCGCTCGTCCTTGATGAACATGTAGCTGGGACCCAGGAAGATCGACGCCCGCCAGTCCCACGCCTGGAACTCGTCATACTCGAGCTTCGCCTGCCAGAAGAACCCCCACTTGCTCTCGTCGAACACGTAATCCGACTTCGCGAAGGCCTCGCCCCTGCTCTGGCTCTTCTCATCATCCTGCTGCGCGTACTTGTAGTTCAGCCCCGCCGCCGTCACCATGTCCTTGGCTTCACGCTTCGCGCCGATGCCGCCCCGAATGCTGAAGTTGTCGCTGTTGCCCTCCGCCCCGTTGAACCCCAACTCCACATTCCGCTTCCACCCGTTCCAGAAGTCAGAAAAGCCCTCCGTCGTCGGCAGTTCCGGCTTCGCGTCCTCCGGCGTGGCCGCCGCGATCGCGCTCGCCACGCTCGCCCCCGACCCCGCGTAACTCAGCGACGCCGCCCCGACATCACCCCACGCCGCGCCGCCGACCACCACTCCCGCCATCCCCGCCGCTTTCCACACGCTCATCAATCACACTCCGGTTCCCTGAACCTGTTGTACCAACACACGTGCGCACGTCGCAACCCGCTCCGCTCCTCGCACGCGCGGCCAGCATATCGAAAACTCGCGCAAACGCAACCACACATCCGCGTGCTTCACGCCGCTTCCCCGCTTGCGACAGCTTTTCCAAGTCCGCCCCGCTCCCAAGCCGCCCAATTCTCGGCACAAAGCCCGCGCAACTCTCGCCCACGAGAACACATCGCCCCGGCCCCATTCCCGCATATACTCGGCTCACCGCGGGCGTAGTTCAGCGGTAGAACGACGCGTTCCCAACGCGTAGGTCGTCGGTTCGATCCCGTCCGCCCGCTTTTCCCGATCCCTCATCAGTGCAATGGACCCCTCGCGCAAGCGAGGAACGCGTCCACACGCCCACCGAATTGCCCCACTTCGTCTCTTCGTCTCTTCGTCTCTTCGTCACTTCTTCTCTCCCCCCACCCCTAACTCACCCCACCGCTCCGCCACCCTCGCCCTCACCGCCTCATCCACCCGCAAAACCGGCGGCCAATCCCGCACGCCCCACCCATCCCGCTCATCACCCGCCATCTTCGGCGTCGCATCAAACGCAACCCGCCGCCCGCACACGCTGAGGTATCGATCCCGCTCCGCCGACATGTGCGCCATCCAGTGGAACAACACATCATCGATGTTCCCAAGGTCCGCATCGCTCCCCACCACAATCGTCCACCGCGGCACGCCACACTCCTGCGTGATCGCGCCCAACTCCTTGATCACGCGCTGTCCGTCCCCGCCGCGATCCTTCTTCATGCGCACCAGCAACCACCACCCGCCCAACTCCTCCGGCACCCGCGCGCCCAGCACACCCGCAATCGCGCTCACACGCCGCTCCGTCGCCCGCGCCGCCCCCCCAAGCACCGCCCCGATCTCCCCCCCCGCGCACGCCTCCGCCGCGACGCCGCTCAAGTGCCGGTGCGTCTCCGCGCCGTCCCACTTCCGCGTCGCATCCAGCCCCATCTTCGTCCCCGCGCCAAGAAACGGCGTCGCATGATCCAGAATGTCCACCGGCCCGCGCACCAACTCCATATCCCGCCCAGGCACGCACCACTCCCCCACGGCCCGCAGCGCGGCGAACGTGTCGTGCGGATTCACATCCTCATCCACGACGACAATCGTCTTCGTCCACGCCATCTGCCCCGCACCCCACACGCCATGCATCACCCGCCGCGCATGGAGCGGGTACGACTTCTTGATCTTCAGCACCGCGCAGTTGTGAAACGCCCCAAACATCGGCAGGTCGTAATCCTCGATGTCGGGCAGCAACGTCCGGAGCAGCGGCAGGAAAATCCGCTCTGTCGCCTTCCCCAGGAAGTAATCCTCCTGAGGCGGCAGCCCCACCACCGTCGTCGGATAGATCGGATTCCGCCGCATCGTGATGGCCGTCACCGTCAAGATCGGATACCGATCGGGCAACGAGTAGAAGCCCGTGTGATCGCCGAACGGCCCTTCAAACACGCCCCCTTCGCCAATCGCCCCATCCCGCCGCGGGTCGAAATCAATCAGCCCGGCGCGATCGCTCACAAACCCCTCAATCACGATCTCCGCATTCCCAGGCACCCAAATCGGCACCGTCTTCCCCCGCACCATCTCAATCCCGCCCCGATTCAAAAATCCCGCCAGCAACAGTTCACTTAACCCAGGCGGCAACGGCGCCGTCGCCGCATACGGCAACACGCTCTCCCCGCCCAACGCCACCGCGACCGGCATCGGCTTCCCCAGTTTCTTCCACGAGCGCCAATGCCGCGCTCCGTCATGATGCATGTGCCAGTGCATCGCCATCCGCTGCTTACCGAGCAATTGCACGCGATACATGCCAATGTTGTGGCTCGACGGCTTGCTCGCGCCAACGTCATCCGCATGAATCGTGTGAATCCCCGCGAGCGTGATGTATCGCCCGCGAAAGCGTGCATCCCAGTCGGCGCCCCGCCCCAGCCCCTCAACGCAATCATTCACGTTCGCCGGATACCCCAACGCCGCAAAGTCCCCATCGTGCGGCCAACACCGGATGATCGGCAGCCGCGTGAGATCAATCGCATCGCCCGTGATCACCACGTCTTGACACGCGCCGCTCCCCGAGTGCCGCTTCGGCGGAATCTTCAGCAGCGGCGCAAACTGCTTCGCCTTCGCGAGCAAGTCCCCAAGACTCTTGGGCGGCTCTGGCTTCGTCAGTTCCGCCAACTTCCCCGCCAACACCTCAAACCCGCCCGGCGTGTGCCCCGCTGCAATGCCGCTCCCCGCATCATGCAGCCCCAGCGCCATCTCCATCCGCCGATACGACCCAAACGCATTGATGAGCACCGGCACATCCGAGCCTTCAACATTCTCAAAGAGCAACGCCGGCCCGCCCCGATCAAAGAATCTCGGATCCGTCCCCCGCGCCCCCGCGCTGGGCAACCCGGGGGCACGCATCTTGCTGACGCGATCCGCAATCGCCGCGATCTCCAACACCGGATCCACCCGCGTCTTTACGCGCACCAACTCCCCCGCCGCCTCGAGCGCTGCCACGAACTGTCGGAGGTCTTTGTACATGATGAGGGGAGCGGGGGCGTTGGCTCTTGAACGCAGAGGAAAACAGAGAGAAGAGAAGAGAGAACGGAGAGTAGGAACTTGGATGAAACGCTGATCGCAATGCTGATTCGCTCACACCACACGCGCCCGATGCACCGAGTCTCAAGCCCACTCCCCTCTCCGCGTCCTCTCTCTTCTTCTCTCTGTCTTCCTCTGCGTTCAAAAGCCCAAAGCACTCACACCCGCAACCCGCCTCCTCAATTCGTGCATGCGTGCCTCATTGCCTCCCCACTCCGTCACTCCGTCGCTTCTCCCTACCCTCCCCCATGTCCACCGAAGCCCCCGCCCCCGCCCGTCTCCGCGCCGCCATGGACCGCCGCTGCATCGCGATTCCCGGTGCCTTCAACGCCCTCGCCGCCCGCGCCATCGCCCGCCACGGCTTTGAAGCCTGCTACATCTCCGGCGCAGCGACTTCCGTCGCCGCGGGCGTCCCGGACGTGGGCCTGCTCTCCCTCGAGCACTTCGCCCGCTGCATCCGCGAAGCCGCCGACGCCAGCAACCTCCCCGTCCTCGCCGACGCCGACACCGGCTTTGGCGAAGCCGAGATGGTCCGCAAGACCGTCATCGAATACGCCCGCGCCGGCGCCGCAGGCCTCCACCTCGAAGACCAGAAGTTCCCCAAGCGCTGCGGCCACCTCGACGGCAAGGAACTCGTCCCCACCGACCACATGGTCGAAAAAATCCAATGGGCCGCCCGCGCCGCGAAGCAATGCAACGGCACGATCATCTGCGCACGGACCGACGCCCGAGGCGTCGACGGCTTCGACGCCGCCGTTGCACGCGCGAAGGCCTATGTCGCCGCCGGCGCGGACATGATCTTCCCCGAAGGCCTCGCCAGTGAGCAGGAGTTCGCCCTCTTCGCCGCCGCGCTCGGAAGAGGCCCCAACGCCGATCCCAGCATCCCCGCCGGCAAGCGTCCTTACTTGCTGGCCAACATGACCGAGTTCGGCAAGACCCCCAACATCCCTCTCAGCCACTTCAGCGCGACGGGCTACTCCTGCGTGATCTACCCGGTCAGCCTCCTGCGCGTCGCCATGGGCGCGGTCGATCGCGCCCTCACGCAACTGCAGAAAGACGGCTCCGTCGCCGGCTTCCAAGACCAGATGCAAACCCGCCAACAGCTCTACGACCTGATCAACTACAAGCCAGGCACGCCCTGGGAACTCCCCGCCTAGGCCACACCACGAAACGCGTCCGCCAGAAAGCGTCGCACACTCAGCCCACTCCAGTTGACCACGGAGTTCACAGAGAACACGGAGAAGAAGAGAAGCCGCGGCCACTCTTCCGCTTTTCTCAACTGACTGATCTCGATTCCCTCATCCCCTGCCTTCCTCCGTGATCTCCGTCTCCTCCGTGGTGAATCTTCTTCGATCGGCACCCCATGCTGCTCACCAGCCTTCTCTCCAAACCCACCGACGCCCGCAACCTCCGCATCGCCTCCCTCGCCGTCCTCTTCGGCGCGCTGGGCTTCTTCACCATCGCCTCGATCTCACAGTTCGCCCGCGGCCGCGAAGGCGACTTCATCCACTTCTACGAAGCCGCCCGCGCCGTGCTCAACAACCAAGACCTGTACGAATCAGGCCCCGCCAAAGGCTACATCTACCCGCCCCTCTTCGCCCTCGTCCTGACGCCCCTCGCCCTCCTCTCGCGTGAAGCCGCGGGCGTCGCCTGGACCATCCTGAACGCCGCGATGCTCCTCGCCGCGCTCTTCCTGCTCGCGCGCGAGTGCCTCCGCCGCTTCACTCCTTCGCCCGCTCCATCCTCCTCTCCTTCGCACGCTCGCACATTCGCACTCTCGCACTTCCTCTCCACCCCCATCCTCCTCATCGCCGCTCTGGGCGCGCTGCTCAACATCGACAAGGTCCGCGCGGTGCTCAGCCTGGGCCAATCCGACGCCCTCACGCTCCTGCTCATCGTCGCCGCGCTCGTCCTGCAACGCACACGCCCCCTCCTCTCCGGCGCGTGTCTGGGCCTTGCCTTCAACATCAAGTATCAAGCCATCATCTTCCTGCCTTATCTCCTGCTCCGCCGCCGCTTCAAAGAAGCCGCGAGCATGGCCACCACCGCAGCCCTCGGCCTCTTCATCGGTGCCCCCATCTTCGGCTGGGATCGCAACCTCAACTATCTCGGCCGCGCCTTCGCCGGCCTGCTCGAGATGGCTGGCATCCGCGCCGAGTCAGGCGACGCCGCCAACATCCACAGCATCACCTGGGAGCGCAGCGTCTCCATCGTCTCCGCCAGCGCACGTCTCGCCGAGCGCTTTCAACAACAACTCATCACCCCCGCGGGCGTCCTCCTGATCGCAACCCTCGCTCTCGCCCTGGGCTGGTGGATGCTCTCGCGCCACAGCATCGCCCTCTTCTTCAAGGACCGTGGCGGCGACCGCGAACTCTCCCAACCCAACGCACGCGTCGCACTCCTCGAGTGGACCGGCCTCCTCGTCGCCGTCCTCGTCTTCAGCCCCCAAACCACCAACCGCCACATGTTCCTGCTGACCTTCGCGACCGTCGTCGCCGCCGCGATCATCCTCACCACAACCCACACCCGCTCGCGCTGGCTCCTCATCGCCGGCCTCGTCATCATGTGGCTGGGCCTCACCCTCCCGCCAGGCGGGGAAAAGTTCCGCGAAGCCCTCACCAACTGGCGCGCCATCGCCGGCCCCAGTTGGTGCGTCCTCATCATGTACTTCACCCTCCTCTGGTCCGGCCTCAAGACCCTCCACCAAACGCGCCCGTCAGGAAGCGTCCCACGCCCTTGACAAGCAGAGTGCAAGACGCAGCCCCCGGCGAAGCAAAGCTCCCACGCATGCGGCGCATGAAGCAACCCAACCCGCGCTCAATTCCTGAAGAATTCTCCAGTTTCTACGACACTCTCCTTCCTCTCTCCGTCTCTCCGTCTCTTCGTCTCTTCCCCCGCACACGCTTTCACCCATAGGCCCGCCCTATCCCACCTAAGTTCTCTCCAAAACCTCCCCCAAACCCCGATCCCTCCGGTACACTTAGATGACGACACTCGCCCCCGAGCGTCGCCCACGGGGACCACACAAAACCAGCGCAAGGCCGCGCCCCACCAGTGCTCAAGCAACGCCAACAACTCTTCGTCTTCCTCCTCGCCCTCGCCGACGCACTTGTCATCGTCGCCGCCTGCCTCTGCGCCTGGTCCCTCCGCCGCCATCAGATCGACGGCGGCCTCCCCGCCCTCGTCTGGCCCGCCGGCGTCCGCGAGTGGATCCAGCAGCCCCTCCTCATCTTCACCCTCCCTATCGCCCTCACCAGCCTCCGCGTCTTCGGCCTCTACCGCCCCTGGCGCGACAAGCGCATGCTCGCCGAGGCCCGCGCGATCTTCAACGCCAGCATCGCCACCATCATCTCCATGATCGTCCTCCTCTGGGGCCTTGGTCCCGACATCATGGGTGGCAGCGATCCTGATCGCATGGCCACCTACTTCGGCGTTCGTTTCGACGCCGCCAAGCTCCAACTCGTCTGCCTCGCCGCCCTCCTGCCCCTCTTCCTCGCCATCGAACGCGCCGCCTTTCGCGCCGTCCTCCGCGAGCTCCGCCGCCGCGGCAAGAACCTCCGCCACGTCGCCATCATCGGCACCGGCCGCCTGGGCCGCATCGCCTTCCGCACGCTGGACCGCAACGCCTGGACGGGCCTGCACGTCGCATACTTCATCGCCCACCACGAAGTCGATCGCACCGAGAACGCCGCTTCGTCGCACGCCCCCATCCTGAACCGTCCCGTCCTGGGCTCCATCGCCGAACTCGAGCACATCCTCGATCGCCGCCCCGTCGACGCCATCTACCTCGCCATCCCCAACACCCGCGCCGCGTTGATCCCGCAGCTCATCCAACGCCTCGAGAAGTTCCCCCTCGACGTCCGCATCATCCCCGACGTCTCCCCTCGCTACACCCCGCTCTCCATGACCATCAACGAGCTCGAAGGCATGCCCATCCTGAGCATCCGCGAGAGCCCCATGGCCGGCGTCGCGGGCATCGTCAAGCGCACGGTCGATATCGTCGGCTCTCTCGCCGCGTTGATTCTCTTTGCCCTGCCCATGCTCCTGATCGTCGCCCTCGTCAAGCTCAGCAGCCCCGGCCCCGCGATCTTCCGCCAGCGCCGCGTCTCTATCGGCGGCGAAGAATTCAACATCCTCAAGTTCCGCACCATGCGTCATGCCGATGACGAACAAGCCAGCGCAGACCAGCCCGCCACCTGGACCAGCAAGAACGACACCCGCGTCACCCCGGTTGGCCGCCTCCTCCGCAAGGCCAGCCTCGACGAACTCCCCCAACTCTTCAACGTCCTGCTAGGCGACATGAGCCTCGTCGGCCCCCGCCCAGAACGCCCCGAACTCATCGCCAAGTTCCGCGAAGACTGGCGGGGCTACATGCTCCGCCAGCATGTCAAGGCCGGCATGACCGGCTGGGCCCAGATCAACGGCCACCGAGGCGACACGGGCCTGCGCAAGCGCCTCCAGCACGACCTCTTCTACATCCGCCACTGGAGCCTGGCCTTCGACCTCAAAATCCTCTGGCTCACCCTCTTCCGAGGCTTCGTCCACCGCAACGCGCATTGAGACATCACCACAAAGACACAAAGAACACAAAGAGAACGACTTGTTTGTCTTTTCTTCTTTGTGTTCTTTGTGTCTTTGTGGTGATGTCACGCCTTCCCCCACTCCGCCCGCATCTTCGCCACCCGCTCCGCGATCGACTCGCTGCTGATCTTCGCCGCCACTCGCTCCACCACCAACGGAAACGCGAGCGGCGTGAATCTCGCCGTTTCCCGCAGCACCACCGTCGCCGCCCCCATCCGCGCGAACGTCCGCCCGAGCCGCCCGCGTTCGAAGTGCCGATCCAGGACTTCCCTCCGCGCCTGATGCAGCAGCAGATTCTCCGGATCAAACTCATTGAACACGTCATAGATGAGCGAACTGCTCGCCTGCACCTGCCGCCCGGTCTTCCGCGCCCCCGGATAGTTCTGCATCACCAACCCCGCCACCCGCGCCACCTCCCGAAACGCCAGCCGCGCCAACTGCGACATGTTGACGCTCTCCGTCACGTCGCGCGTCAGTCCCTCCACCCCAAACACCTCCGCCCCGCGCTCGCGAATCAGCCCCACAAACGGATACGCATCCGCCGACAGAATCTCAAACCCATAGTCATTCACCGCAAACGAAAACGTCCCCTTCACCATCCGCGCCAACCGCAGCGCCACCACCGCCGCCGCCCCCGCGTGCACCAGCCGCCCCTCAAACGGAAACACAAACAGATGCGTTCCCTCGCGCGAACTCGCCACCTCGCATAACAACTCCCCCGCGCCAGGCACGACGCTCAGCCCCTGTTGCACCCGAATCAACTCACTCGCCGCCTGAAACTCTGGGTGGCCCGTCCCTCCGGGGCGGGAGGCTTGGTGCTTCCCCGCCCTCTCCAACACTCTCCGAAACGCCCCACTCAAGCTCTCGCTGATCGGCAGCCGCGTCCCCGCCCACAAGGGCGTGTTCGTCGTCGTCCCCGCCGCGGCCCGCACCAGCACCACCAGATCGCGAATCCCCACGAGCTGCACGACCTTCCCCGCGAACACAAACTTCTCATGGACGCGCAGGTGCGTGACGAACCCCTCGTCGATCACCCCCAATCGCTTCCCGCTCACGTATCGAATCTCCAGCGCCCCATCCGCCGTGATCGTCCCCACATTCAATCGATGCAGCGTCGCCACCCGCTGCTGCTCGACCCGCCACACGCCATCCTCGCCCTTGCGAATCTTCTGAAACTGCGGATAGTGCTTGAGCACGCCCCCCACGCTCACCAATTCCAGCGCCCAGTCAAACTCCGCACGCGACAGCCCGCGATAGCTCCACGCCCCGCGCACCTCTGCAAACAACTCCTCATCGCGAAACCCGCCCCCCAGCGCGCACGTCACCATGTGCTGCGCCAGCACATCCAAAGGCGACTCCAGCGCGAATCGCCCCTCAAGCTCCCCCTCCGCGAACGCCTCGCGCGCCGCAACCACCTCCAACAGCTCCATCGCGTGCGTCGGCACACACCACACGCAACTCGCTTCCCCAGGCCGATGATTCGCCCGCCCCGCCCGCTGCACCACCCGCGCTATCCCCTTGGGGCTCCCGATCTGCAGCACCTTCCGCACGGGCGAAAAGTCCACGCCCAAGTCCAAACTGCTCGTCGACACCACGATGCGAATCGTCCCATCTTTGAGCCCCGCCTCCACGCGCTCGCGCTCCTCGCGATCCAAACTGCCATGATGCAGCGCCATCACCTCGCGCCACTCAGGCCGCGCGTACTCGATGGCATGAAACCACCGCTCCGCCTGCGATCGCGTGTTGACGAACACCAGCGTCGGCTCGACCGGATCAAGCTGCCCCAACACATCCGGCAGCATCGCCAGCCCCAAATGCCCCGCCCAAGGCAATCGCGACGAGTCCGACGGAATCACACACGCAATCCCAACCTCGCGCCGCATCCCACCACGCACCACAATCGCCCCGCGCCGCGCGAGAGCATCTTCCAATCTCGCGCCCGCCCCCTTCTCCTCTTCCTCCCCATCTCTGTGCCTCTGTGCTGAAATCGAATCACCAACCGCTCCCTTCCCCAACTCTCCTCTTGCCTCCTTGCCATCTCCATGGCTCTCCGTGGCCCTCCGTGGTGATCTTTCTTCCCCCACCAGCGTCGCCAACGCCTCCCCAGCGTTCGGAATCGTCGCCGACATCCCCCACGTCCGCATCCCAGGATTCCACGCCCGCAGCCGCGCCAACGCCAACTCCGTCGCGCTCCCGCGCTTGCTCGTGAGCAAGTCATGCCACTCATCCACGATCACGCACGACAACCCCGCAAACAACTCCCGCGCGTTCTCCCGCGTCAGCAGCAGGCACAACGACTCGGGCGTCGTCAGCAGCACGTGCGGCAGCCTCCCCCGCTGCAACGCGCGAACCTTCGCCGACGTGTCCCCCGTCCGACTCTCCACCACCATCGGCAGCTCCATCTCCTCGATGGGCCGCTTCAGCGCCAGCTCAATATCCCGCGTCACCGCCCGCAGGGGCGTCACATACAACGTGTGCAAGCCCTGCCCGCCTGCTCCGCCGCGCTGCCCCACGCCCAAGTCAATCATCTCAGCCAGCGCGCCCAGAAACGCCGCGTAGGTCTTCCCCGCACCCGTCGCGACTTGAATCAACCCGCTCTTCCCCGCCAGATACGCATCCCACGCCGCCACCTGAAAGTCCCAAGCCACCCACCCCTGCGCGCGCACCCACTCCTCCACCCGCTCCCGCCCACGCACCATTCGCGCCTTCTTCGCC
>JALHOJ010000055.1 GCA_022843045.1 Phycisphaerales bacterium
CGCGACAAACTCGGCTTCGCCGTAGGTCACGTTGCCGCTTGCTTGCGGGCTGACGAGCGTTTCGGTGCGACCGTCTGGGGCGGGATACTCGTTGGTTTCCTGCACCAGCAACTCGCCGCCACGCACGTACGCGACCATTCCGCCGCTGGGCGAGAGTTGCGGATCAATGCTGCCGCCCAGCGTCGTGAGTTGCAGCGTCTTGGGTTCGTCCTTGAACGCGGAGATGAAGTCGGTGATGAACAGGTTGCCGCTGAGCGGAACCAGCAACTGCTTCCCGTCATCCGACACTTGGTACGAACTGATCCCCCGGCTGCTCATCCGCATGCGTTCGCGGCGGGCGAGTTCTTCGGGCGATAGGTTCTCTTCTTGGCCGCCAAGCAACTGGTCCGCCGTGAGCAGCAGGCGTTCCTGCTTGCTGGCGATGTCGAACATCCACAGGTCTTGCTTGAAACTCCGGCCGTTCTCGGCGCGAAGGAACAACACCGCCGAGGCGTCGGGGGTGATGGTGATGGCGGTGGGCTGACCGAGGCGGAAGCGGTTGGTCGCGGCGAATTGCTCGAGGAACTCGACGTTGGTCAGCGTCGGTCGCAGCGCGGCGGGCGCGACCGGCTGAGCGATCACATCCGGCCCGATCGCGGCGAGAAAGAGACCCGAAACGGCTACGCAGAGACGCAGAGGCGCGGTGAAAGACATGTAGGAGGATAGCGGCGTACGAAACTCGGACGAAGAGACCGCACGCTCGCCCACGAAGCCGAACTACGGGACTTACGCCTTGGCTCCCTCGCGTTTGCGCTGCTTGTTCCCAGTCTCATGCCGCAACTGCCCGCAAGCCGCGGCGATGTCTCTGCCGCGGCTGGCGCGGATGTGGACGTTGAGGTGCTTGGACTTGAGGAACTCCTGGAACGAGCGGACGTTCTCGTCGCGGGGTCGTTCGAAAGGCAGGCCCGCGACCTCGTTGTAGCGGATCAGGTTGATGTTGGCTCGCAGGGTCTTGGCGATCCGCGCGAGCTCCTTGGCGTGCTCGGGCTGGTCGTTGACGTTGTGCAGGAGCGTGTATTCGAGCGTGATCTCGCGCCCGGTCTTGTCAAACCACTTCTGGCAGGACGCGAGCAGTTCGGTGATGGTCGTGTACTCCGCCCAGGGAATCAGTTGGCGGCGAATATCGTCGGTCGGCGCGTGCAGCGACAGCGCGAGCGTCACGGGCAGATCGAGCTGTTCCGCGAGCCGCTCGATGGCCTTGGGCAGGCCCACCGTCGAGATCGTCACTTTGCGGGCCGAGATGCCATGGCCCCACAGGCCGCAGATCGCGCGAATCGCGGGCACGACCGCCGCGAGATTGGAGAGCGGTTCGCCCATGCCCATGAAGACGACGTTGGTGATGCGCGGGAAGTCGCCGGGTGCTCCGGGGGGGGATGCCATCATCATCTTGCGCAGGAGCCAAACCTGCTCAACGATGCGGCCCGCGCTGAGGTTGTGATCCAGCCCGCCAAGGCCCGATGCACAGAACTTGCAGCCCACGGGGCAGCCCACTTGGCTGCTGATGCATGCCGTTTTGCGGTCGTCGGTGGGAATCATCACGCATTCGGTCTGGCGGGTGGGGTCGCCCACCGGCGCGCCGATCACGGGCAGCGAGGTGCTCACGCTGGTCGGAGACTCAACGACCGCGGTCGAGCCGGGCACGTAGTCCCGCCACTGCACCAGCAGCTTCCGTGTCCCGTCGGTCGCGGCCTGATCTCGCACGATGTCGCCCGAGACGAACACCATCTTCTCGGCGAGCAAGTCCCGATCCCGCTTGCTCAGATTGCTCATGAGCGAAGGGTCGGCCACGCCCTTCTGATACACCCACTCCAGAATCTGCGTCGCGCGAAACTTGGGCAGCCCCTCCCGCTCACACCACCCGGCGAGCGTTTCAGGCGAGTGGTCGAAGATGTGGTTGGAGGGGTGGTTCATGGAAGAAGCGACGAAGTGAGGAAGGGACGAAGTGGGGGTATCAATCGCGGCGGGCGCTGACGGTGAGGGGGACTGCGCCGTAGAGGTCCTGGGTGATCACAGGGGAAACGACGCGGAATCGTCGCGACTCCGGATCGATGCCTTTCTCGCTCATCACCTTGCGAAGGCCGGCGGGAGCGTTGAATTCGACGTCTTCCTCAAAGATGTCAGCAACTTCGATGGCTCCGCCGAAACGCGTCAGCAGCGCTCGGCACGTGTCGCTGACAAGGTCTTCGGGTGCGCTCGCTCCCGCCGTCAGGAGCACGGTTTCGTTGCCAGTCTTGAAGAGCGACCAATCCAGTTCGCTCGCGTCGTCGAGCAGAAATCCGGGCGTGCCCACATTGGCCGCGATCTCGGTGAGCCGCTTGCTGTTGCTGCTGTTCTTGCTGCCAATGACCAGCACGATGTCGCAGCGCGGCGCAAGCTGTCGCACGGCGTGCTGGCGGTTGGTGGTGGCGTAGCAGATGTCCCCTCCCGGCGGTTCTTTGATGTTGGGAAACGCCCGCTTGAGCGCGTCGATGATGACGCCCGCGTCGTCAGTGCTGAGCGTGGTCTGAGTGAGGTACACGAGTTTGTTGGGGTCACGAATCGAGAGGGAGGGGATGTCCTCGGGGCTTTCCACCACCTGCGTCGCCTCCGGCGCTTCGCCAAAGGTGCCCACGACCTCCTGATGGTCCTTGTGGCCCACCAACAGAATCTGGTATCCTTGGCGGGAGTAGCGAATCGCTTCCGCGTGAACCTTCGTCACCAGCGGACAGGTCGCATCGATGGTGACGAACCTTCGTCGCTTCGCAAGATCGCGAATCTCCGGCGACACCCCATGCGCCGAGAAGACGACGACCGACCCCTCGGGCACCGTCTCCAACTCATCAACAAACTGCACGCCCTTGGCCCGAAACCGCCCAACAACATGCTTGTTGTGCACGATTTCGTGATACGCGTACACCGTCTGGCCCGGAAATAGATCGATCACCTGATCGATCACATCGATGGCCATTCGAACACCGGCACAGAAGCCGCGAGGATTGGGAAGTATGATCCGCATGGGAAGCGTCTGAACGAGGGGACTTGGTCGAAGGAATCGTATGCGAACAGAAGCGGGATTCCCGAACGATGCGCCAGGGGCGAGCGCCCCCGGCATCGCAGACCCCCGAGTTCGTGTGCGCCGCCAAGTGCCCGATGCCCTTCTCGCGATGCAGCAGGAGAACTTCATCGTTCTGAGTCTCCTCGTGCCCAAGTCACTGCACAATGACTACCTCGCGATCTACATGTTCTGCCGGGCTGCTGATGACATCGCGGATGAGCGGTTCGAGGGTGAGACTTCGGATGCGGGCAATGCGCGAGCGCTCGCCGCGCTGAGACTTTTTCGCAAGGGCCTGGACTGGGCCCTCACCTTCACCGACACAATCCACGCGCCCGCAGGCCTCTCGGAGAGTCACCGATACATCCTCGAGCGCGTGGCGAACACGATCGCCGAGCGTCGCTTTTCTCGCGAGCCCTTCGATTACCTCCTCGACGCCTTCGAGCAAGACCAGACCGTGACCCGCTACGAAACTTGGGATCAAGTCCTCGCGTATTGCACCCGCAGCGCGAATCCCGTCGGTCGCATGGTCCTCGCAATCCACGGCTATGGCGACGGCAACATGGGCCCCGGCACGGACAACGAATCACACCAGCGCCTCGCCGCGAGCGACGCGATCTGTACGGGCCTGCAACTCGCCAACTTCTGGCAGGACGTCCGCCGAGACCTGGTCGAGCGCGATCGTGTCTACATTCCCACCGACGAGGTCGGCATCACTGCGGATGATCTGCGTGCGTGGCTGGATCGCCCCGGCGACCCCCAGGCAAGCAAACGGTACGCAGACGCGCTCCGATCGCTGGTAGATCGTTCATGGACACACTTCGAAGCCGGCAAGCCGCTCGCTGGGCTTGTAGATCGCCGCACAGCGTGGTCCACCTGGCTCTTCCGCCGCGCGGGCGAAGTGGTGCTGCGCCAGATCGAGGAGAACAACTACACGACGCTGTGGGACCGCGTCAAGGTGTCCAAGTCCGCCCGCGTGCGTTTGCTGTTGCAAGCAATGGGGGGGTACATTCTGGGCTTGCGACCGCAAGCGAAGTAAAGGACGCCAGTCGCGTTCGCGAATTGACTGAAAGCACGCACCAGCCGAGCAAGCATGACCGAGATCGCGGCCAACTCGATGCAAGCAAACGATCACGTGCCAACCAGCCAGGTCGCCGCGTCGCTCGCCGCCTGCGAACGCATCGTCCGCTCTCGCGCCCGCAATTTCTGGTTCGGCCTGCGCATGACTCCCCGCCCGCGCCGCGACGCGCTCTATGCCCTCTACGCCTGGATGCGACTGGGAGACGACCTTGTTGACGAACCGGCATCGCCGGACGCGGCTCGCGCTCGCTTCGAGGAGTTCGTGAACACGTCCCGGTGTGTGATCGCGGGTGGCTGCTCGCCAGACGCGTCCAAGGGTCATTTGATACGGGAGCAAACCCCAGATTGCTGGCCCGCGTTCGCCTGGCTCCTCCGCATGTTTCCACTTCAGCGACCTTGGCTCGAAGCCATGCTCGCCGGCCTCGAAAGCGACCTCACGCACACGCCCCTGCAAACCCGCCACGAACTCGACTTGTACCGCCACCGCGTCGCCGGCACCGTCGGCATGTGCTGCAGCGCGATTTGGGGTCTGCGCCCAGGCGTCGATCCCGCGCACGCTTTCAAGCTTGCCGACACCCGTGGCCGCGCGTTCCAGATGGTCAACATCCTCCGCGACATTGGCCGCGACGCCCGCGAGTCGCCTCGCAGGGTGTATGTTCCCGCCGATGCGATCTCGCGGCATGCACTGTGCATCGACGATCTGCTCGCATGGCGGAATCCACGCGCCTGTGAAGATATCATCGCAGAGTTCACGACCGTTGCACGCGACGAGTTCCGCGAGTCCGCCGAGCTTTCCGACCAGATCGCCCCCGACTGCGTCCGCGTCCTCGGCGCGATGACGGAGATCTACGAAGGCGTGCTACACCGGCTCGAAACCAACCCGCAGCGATGCATCGCGGATCACGCCGCGTCGCTGCCCACATGGCGCAAAGCCTGGATCGCCGCGAAATGGAACTTGCGCGGAGCGCACGCATGAGCGATCCCGCCGCGCAGCACGTCATCGTCGTCGGTGCTGGCCTCGCCGGTCTCGCCTGCGCGCTGCGCATGGGCGAACTGAGCCGTCACCGCAAACTCCGCCTCCGGGTCACACTCCTCGAAGCCCGCCGCCGCCTGGGCGGACGCGCGACCAGCTTCCTCGACCAGCAATCCGGCGAGGAGATCGACAACTGCCAGCACGTCACGATGGGCTGCTGCTCGGCATACCTCGACCTGCTCCGCGAGCTCGATTCCCTGCGACACATCGAGTGGTTCGACGAGCAGTACTGGATGCTGTCGCAAGGTGAAGGACGATCACGCCGCGTGCGGCGCAGCGTCATTCGTCCCGGGGCGATTCTGGGTGTCGGCCCAGGCCTCGTCAGTCACGCCACCAGCTTTGTCCGCGCCTCGTTCCTCTCGCTCCCCAGCAAGCTCGCAATCGGCCAAGCCGCCCTCGCCATCAGCACCTGCGACCGCACCGAACATCGCGACCACACGTTCATCGACTGGCTTGCGTCCCAAAGCCAGCCCCACGAAGCCATCGAGCGATTCTGGCGGCCCATCGTCGTCTCAGCGTGCAACCTCGATCCCGAACGCGTCTGCGCCGCCACAGCCCTGCACGTCTTCCAGGACGGCGTCTTCGGAGGCGCGAACGCAGCCCGCATCGGTATCCCAAACGCACCTCTCGCAAGGCTGTATGAACACGCCGAGTCGCTGCTCGCTTCCCGCGGGGGCCAACTGCTGCTGGGCGAAGCCGCCGAAGAGATCACGCCCACACGTGTCGTGACCCGGATCGCGGGCGGCACTCGCGTGCACAACGCGGACGTCGTCGTCTGTGCCCTCCCCTTCGAAAAAGCCCGCCGTGTTGTTGCGCAGCGAACCAACGATCCGCGCTTTGCCGCGATGGACACGTTCAACCACAGCCCGATCCTCGGCGTGCATCTCCGCTTTGATCGCCCCGTTCTGGACGTCCCCCACGCCGTCCTTGTTGAGCGTGACACGCAATGGCTCTTCCGCAAGGATCGCGAAGGCCGCCAGATCCACGCCGTGATCAGCGCGGCCGACGCATGGATGGACCTGAGCGAAGACCAGATCGCCACCAAAGTCTGCGAGGATCTCCACGCCTGCTTCCCTGCAAGCACCACCGCACGCCTCGAACACATCCGTGCCGTCAAGGAACGCTTCGCCACGTTCGCCGCCACGCCCGCCTTCGAACGCTCCCGCCCAGGTCCGCTTGCCGAAGACGCGACCAGCCCCCAAGTGATCCTCGCCGGCGATTACACCGCAACCGACTGGCCCGCCACCATGGAAGGCGCAACCCGCAGCGGCCGCATCGCCGCGGACACTGCGTTCAACATGCTGCAACGCTCATGACGGCTTCCGCAAGCGTCGCATCGCTGCCATGCGCAGTGCACCGATTCGCCCGTGTCCGCGGATGTCGATGCTCCGAATGCCGCGCCTTTAGGGCGTAGAACCAACGACCCCCGCGATGATCTCCGCCGCTTCCCGCATGTCCTCACGCGTCGTCAGAATGTCCGGACAGAACCGCACCAATCCCTGCCGCGAGTCCGCGTTCACGCCCCGGCCCGTCGCAAGGAGCCGTTGGCAAAACTGCGGTGCGTCCGCACGCGGCAGCAGCACGTACGCCCCGCGATCCGCGCCAGGTCCGATCACCCGAACGCCACGCGCCGACAGCTCGCTCGCCAGAAACGCCTGCTGCTCGAGCGAGTACGCGCGCAGCCGCTCCACGCCGATCGCAAGCGTGAGGGCGAGCCCCGCGCGAGCCTGATAGAAGGGCAGAATCGCCGGCGTGCTCTCAAGCCACGCGTCGCCGCCCGCCGACAGCAGCGGCTCATCCGGTCGTTCATATCTGAACGTGTCCTTCTTCGCAAACCACCCAGTATCGAGCGTGCGAAGCTTGCCCTCGCGCTCCGGCATGTCGCCCGTCGGCAGATGCCGCGGATGAACCGCAAGCCAGCACGCCCCGGGCCCGCCTCGCGTGTACTTGTAACTGCCGCCTACCGCAAAGTCGGCGTCGAGCTCCGCGAAGCGAACCGGAATAACCCCCGCACTGTGATAGCAGTCCAACATCACAAGCGAGCCGGCTTCACGGGCTGCCGCGATGATGGGTGCGGGGTCGAGTACCTGCCCCGTTGTGAAGTACACGTGCGACACCAGCACGAGTTGCGGTTTCTCCTCGCGAATCGCGGCGATCACATCTTCAGCCACGACCCGTGGCGTGCTCAGCACATCCGCCGCGGGGCGCTGTGACACCCACCGCACCTTCGCCCGCCCCTTGTGGTGATACGTCCGCAGGATGAAGTCCATCGAATCGAACTCGCCCGCCGTCGCGACGACACGCGGCAGGTCGTCAAACGAGTTCAGCACCGCGCGAAGACCCTGGCCCGCCGCGGTCTTGGGGACGATGCAATCAGGCCGGTGTGCACCGATCAGCGTCGCAATACTCGCGCGAAACCGCTGTATCTCGTCCATCCACGGCCCCCACGCATGATCGAGCGTCGCGTACCACGCGTCGAGCGCCTCCTGCACATCGCGCGACGTCTGATCGAGCGGCCGACCCAGCGAGTGATTTGCGAGGTAAATGTGCTTGGGCCCCTCAGCAAGGACGCGGGAGAAGAGCGGCCACACGTGGGTGCGGAGGGAAGACTCCGTGAGAGCTCCGTGCGGCAATGAGTCTGACGAGTTGGTGTCGGCGATAGCCATGGAGGAATGTGAGATGTCAGCGTGCAAGGCTTTCGGACGGTCGGGTTTCGTGTCAGCCCTTGATCTCCGTGCGAACGTCCCAAAGCTCAGGGAACATCCGATCGTGCACCAGATTCGCGAGGTACTTGACCCCCGCCGTGCCGCCCGTGCCGCGCTTGAAGCCGATGACGCGCTCCACGACCTTGAGGTGCCTGAACCGGAACATCGCTTGTGCCTCGTCGACGTCCACAAGCTTCTCCCCCAGTTCATACGCGTCCCAGTATCGCTCCGGGTTCTCATACACCGTCTTCCATGCCTCGATCACCGCCGGGTTCGCTTCATACGGCAGTGTCACGTCGCGTTCCAAAACCTCCCGAGGAATCGAAAGGCCCGTGCGAGCCAGATACCGCAACGCCTGGTCATACAGCGTCGGAGCCTCCAGACACGCCTTGACGCGAGCATGGATCGCAGGCTTGTGCGAGAACACCGCAAGCATCCTCGCGTCCTTCCGCCCGAGCACAAACTCGATGATCCGATTCTGGTAGCTCTGAATCCCGCTCGCAGGACCCAGCAGGTGTCGAAACTTCACATATTCCGTCGGAGTCAGCGTCGCCAGCACGCTCCACTGGCTGAGCAACTGCTGCTGAATGTGCTTGACCCGCGAGAGCACCTTGAACGTCGTATCGAGCTCATCCGCAGCGAGCAAGCGCAGGGCTTCCTCAAGTTCATGCACGATCAGCTTGAACCACAGCTCTGTGGTTTGATGCTGAATGATGAACAACATCTCGTCATGATGCTCCGACAACGGCTTCGCCGCTGTCAGCACCTGCTGCAAGTTGAGGTACTGCTCATAGTCCAGCTTGCCCGCGAGGTCCGTCGTCATCCCTTCCGAACCCGGCGCCGGCGGCTGGGCGTGCGGGTTGATCGGGTTATTGTGCGGGTTGCTGTGGATGTAGTCGGACATGCAACAGGATAGAGAGCCCAAGCGAAAGAAAATGGGCTCGCACAGAAGCGAGCCCGCGTGGCGACAAGAACCGTATCTGACTCGCGACGACCAACGTGCCCGGTCCTTCAAGGCGCCGCGATGACCTGATAGTCAGCGATCGTGTTCACGCTCACCGTCCCGCGTGACGTCTGGATCCCCAGTCGCGCACGGAGCTGTACGTCATTGGCCCAGTTGTTGATGCCCTCGCCAATCCACAGCGCGGACTGCGGCTCATTGCTGATTGCACGCGCCAGCGTGACCGTCGCGGGCCGATCGCCCGGGTGGCCCAGTTGGAGCATCGGTGGATTCAACGGCCGAGTGATGGCCTGCCCGTCCACCCGCGTCAAGCTCACCATCACTTGCGGCACCGTAGCGATGTCCGTTTGCCCGTCGGCCAGGATGCCTGGAAGGTATCGAATAACTCGAACCGACAGGCGATAGTTCGTGCCGTCAATCCGAACGATCGGATTCATCTGTGTCGCTCGCACACGAAGCGGAATGAACGGCCGCCGGGCTTGCGCGGCTTCGGTCACAACCACCGGCTGCCTGGGCTCGCGAACAGGCGGACGAATCGGAGGCCGGTTCGCGGCGGAGACACTGGCGACCAAGCCAGCGCACGCGAGCACGAAAGCAGTGCGACGAGTCCAACGCGAAAGGGTGGTACGCATCCTGAATATCTCCTGTGTGCCGAGTGGTGGGGGGGCCGAGGTTGGGGTGTTTGGGGCCGACGGGCGCGTTCGCTGGTCCTCGGCTTGCGCGATGCGCCTTTTCGACGCTCGCTGCGGGGGGACGGGGGCGGTTCATCACGCCGACCCTTCCCCTGCCCCTCATGTCTCGACCTGCAAAACATCATGCACACAAATTCGGCTTTGTCAATCGGAAAGTCGCGGTCTGGCTGCCCGGTGTTCCCGGGCGAGGCCGGGCGGACCTATCCTTGCGCCCTTCGGCTGGCGGTTGGATTCGCCATCGATGTTCGCGGTCTGATAGGTGGCCAGTTTCGGCCTTGGGAGCAGTTTCTCATGATGCGTCGTGCGAAGATCAGCGTGATTGGTGCGGGCAACATTGGCGGCGAGTGTGCGCGGTCGATCGCGATGAAAGAGCTGGGTGACGTCGTCCTGCTGGACATCCCCAACAAGGACAAACCCGAACTGCACATGCCCAAGGGCAAGGCGCTGGACCTGGCCTGCTGCGGCCCCGTCGAGAACTTCGACGCCAAGATCACCGGTTCCTTTGACTACAAGGACATCGAAGGCTCCGACGTCGTGATCGTCACCGCAGGCGTCCCCAGGAAGCCCGGCCAGAGCCGCGATGACCTCGTCGCGATCAACGCCGGGATCGTCAAGAACGTCGCCCAGAACATCAAGCAGTACGCCCCCAACGCCATCGTCATCGTCGTCAGCAACCCGCTCGACGCGATGGTGTACGTGATGTGGAAGGTGACCGGCTTCCCCGCCCACCGCGTGCTGGGCCAGGCCGGCGCCCTCGACGTCGCCCGTTACAAGACCTTCCTCGCCATGGAGCTGGGCGTCAGCGTCGAAGACATCCAGGGCCTCCTCCTGGGCGGACACGGCGACGACATGGTCCCCCTCCCGCGCCTCACCAGCGTCAACGGCATCCCCGTCAGCGACCTGCTTCCCGCGGACAAAATCCAGGCCTGCGTTGAGCGCGCCAAGGTGGGCGGCGGAGAAGTTGTCAAGCTCATGGGCACCAGCGCCTGGTATGCGCCCAGCGCCGGCACCATCGAAATGGTGGAGGCGATCGTGCGCGACAAGAAGCGTGTCATCCCCTGCGCCGCCTTCTGCGAGAAGGAATTCGGCGTCGCCAACGCCAACGGCGGCAAGGGCCTGTTCGTGGGCGTTCCCTGCGTTCTGGGTGCCAAGGGCTGCGAGAAGGTGATCACCTTCAAGATGAACGACGAAGAACAGAAGTTCATGAACGAGAGCATCAGCCACGTGAAGGACCTGATCGCCGTCACGACCAAGCTGCTGCCGGAAGTCGCCTGATACTGTCACGAGCGTCCGCGGAGCCGCGGCCGCTCGTCTTGTTTGGTTCGAGTAGTGTGTCACTTGAAGTCTCTCACGCCCGTGGGCCCGGCTTTCTGGCTGGTCCCATCAGGGGGGCGGGGGGCGGGTGAAAAGAAGGAAGTTGTCCATATGCTCAGCATGAATCGTCTGGTTCTCTCTCTCGCACTCGCCGCCGGCCTCACGCCCGTGATGGCTGCTCCGGCCCTCTCCCAGGACGCTCCCGCTGCCGCGGCCTCCGCCGCCCCGCGCGCGATCACCTGGTCTGACCCCGAGTTCGAGAAGATCGCGGGCCTGCTCTCAGGCACGTGGAAGAGCGCGTCGCCCGTCAAGGTCGGCAGCGAATCTTTCGAAGTCGTCAGCAGCTTCGCTCCTGTCGCCCTGCCCGAAGTGCCCAACGCGTTGTACGCCGAGATCGCCCGGGCCGACGCGCTCGACCGTCCATACCGCCAGGTGATCCTGCAACTCCACCGCCACAAGGGCAAGGTCCGCATGAAGACCATGGAGTTCCGCCGGCCCAAGGGCGAATTGCTCAGCGTCATCGGCCTCTGGGCCGCGCCCCAGGCCTTCCCCGCCATCAGCGTCAACGACCTCGTCACCACGCTCGACATCGAGCTTGCCGCTGACGGCGCGGGCTACAAGGGCGCCACGCCCCACCCGTACCCCACCAGCGCGGGCGGCGCGACCGAGATGACCAGCGAGATCGCCTTTGACGCCACCAGCTTCCGCAGCGCGGACCGCGGCTTTGGCAGCGACGGCCAGCTCGTCTGGGGCCCCGCCGCAGGCGAGACCTACGCCTTCCAGAAGGTCGCCAGCCCCATCACGACCAAGATCGATCCCGACGGCCTCGTCAGCCTCACCTATCCCAGCGCCGTCGAAGGCGAAGCCTTCGGCGAGAGCGACCGCATCACGCTCCACTATGTCGGCGTCCTCGAAGACGGCACCCTCTTCGACAGCTCCTACGAACGCAACTCCCCCTTCTCTTATAACTACGGTGCTGGCATGATCCAGGGCTGGAGCCGGGGCATGGAAGCAGCCCAAAAGGGCCTCAAGCGCCGCCTCGTCGTCCCCGGTCCCCTCGCCTACGGCGAACGCGTCCCGCGCGGCACCAAGCTCAAGCCCAACTCCACGCTGATCTTCGCGATCGACGTGCTCAACGTCGAAGCTGGCCAGCCCGCCCAGCCCCTGCCAGCCCCCACGCCCGCTCCCGGCACCGACGCAAGCAAGCAGTAATCATTCAAACGCAATTCGTCAAAACGCGAGGCCCCAAGCCTCGCGTTTTTCTTTCGCCCTCTCGTATCTCGCAAGATTTCTACATCGTCACCTTGCCACCTTCGCCCTTTTCCCTATCCCCACACCCCCTGTACCACCCACCCGCTCTCCCCGCCGCGCGCCGTGCGACACGCGAGAATCCATCGCCCGTCATCAAGCTGCACCCGGTAGTAATCGCGATCCACAGGACCAGCGCCCCCGGGCTCCCATCGCCACCACTCCGGACTCACACGATGCGGCCCGATACACGCGATCACGCCATGGTCCTTGCCCTGAAACCGGATCCGCGCAACCGGCCCATCAGGATGCAGCGCCACCGCCCGTGTCGCCAGCGGCTTGAACCACAGGATGCTGGGCCGATCCATCGCGCCCAGCCGCGAAGCCAGTTCAGTTGACTCGCCGCCATACACATCGCCATCAACACCCTCTTCGCCCGACGCATCGCCACCATCCAACACACTCTCAAACCGCACGATCCTTTCCGGCAGATGCGACCAGCACAACCGCGCCCGCAGGACCCGATCCCGTCCCAGCCGCGCCACCAGCGCATCAAGCAACTCCGCCGGGCCCTGCTCGCCCAACTGCGACGCATCAATCCACGTCCCCGCCGGCCCAGACGCGACCGCTTGCACATGCCGCAGTCCCGCCGTTCGCGCCGCCCGCAATCGCACCGCGTCCACAGGCTGCGACAGGTCCACTCGCTCCAGACGCGTCCACAACATCCTCGCGATGTGCGCGCGATGCACGCTGGGCCTCGCGAAGGGAATCTCAAACAGATCAGCAGGCCCTTGCGGCCGCTGAATCCGCACAGCAACCGTCCGAACCGCCCGTTGACACCTCGTCAGCACATCCAGCAGACGGTCTAGCGCAACCCCCGCCCCCGCGAGCAGTGCTTCGAACCGATCCGTCGGCCCCTCAAACACAAACTCACCCACGATCGGCTCAAACGCCCGCACGCCATCCAGAGGCGGCTCCTGTCTGCGTCCTACCGCCCGGTCCAGTCGCTCGAGCAGCCCCATCGGATACCGCGCTGCGATCTCACTCCTCGACAACGCCAGTAGATGCTGCACACGCGTCACACCCACCGCAGCAAGGCTTTCAAGCGTCGCCAAGTCCGGATCCAGGCAGTCAATCGCCAACGGCTCCATCACAGCCCGCTCCCCACCCGCAGGCACCATCGCGCGAGCAGCATCGCCAAATCGCGCCACCGCCCACGCGCACGCCAACGTCGATGCACTCGCCACCCGCGCCGCAAAGCCCATGCGTCCAAACACCCTCGACACCCGCGCCAACAGCGCACCCTCATCCCCATGCACCCGCTGCATCCCCGTCAGGTCCATCGCCAGCCCATAGTCAGTCTGCACCGCTTGCCGCCCGCCGTTCCCGCGAGCAATTTCCGTCATCACCGGCATCACCGTCGGCGAAAATCGCAGTGCCCACGCCGCGAGCGAACGCAGCGATCCCGCGTCCCGCCGCAGCCGCGCCGGTTCATGCACCACCCCATGCCCCCGCGGCGTCATCGCCCGCGCCTGCGCCAGATCCATCCCGATCCGCATCCCTGCCCGAGCCGCCCGCGTGCAGCGCGCCTGTACTATGTCTCGCGAAGCAACCCGCCGCGTCAGCAGCAGCACATGCCGGCACGAAAACCCGCGTGAGGGCCCTTCAACTTGCGGCCCGCAAGCTTGCATGCGTCGTAGCCGTCGCTGGAACAGATCGGTCTGGAAAGTCGGGAACCAGACGCACAACAGGCGTCGCATGGGTGGCCTCCGCGCGAAGGTCTTCGAGCGTCCAAGCCCGACGCCCCGCGTCGGCCTCGGCCGCGATTGAAGACGCAGAACGGACCAAAGCCAGGGCGTCCTGCCCAAACGTCGATGGACAACTTGATTCGTTCGCTGCAGGCGACATCACTCCAACCTTGCACCGAAGCAACTCTACCCGCACACGCCGCACGCCCGCCGCCGCCACCGGCCGCACCAGCCATCTCGTCGTCGCCGCCGACAACTCGCCCACCTCCCATGGCGGCCTCGCCAGCAGACAAATCGGCGCTGTAGCCCCGCATCGTTCCTCCGCGCCGCTCGCCGCGAGTTGCAGCCGACGCGTCAGGCTCATGTCCATCCGCGAGCCATCTGCGATCACCGCCGCGCACGCGTCGCTGCGAAGTGCCAACTCCGCCGCCCACGCACGCTCTTGTGGCGTGCCCGCATCAACCCAGATCGACGCATCGACTAGCCCCGCATACCCCGCGATCGCGCCCGGATGAGTCCACACCGCCTTGCCGATCCAGGCGATCGTCGATGGCCGCGACTGCCCCCGTGCCTCACCATGTGCCCTCGCCGCAAGATGCGTCAGCAGTGTCAGCGCCGGCGTCCACTCCCCGCGACGATCGGGCCCATCTCCGCTCGCCACCCCAAGCCACTCATGCACCCCATGCCGAGGCAGCCCCATCCCCAGCGTCCGATCGATGCCTTCCCAGCCCGTGCCCAACCCCGGAGCATGAGCCCGAGGCGTAGCGAGTTCGCGTAGATGGGCTGGGACCGACATGTCGTTAGGATAATGGAAGGTATTCTATTTGTCAAGTACTTGTTTGGTATTTCCGTTTCTTACAAATCCGCCGCCTTGCAGGGCTTGCAGGAATCGGTACACTGTGGATATCTTGATCTGATTCAGACACTGGGGCAAGCTCGGGTGGAGCGGTCCGGCGGCGTGCATGAGCCAAGAACACGTGACGACCATCCTGCAGGCCGTCGAGCGAGGCGAGGCGGGTGCCCGCGAACGCTTGATGGCACTCGTTTACGACGAGCTGCGGGGCATGGCCCGCGCCCGCCTCGCAGACGAACAGCCTGGCACCCTCCAAGCCACCGCCCTGGTCCACGAGGCGTACTTGCGACTGCTCGATGATCGAGTCGCCTGGCAAGGCCGCGGCCAGTTCTTCGCCGCGGCCGCTCTGGCCATGCGCCGCATCCTCGTCGACCGCGCCCGCGCCAAGCACACCATCAAACGAGGTGGCGGTGCGCAACGAGAAGAGCTGGAAGCCGACACCATCGACCCCAACTCAGCCTCCAATATGGCCCCCGACGCCGACATCGCTCGCGTGGACCTTGTCAAGCTCGACAGCGCGCTCGACAAACTCGCCGTCATGGACCCGCGCCTCGCCGACGTCGTGCAGTTGCGCTTCTTCGCTGGGCTCAGCGTCGAGCAGGTCGCCGAAGCGATGGGCTCCTCGTCGCGCACGGTTAAACGCGATTGGAGTTTCGCAAAGGCGTGGTTGCATCGGGAACTGGGAGAGGAGTAGGCCTTGGGCATCGGAGATCGGGTCTGTTGCCGCAGGTTGGCGAGTCCCGATCGCAGACGAAACGAGTTGCAGTCTCGAAAACCCACACACCAAAGTTTGCAAGTCCGCCGGAAGTCGCATCATGGCCCATCAGCCCAACGACAATCACGATGCACTCGCAGGCAACGGACCAAAGTCCCCCATGCTCAGCCCGAGCGGCATGGCCAAACTCCGCGAAATCTTCGGTCAAGCAGTCGAAGTCTTCGGCCCAGAGCGCGAAGCCCTGATCCGCGACCGTCTGGGCGACGCCGCCCGCCCAGACACGAGCGACCCCGAAGCCAACGCGATCCGCGCCCAACTTCGCTCCCTCCTCGCTGCCCACGAGGACTCTGCGATGTTCCTCTCGGAGCCCGCGATTGGCATGCAGACCCGGGCCGCGATGGCCGAACTCGTCGACCGCGAAGCCTCAGCGGATGCGCACCCATCCAACGCCAAGCCCGACGATCGCGACGCCGCAGACCCGCTCATCGGCGCGACGCTCGGCGACTACGCCATCCAATCTGTCCTCGGCGCCGGTGGCATGGGCGTGGTCTACCTCGCCCGCCAGCGACACCCGCAGCGTGAGGTCGCCCTCAAGGTCATCCGCTGGGTCTTCGCCAGCAAGTCCCTCCTCCGCCGCTTCGAACACGAAGCTCGCGCCCTCGCAAGACTCCAGCATCCCGGCATCGCCCAGATCTACGAAGCTGGCTCCGCCGCGATGCCCGACGGCCGCTCCGTCCCCTTCTTCGCGATGGAACTCGTGCGGGGCGACACCATCACGCATTTCGCGAGCGACGCGAAACTCTCGACCCGCGATCGCCTCGCCATCTTCGCCGATCTCTGCGACGCCGTGCACCACGCCCACCAAAAAGGCGTCATCCACCGCGACCTCAAACCCGCCAACATCCTGGTCGACGCGTCGAGCACGCGCGACACGGACACATCCACGCGATCGGGACCGCGCGTCCAGCCCAAGATTCTGGACTTTGGCGTCGCCCGCCTCGCCGAGGACGAGACTGGCGTCCAAACCGCCCACACCAGCGTGACCCAAGCCGGCCAAGTCCTGGGCACTCTGCCCTACATGAGCCCCGAGCAACTCGCCGGCGACGCCGCGGACACACGCGTCGACGTCTACGCGCTGGGCGTGATCCTCTACGAACTGCTCACCGGCAAACTGCCTCGCGACCTCACCGGCATGAATCTCGCCGCCGCCGCCGTCGCCGTCCGCAGCGGAGCCCCTTCGCCCCCAAGCAAGCACGACGCGACTCTGAAAGGCGACATCGAAACCATCACGCTGAAAGCCATCGCCTCCGAAGCCGTCCACCGCTACCAGTCCGCCGGCGCCCTCGCCGCAGACGTGCGCGCCTATCTCGCCGACCTTCCGATCGCCGCCAGACCCGCGACCACGATGTACCACTTCCGCACGTTTGCACGCCGCAATCGCGCCGTGGTGGTGGGGGCCGCTGCGGTCTTCGTGGCGCTCGTGCTCGGAGTTGCGGGAACCGGCGTGGGCCTCTATCGCGCCAATCACGCCCTCTTGCTCGCCGAGCAGCGACGACAAGAGGCTCAAGTCAACGCCAAGACCGCCGAGCGATCTGAGAAGTTCTTGACGTCGGTATTGACCGCAGCGAATCCGCTGGTCGCGAAGAACCGTGATCTTACCGTGCGGGAGTTGCTTGACGAAGCCGCGCTGAGATTGGATGCCGAATTGTCGGGCGAGCCCGCCATTGCGCTGCGCTCACGGCTGGCCCTGGCGAAGACGTACCTGAGCATCGCGGCGTTCGATCAGGCCCTCGCGCAGACCGACCTTGCCGAGTCGCTTGCAATCAAGATGTTTGGCCAGGAAAGCGTCGAGCACTCGCTGGTGATGGCGCAGCGCTGCGAGTACTTTCAGATCCGGTCGATGATCGCGGAGGCGATTCCGGTGGCGAGGCGGTGCCTGGATGTGCGGCTGCGGGCGCTCTCGCCCGACGATGTGCTCATCGCGCGGGCCGAGTACGCGCTGGGGCGGATGCTGGTGGTCACAGCAAAGTACGGCGAAGGAATCGCGCACTTGCGGCGGGCGCTGGGGATCATCGAGCAAGCCGGCGGAACCGACCCGATCCTGTACGCGACGGAACTCGCATCGGCGCTGCGACGCACCCGCAACGCCGCCGACCGAGAAGAAGCGGCGCGCCTGCTCGAAGACAACCTGGTGAAGGTGCGGGCGATGGGCGGACAGGGCTACGCCGTGGCGTCGCACGTTCTTTCGAATCTCTCCGAGATCAGCGTCATGCGGCGCGAGTATGGAAAGGCGGTTGAGCAGCTGCGCGAGACCGTAGAACTGCGAGAGTCGGTCTTTCCGAAGGAGCATCCCAACGTCTTGTATGCCAAGATGCAACTCGCGCGAGTGCTGAGATTGAACGGTGAAGTCTCGGAGGCAAGAAGTCTGATCGAGGACTTGAGGGAGCCGGTGGAGCGCGTGATGGGCAAGGATGCGCCGCTCATGGGCGACGTGCACGGCCAGCGTGCAGAGATCTGCCTGCAGACAGGCGACATGGACTGCGCGCTGGAGGCGGCGCGGGCGGGCGTTGCGCTGCAGTCGGAAAAGACGCCCTTCGTGTTCCGCATCGTCACGATGACGACGCTTGAAGAGGTACACCTCGCTCGCAAAGAGTGGAGCGAGGCGATCGTGGTCTGCGATCAGATGCTCGCGATGGCGGCGGAGAGAAACGTGCCCGCGACGACGATGCATGTGACGGCGACGCATCGCGTGAGAGCGTTGATCGGAGCCAGACGCTTCGACGAAGCGCTCGCTGCAACGCAGGCCATGCTCGAGTCCCTCGGAACCGACGAACCAACGCGGGATGCGAGGCTTGAGACCACTACGCTGAGGGGCGAGGTGCTCGACGGGAGCGGAAGGCATGGCGAGGCTCAGGACTTGTATCGCAGCATCGTCCGCGAGGTCGAGCCGATCGACCAAGACTGGGCGGCGGAGGTGCTGGAGAAGCTAGCGAGCAGCTTGCAAGCAACGGGGAACAACACGGGGGCGGCGGAGGCTCGGGCGCGCGCGGCCGAACTCGCCAAGGACAAGGGCGCGGCGAACTAACGCGCAGCGTCGGCGGGATTCGGCGAAGAACCAGCAACCGGCCCCGCCAAGCATCCACGGCAGGCAGCCCAAATTGACATCGGTTGGCGACCCGTGCCGGGCGGCACGGGTCGTTCAGATTTGTGGCCCCCGTCGAAAGCTCCTTCCGCGTGTCCGGGGGGCAGTTGAGCATCGCCCAGCACGATAACCAACGAAGGAGTCCGTCCATGAAGTCGTCCATCAATCGTTCGCGTTCTCTGAGTCAAGTTGGCATGCTCGTGTCCAGGGCGGGCATCGCATCCCTTGCCATGGCTGCGGTCGGATCAACATCGCACGGCGCGATCGTGAATTGGGCCGCAGCCGTGAATGGCACCGCGTCCACCGCCGCACGCTGGAATCCCGTGGTCGTGCCGGTCGCAACCGACGACCTGGTCTTCAACGCCACCGCGGGAGTGCAGGCGTACAGCGTCACGTTTGACGCCGCGACCGCGACAAGTCGCACGCTCGAGTTTAACCAAGACACAGTCACGCTCGTGATGAACAGCCCGCACACGACAACCAACGGCTTCACGATCGCCGACGGAGCGACCGACATCGCGGTCGTGAACCTCTCGAGCGGCATCTGGACGAGCGCGCTGAGCAGCTCAACGGCATTCAACATCGGCAACGTTTCGGGATCGATCGGTACGCTCAACGTGACGGACGACAGCGCGGACTTGATCCTGTCCGGAGCCGGGTCACGCATCCGCGTGGGCAACAACGGCACCGGCACGCTCTCAATCACCGGCGGCGGACGCGTCGAGGCGGGGGAAGTCCACCTGGCCAGCGGTATTGCCGCGTCGAATGGCACGCTGATCGTGAGCGGTGCGCAGGCTGTGTCTCCGTTCCAGCGGTCGACGCTCGTCTGCACGAACACTGCGGGCGCGTGCTTGTGGGGGTCGGGAAACAACGCGACCGCAACGATCAGCAACGGCGCCCTCGCGACGCTCGCAGGCGACCTGGAAGTTGCTCGAGGATCCGCGTCAACGACAAGCGTGACCATCGGCGGCGCGGGCGGTCTGGGTGGCATCAATGATGCAACGCTCAACGTCGCTGGCAGTTCGTTTGTTGGCGGCAACAACTCCGCAACGCTGGTGGGCGGCATCGGCACCGTCACCGTCAACAACAGCGGCCGATTCGTCACGGGTGGAACGCTGCACGTGGGCAACGATCCCAACGGCGGTACCGGCACGCTCAACATCAACTTGGGCGCGCTCGTCGACTCGGGCATCGTCATCGACGGCGCCAACGGGATCATCAACCACACTGGCGGCACCCTCCGGATCAACGGTGGCACGTACTCGGGCCATCCCATCCCGCTCGTCGTCTCTGGTACGGGCGGTCCCACGCTCCAGTACTCCAACAACTCCGTCAACAACCTCCCAGCCGCAGGCGGCGTTGGTCTCCGCGTTGGCGACGACCTGGGCGTTGGCACATTCTCAGGAAATCTCATCATCGACTCGGGCGCGGACGTCGTCATGACGGGCCTCAACAACGACATCAATATTGGCGACGACGCCGGCACCACGGGCGTCATCACCGTCACCGGGTCCGGCTCACGCCTCATCGACAATCAACCAGGCGACCTCATCCGCGTCGGCTTCAACGGAACCGGCGACTTGTACGTCGAGAGCGGCGGACAGGTGCTCGCCACTGAGATTCAGGTCCCTGCTTCGTCTCTCGGCGGCAGCGGCAGGTTGTTCATGAACGACCCCGTCAACGGTGGTCCGATCGTCACAGTCGAGAACCTCTCCGTAGGCAACGCCGCGGGTCTTGGCACCGGCCTCGTCACGATCAATGAAGGGATCATGAACGTGACCAACCCGGGAGTCGGCGTCGTGGTGCGAGATACGGGCGTCCTGCTGGTGACGGACTTCACTGCGCTCAACGCGGCCGGTTCCATCAACATCGACGGGGGCGTGCTGCAGGTCAACGGTACCGTGAACGCAGGAACGCTTGTTGACGTGCTTGCGGGCGGCGAGGTGCAGGGCTCCCCAGGTGGAGGCGTCGCACTGGTGATCAGCCCGGTGCATGTCCGATCCGGCGGAGCGGTGCAGGCGGTCAATGGAGACCTCACCATCGGTGACCCGAACGACCCGACCGGCATCGCTCTGGACACCGGCAGCAGCGTCACCGTCGGTGCGGGTCGCACGCTCACGCTGCGCACGATGAACGGACAGGCCGTGAATGCCAACGGTGCAATCAACATGCAAGGTGGAGTCTTGGCCGGGCAGCAGATTCTCATGGATGGCAACGCTGCAGACCAGATCAGCGGCTTCGGCACCATAGATACCAACGTGCGCACGAGCAATATCGGAATCTGTGCGCCGACCGGAACAGGCTTGCGGTTCCTGAAGGAGGTGCTGCTCAACGGTGGTTTCGATGTTTCAGGTACCGTCGTGCAGTTCGGTCCCGAGTCCCTTCTTCGAGACCTCAGCGGCACGCACGCCTTCTCATGCAGGGTTGTTGCCGACGCGGGCTCTGAGATGAGGCCCGGCAGCGGCAACGGTGGCAGTTTCGGCCCCATCACCATGGGCGACGGCACTGCCTCCGGCGTCACTCTCAACGGCACCATCCACATGGGCACCAACGGCTCGCTCACGCTCAACGATCTCAACGGCGTCGCTCTTGGCTCGCTCACCGACATGAACGGCGGGACCATCTCCTGCACGAACGGCCTCTCCGTCTCGACCGGGCGCGTTCTTCGCGGTCGTGGCACCATCGACGTACCGAATCCTGGCTCCAACGGCTTCACGCTGAATGGCGGCACCATCGACCCCGATGCGTACGACGTAAGTTCTGACACCTACGCGGGCATTGCGTCCTTCACCGTCAACGGCCGCTACACCCAGCAAGCCACCGGCACGTACCTCTGCGAGATCGCCGGAGTCAACAACGAGTTCCAACCCCTCAACGACCGCATCAGTTGCGGCCCGGCGGTGCTCAACGGCGTCCTCGACGTCTCACTCATCAATGGCTACGAACCGCAGCTCTGCGACGAGTTCACCATCATGACCTACGCCAGCCGCACCGGCGTCTGGGCCACCATCATCGAGCCCCCGGGTGTTGATGTCGGCATTCGGTACGAAGCCACCCGCGCCGTGCTCTTCTTCAACAGCGTCGAGTGCAACGACATCGACTTCAACAACGATGGCGCCCTCTTCGACCCAACCGACATCGACGCATACCTCAGCGTCTTCAGCGAGGGGCCCTGCATCCCCGCCGACGCAGTGTGCGACGACATCGACTTCAACAACGACTGCTCCCTGTTTGATCCGCAGGACATCGACGCCTTCCTGAGTGTCTTCAGCGAAGGGCCGTGCAACGTCTAGGTCCGTGCCCCTTCACTGGCGCGGAGCGTTGACGCGCGACGCGCTGGCTTTGTCAATCGAGTCTGCATCATCAAACCTCATTGGAGTAGTGCTATGCCCCTGAGCATGAATCAGTATCGTCGTCGGATAGGTTCATTGAGGCTCCTGGCGATTGCTGGTCTGGCGTTGCCGAACGCACACTCATCGGCGGCCATCGTGAACTGGGTCAATAGTGCGGGGGGAAATGCCGCGACGCTGACCAACTGGAATCCGCAAGTGCTTCCGACTGCGGCGGACACGATGAACTTCAACGTCGTTGGCGGCTACGTCGTCAACTGGGGAGCGGGCGCGCCTGCGACGGTTGGAGGAATGTCCATCGGCAGCAGCAATGTCGGCCTTTCGATCACAGCACCGCTGACCATCGTCGGGGCGTGCAACGTGCAGACCGGCAGCACCGTGGCTGGTGCTGCGTTGACTGTAAACAGCGGCGAACTGACTGTTGGGCATCTCACGGTCGGTGTCGCTCCGACGACGCTCGTCGATGGGCAGTGTTCCGTGAACGGCAGCAACAGCAGCATCGTCGTGAACAGTTCGTACTCGCTGGGCGGCACCAACGAAGGCCGAATGTGGGTTCGCAGCGGCGCGACCTTGGAATCGCATTGCCCGGTTCGGATCGGCGTGGGCCAGGCAGGCATGCTTGAAGTGACGGGGCCAGCGAGTGCGTCCGCCGATCGGTCGTTGCTTGAGATTGTCGGAGCGAACAACGCGCTGCGTGTGGGCGATGGGGCGCAGGGAGACTTGAACATCATCGATGGAGCTCGGGCGGTTGTTCCCGGTGACGCGTTCGCCGGGCCAGTACCGAGCGTTCAGGGTGCAATCACCGTGTCCGGCTCCAGTGGAGGATTCGGTTCGTCGCTGACGATTGGAGGCGCCCTCTACATCGGCAACAACAACGCTTCTGGCGGTGCGGGTGTTGGCACTCTTCGAGTCGGACCTGGTGCGACCGTCACTGTCGCTGGACAGACGACCATCGGCGATGCGGCGTCTGCAAGCGGGCTTCTCGACATCTCGGGGGGTACGTTCCTGACTCATGGTTTGGTCGGAGTCGCAAGTGCTGGCACTATTGTTCATACCAACGGCACCATCATTGTCGATGGAGGTGTTCATTCACGATTCACCGGAGGTGGCATCTTCAACATCGCTGGCACCGGAGATGGAGCCGTCTTGACCCTTCGCAACAACGCGCAGTGGGTGCTTCCAGCCCCAGGCGCATCCGCAACTCAGGTGTTCTTGACTGCGGTTGGCGAAGGAGCGAGGTTCAACCTTCACACCGGCTCGGACATGACGCACACGGGCTCTGAATGGCGGGTAGGCATCTCGGGTCAACGAGGCGTGATTGAGATCTCGGACGAATCGACGTTGACGACCAACGCCGTGGTCAACATGGGCGGGGGCAGTAGTGCGATGTCGCTCTCCAGCGGATCAAGCATGTCGTGCGGAGCCATGAATCTGTCAGGCAACAACGGGGATGGGTCAACCCTGTCGCTCAGCGGCCCGGGCACGATACTGACCGCATCCGGACTCATTCGAGTCGGCCACAACCTCGCTGGAGGAGGCGGGGAGTGCGCTATCTCCATCACCGACGGAGCAGTACTCACGTCAACCCGCATCGACCCTTCGTCGTCGATCAGGTTCCGGCAAGTGAATGGTGCTGGCGGTTCACTCTTCATGCAAGGCGGCACGCTCAACGCTCTGGACGAAGTCGAGTACAGCAACGCCCTCACGCCACTTTCCATGATTGCCAGCACTCTTTCGGCCCCGCAACTCAGCTTGAACGGATCGACGCTGAGTGGCAACGGCACGATCAACGCGAACATTCTGAATGCTGGCCAGATTCTGCCAAGCGGTATCGGATTCGCGATCTCGGGTAACCTCTCTGACAACGGCCTGGGCATCGCTGGTTCACAGCTGACATTCCTTCCGGGCTCGTCATACAGCGGCGATGGGGTGCTCAGTTGCGACATCCTCGCGCAACAGGGCTCATCCTTCACGCCCACCGGTCTTCTCACCATCGGCCGCCTGACTTCGCCCACCGGCGTCGAGTGCGACGGCGTCATGAACATTACCAACACCGGCATTGAGTGCTTCGACTCCAACGGTGCGCGTTTCGGCGGCACCGTCAATCTGAACAACGGTGCACTAACAGGTGTGACCGGTTTGCGATTCACCGGCGGCATCCTCCCCAAGCTGACCGGAACCGGCCAGATCAATGACGACTGCTTTATGAACGGACGCGTGGAGCCAGGAATCGCATCCGCAGATCCCACCGGACACCTGGACTTTGTCACATTGACGTTTGGTTCAGCAGGCTCCCTCGTCATCGACATCGAAGGCGAGTCGCCCGGCTCTTTCGACACCATCGCCAGCGTCGATGACCTCGACCTCAACAACGCCACGCTGGTCGTCAATCGCGTAGGCAATTACCACCCGCCGCGTGGCACCGTCTATCGCATCGCGAGTGGTTCGACCTTTGGCTCCACATTCGGCCTGTTGCTTGGCCCAGGCTTCCACCTGGAGCACGGCCCTGACTTCGTCGATCTCGTCTTCGATGGCCTCTGCGACTCTATCGACTTCAACAACGATGAGTCGTTCTTCGACCCTGTCGATATCGACGCATTCCTGAGTGTCTTCAGCGAGGGTTCGTGCGTCCCTGAATCGGCGACATGCAACGACATCGACTTCAACAACGACGGTGCACTGTTCGACCCCTGCGACATCGAGTCGTTCCTCGCCGCCTTCAGCGAGGGGCCTTGCACGGTCTGCGGGCACTAGGATGGGGCGCGCCGATGCGAATCAAGGCAGGCTGAGAGACTCGCCGTCGATGGCGTTGCAGTTGGCCACCGACATCACCTGATCCACCGTGACATACAAAGGCACGAGGGCACGCGATTGTTCATCGCGGGCCCTCGTTGCGTTCTGAGTGCGTTGTGCAAGTCACGAACTGATAGCCTTTACTTCTTCGGCTTCTCCGCCGCCTCATGCGGTCCGCCGTCCGTGTTCGCCGCATCGCGAGGCTTCAGCTTCCCCAGCGCCGCTGGCAGCTCAATCCCCGCCTGCTGCGCCAACTCATGCAATCGCGGCAGGCTCCCCACCAGCCCCGACACAAAGTCCGCCGTCGCGTTCCGCCCACCCGCGCCGCCGGTCCCCTGATCCCACACCGTGATCTTGTCGATCTTGAGACCCTGCACCGCCTTCACCTGCTGCTCCACCAACTTCGGTAACTGCTCGATCAGCAGCAGTGTCGGCCCAACCGCCGGATCGCGCCCCGCCGCTTCGATCAGCTTCCGATACCCCTCGGCCTTGGCTTCCATCACCATCTGCACGCCCTTGGCCTCAGCCTCATACTTGGCGAGCACCGCATCCGCCTCGCCCTTCGCCTCGCGCCGCCGCTTCTCGGCTTCAGCTTCCGCGGCGATCTCAATCCGCTTCTTCTCGATCTCCTGCGGCGCAAGGTCTTCCTTCGCCAACCGCGCCAGTTCCTGCTCACGCTGCGCCGTCAGGATCGCCTGCGCAGCCAACGCCGCGGCAACCTCCGACCGTCGCCTCGCCTCGGCCTGAATCTCCGCAAGCTGTGCCTGGCTCTCCGCCATCCGCTGCTTCGCCGTGTTCTCGCCCAGCACGGCCTGAGCTTCTGCCTCCGCCACGCGGATGCGCTGCTCTTGCTGTGCCTGCTTCTGCGCCACCATCGTCTCCGCAAGCCGCTGCGACTGCGTGATCTCCCGATCCCGCTGCGCCTGCGCTTCGCCCTGCACCGCCGTCGCTTCCAGCGCGGCAATCGCCACACGCTGCTTCTGCTCGGCAAGCTTCTGGCCTTCCGCCGCCCCCGCGCGCTCCGCAGCCACGCGCACTTCCTTGTCGCGAACCGCCGCCGCCTCGCCCGTCGCGCCCTCACGCTCAGCTTCGGCGACTTCAACCTTCGCTCGGTTGATCGCATCCGCCGCGGCTCGCTTGCCGATCGCCTGGATGTAGCCCGACTCATCCGTGATGTCGCGGATGTTCACGTTGATCAGCTCAAGCCCGATCTTGTTGATTTCTTCCGCGACGTTCTTGTTGATCAGGTTCATGAACTTCTCGCGGTCCTTGTTGATCTCTTCGATCGACATGGTCGCGATCACCAGACGCAATTGCCCCAGAATGATGTCTTGAGCCTGTTCACGAATGACCTGAATCGGCAGATTCAGCAACCTTTCCGCCGCGTTTTGCATGATCACCGGATCCGTGCTCACCGCCACGGTAAACGTCGCCGGCACGTTCACGCGAATGTTGTTGAGCGACAACGCCCCTTCAAGCGGCACTTCGATCACGATCGGCTCGAGCGACAGGTACGAATAGTCCTGCACCAGCGGCAGCACAAACGTGCCCCCGCCGTGCATGCACTTGCTGGACTTGTCCTTGCCCACCCGCCCGTACACGACGAGGATGCGGTTGCTCGGACACCGCTTGTACTGACGCACCACCAAGATGCTGAAGAACAGAAACAACAGCAGCGCGCCGACAATGAGCCCGATGAACCACATCGCGTTGCTCCCGCCCTGCGTCGATCCCGTAGCCCCGCCAAACTGCGCCACCCCTGCCTGCCCCGCCGCAACGATCATGTTGTACACGTGTGAACTCACGAGAATCCCCTTTCCGATATGTCCAGCGCACCGCGCCGGTTGCCCCAGTCATTCTGCCGATTGTGCATAACCCCCTACACGGCTTCAACTACCACGCTGTTGTCGGCCTTGGCCTCAATCACGCGGACGCGCTTGCCGGTGGGTACTTCGGAATTCGCGCTCGTCGCTTGCACGATGCGCTGCCGTCCGCCGATCACCAGCCGCACCTGCCCGCGCCCCTGGCCGCTCGCCGGCACCGTCGCGTACACCTCGCCCTCGCTGCCTTTGGCACGAGAGAAGTCAATGTTGCCGCTCGTTTGAAGCTTCCGCGTCGTGGTGAGCAGTCCGACGAAGATGAGCCCCATCGCGATTCCGCCCAACAGCCCCACGCCCATCGACGCGAGCATGCTCCACTTCATTCCCTGATACGCGCCCAGCCCCGCCCACCCAAACCCCATCATGAACGCCGAGACGCCTTGCAGACTCGCGATCGCCATCAAACTGTTCGTGTGACCATGCCCATCAT
>JALHOJ010000056.1 GCA_022843045.1 Phycisphaerales bacterium
CGGCGTTCTTGGCGTCGTCAAAGTAGAACGGATCGGCGTCAAAGACGCTGTACTTGCGAAGGCGGTGGGGCTGGTGGACCTGGAAGTAGAAGACGATGGATGCCATGGAGGAGGATAGAAGGCACTGGGGGCTGGGCACTGGGCAGTGGGGGAGGGGGTTTGGGGGTGAGCGCGGGGGGTGGGGAGGGGGAGAATGGGGATACGGTGTTGGGTTGGTTGGTGGACGATGGGCGTGGTGCCTCTTGGTGGAGGTGGCCGATGCGGTGGCGAATGTTGTTTGTTGCTTGTGCTTGCGTGTGCTTCGCAGGGAGCGCGGTTGTGTCTGCGCAGACGCGGCCCATGGTCGTGATGGAGGCTTCGCGGAGTATCGCGGTCTCGGTGTCGCGCGAGGACTCGGCGTGGCTGATTGAGTGCATCGATGCCGAAGAAGAGCAGGCGAAGGCGATCGAGGGGTTGACGGAAGGCGCAATCGCCCGGATTCGGCTCATCAAGACCGAGACGCAGCGGACCCAGCGGCGGCTTGATCCACGCGCGGAGCGCAGCAAGTGGGACGAGGCGCAGCGCAAGGGCGTCGAGGCGGAGGTCCAGGCCGAGCGGGCCTGGCTTGAGGACTGCAAGGCGCTGGTGATGGCGGGGCAGGAGGATGGGTGGCGGCGATTTGAATTGGGCCGGCGGCGGCTTGGCGTGGTGCGCCAGTTGCCATGGCCGGCTATGGAGTGGTCGGGGATGGTGCTGGGGTTGTCGCGCGCGGGGATCGCGGGCGTGGATGAGGATGCCAACGAGGAACTGAAGGCGGTGCTGCTGCGGTGGGAGCAGGAGGCCTCCCCCCATGTCGAGAAGTGGATGGCCGAGCTTGAGGGGGTGGACTGGAACAAGCTGAGTGGGGAAGACCGCGCAAAGAAGGACGCGGTGATGAAGGAAGTGCGGCTGGGGGTCGGTCGTGCGTCGCTACGGGCCCGGCGGGCGATCATGGGGACGCTGGACGCGGGCGCCCGCCGCGTGATGCTCTATTCGGCCGCCCGGCGGTATCGGGGCGGGTTGGCGGTAAACCTCGCGAACGAGCCGGTGGTGCGGGAGGTGCTGCAGGTTGAGGAATTGACGGCAGAGCGCCGCGAGGCGGTGCTGGCGTTTGCGGCGGAAGCGCAGGTCCGCATGGATGGCCTTCTGGACGCGGGGTTGGCGGAGATTGATCAGGCGTACTTGGCGCGGGAGGATGCGGGCGCGCCCAAAGACAAGGTGGACGCGGCGGCAGAGAAGGTGCGGAAGGAGCGGGTGAAGTTTGAGGAAGAGTTGCTGGCGTTTCTGAGGCCCGAGGAGCGGGCGGGATATGAGCGGGTGCCGGTGGCGGAAAGGGAGGCGGCGCGGCGGGAGGGCGCGGAGGAGTGGCGGTGGGGAGATGTGCGGGAGTTGCCGGGCGTGCGGTAGTCATCGGTGGTTCGATTTCAGCACAGAGACACAGAGATGAGGAGGAAGAGGAGACGGTGAAGGCCGGGGTGGATGGCGAGTGGAATTGCGCACAAAACGCTTCTCTTCTGTCTCCTGATCTCTGTGTCTCTGTGCTGAAATCGAGTATGCTGACGCGGTGTGGCGAGTAAGCGTGAACCGGGCGGCGGGGCAGGTGGTACAAGGGTGCGGGCGGTCTATCGGGAGCATGTGCGATGCGAAACGGCTTCAACTTCGGTCTGGGGATGGGCGCGGCGGTCGTGTGCGTGGCGATGGTGAGCCCGATGCAGGCCCGCGCACAAGAAACGATTTCGGATCAGGTCTGGCTGGGGAGCACGCTGTTCACGATCGAAGACCTGGAGAACCTCACAGACGCGGCGAAACTGACGCAGGATCAGCAGGACGCCGCGTTGGAGTTGATGCGCGGCGGCATGGCACGGGCGCGGACAATGGCGCTGCGGACGTATCGCGGGAACGATGACTTTGACTGGAGCGACGGGGAGGACCAGGAAAAGAAGATGAAGGAGTGGAAGGAGCGGCTTGAAAAGCAGCGGCGCGAGGTGGTGGAGGTTGAGAAGAGCGTGATGGAAGACCTCAAGAGCCTGCTGGAGCCGGCACAGGCGGATGAGGGGTGGGCGAAGTATGAGCGGTCGCGCCGGCGGCTCCTGCTGCGGAGCGTCGATCAGGTGCAGCAGCAGGCGGCGCAGATCCAGGGCAACAACAACATGCACTACTTCGGCGGGTGGGGGCAGGAGTCGGTGCCCGACCTGGTCGCGACGATCCGCGCGAGCAAGCTGACAAAGGAGGATGTGGAATCGATCGGGCTCATCATGGAGCAGTATGCGACGAGCATGGACGCGCTGATCAAGGACTATCGCTCGGGAGCAAAGCTGCTGCTCAAGGGACAGCAGGGATATTGGGGGGGCTGGAGCGAAGATTCGGAGGCGGAGAAGCCCAGCGAGGGTGACTTGACGAAAGTGATGGACTCGATCAAGCGCATGAAGGAGACGCATGTGCGGCATGCCCAGCAGGTGGACAACACCTTGGCGGGCGACGCGAAGGATCGATTCATGCGGCAGCGGCTGCGGGCGGAGTTCAAGTGGCAGTGGACGCCTTCGAAGCGATTGCCGCAGTTGAAGGCGATCTTGAAGCTCAAGAGCCTGACCAAGGAGCAACGCGAGGAAGTGACGGCGATGATCAAGAAGGCCGACGAAGAGCTGATGAGGCTCGCGGCGGAGGGGCTGCGGGCGCAGGACACCGCGCGGCTGAAGGGGGACGATGGCGAGCAGAAGAATCCGTGGGAGCAGATGCAGGGCGAGGAGGCGCAGGCCCGCGCGAAGAAAGAAGCGAAGGTGCGCAAGGACCTGATCAAGGACGCGGTCGCGCTGTTGGATGATGCGCAGAAGATGGCGTATGAGACGGGAATCGAAAGCGAGCAGGACCTCGCAAACGCGTTCGAGAAGCGCCGACACGGCACAGAGGCCTGGGGGCTGGACCAGGACATCGCAGGGTGGGACTGGGACGAGCAGCGCGGCGAAGACGAGGAAGAGCAGAAGTAGGGGGGGGTGGTGTCGGTGCGCGCGGCTGGGGGGAGGCGTGGGCATCCGTAGAGATGCGCGCGGCGAAAACAGCGTGGGGTGTGCCGGCGAGGTGTGCGATGCGTGGGATTCGGATGTGGGTGTGGGTGTTGGCTGCGGCGGTGGTGTGCTGCGCGGCGCGGGCGGATGAGTTGATTGCGGACTTGGTACCTGCGGAGCAGGTGCGGCGGGCGGTGGCAGCGGGCACGGCGGAGTTGTTTGTGGAAGCGGTGGGCGCGAGCAAGGATCAGGAAGAGGCGGCGGAGGCGATCGTGTCGGGTGCTCGCGCGGCGGTGCAGCGAGAGGTGAATCGGCATCTGCGGCAGATTCGCACAGGCGTGGATTCTGCGGAGGCGGGGTACGCGAGTGAAGCGCAGATGGTGAAGGCAGTGCGCGAAGTTGAGCAGAGCATGGTGGAGGACATGCGAGCACTCACGGGTGAGGAACAGGTGGCGGGGTTTGAGCGGTTTGAGCGGGATCGGCGGCGCGGGGCGCTCTTGGGCGTGTATGGGCGCGGGCCGTGCCCGATGGATACTCGCGCAGAACTGAGGCAACTCAAAGTCGTTGTTGCAGAGCCGGGCGCGACCAACGCAAGCAGCGATAGCCCCGAGCAACTGCTCGCGGCGGCGGTGACGCAGAGCGAGAAGGAGTTGGATCGTGCGCTCGTAGCGGTTGGTGCTGCGGAGCAGGCGTACCTGAAGAGCGCTCGCGGAAGTGATCAGGACGCACAGAAGGCGACGCGAAACGAAGCCAACGCGGCGGGTGACCGGCTGGTTCGCGCTCAGGCGCTGGCGTGGCGGCGGATCACGGCGCGACTGGAGCCGGCGACGGTGGATGTGTTGCTGCGCGTGCGCGGGAAGCGTTGGTTTGAGCAGCACCGCGGGTCATCTGGTGAGTTGTTCTTTGGATCTGACGAGACTCCACCGACGGTGCGCGAGGTGTTGCGCCTGGAATTGACCGAGGCGCAGCGCAACGCGGTGGTGGAACGGTTGGCGAAGTTTGACGCCTCGTACCTGGCGATGCTCCGCGCATGGACAACGAAGTTGGACGATGAAGCGGTGAGTGGAGTGAGGGGCAACGCCCACAATCAACTTCTGGAGCCGCGGGATGCGCTGCGGAAAGAACTTGAGAAGGATGTGCTGGCGATGCTGACCGATACACAGCGGCAGGCGTATGACGTTTCGCCCTTGGTGGAGAAGACGGGACCTTGGGATGTGGAGGAGGAGCGAGAGGGAGTGCGATAGCGCGAAGGTGCGGGGGCCGAGGGGGGGTGTGGCCGATAAGTGGGAAGCAGGGGAGTAACTGGGGGTGGGTGGGTGCGAACGATTGGGGGTGGGGCGAGGGGGGCGGGGGGCCGGGGTCTGTGGTCGGGCGGTGAAAGTGGGTGTTGGGATGAGCAGCGCTGGCGGCAATACGGGTGATGTGTTGGGGCCGATTCCAGGCTTGCGTAGCGGCGGCGCGGGCGGGCTGCTTGGGCGCTTGCGCGGGGGGCCTTCGATTGGCGACAGCTTTGGTGCGGCCGGGGATTGGTGGAAGCGGAAGACGACTGGGCCGGGCGGGGGGCGATTCAAGAAGACAGTGATCGCGAGCGCGCTGATCGTGCTCGTGGGCGGCTCGGTGGGCTCGTACTTCGCGTTTCGACCTGTGCCCAAGCCCGATTACATGACGGCAGGGCTTGATGACGTCTTCAACTTCACGCTGCTGACCGATGAGTTCAACAAGTTGCCGATTGAAGAGCGGCTCGCGCTGATGGGGATGCTGGTCAAGCGGCTGCAGAGCATGTCGGCGGGCGATTCAATGCTGCTGGCGGCGTTTGCCTCGGGCGTGGGCGGGGCCGCGCGGGAGCAGATTGAGAAGAACGCGTCGCGGCTTGCGATTGACGCGTGGGATATGTACGCGGTCAAATACACCGATGTGCCCGAGGACGAACGCGCGGAGTTCCTCGAGAACGTGTTCATCGAGTTCACCAAGACGATGGAAGTTGCGGTGGATGGAAAGCCGCAGGACATGACGGATGAGGAACGCCTGGCGGGTATGGAGCGGCAGGTGGAGCGCGATCGCGAGCGGTTGCGAGATCAGGACCGCCAGCCGACGGGGGAGGAGCTGGGACGGTTCTTTGGGTTCATGAACAACAACTTGGGCGGGCGGGCCAACGCGCAGCAGCGGGCGCGGGGACAGCAGATGCTGCGGGACATGACCCGGCACTTCCGCGGGCAGGACATTGCGACGGGGGCTCCCAAGAAGGGGCCGGGGTGAACGAGAGAATCAGCAAAGCGTTGCCCACCCGAATCCCTCCCTCTGGGAGGGGTTTTTGTTGGGGTTGCACCATCTGGTAGGATGGTGGCATGAGCACCATTCATAAGATCGTGGGCGTGGCGGCGGGATGTTTGCTTTGCGCCGCGGCGCAGGGGCAGTGGAACAACATCGGGGGCAACGCGCAGCGGAACGGGTTGTCGGCGCAGGTCGGGCCGGACTCGCAGAATGATGTGTTGTGGAGCGGGGGACCGTCGTCGCTGATTTCATGGCCGCCGTTTGTCGAGGATGGGCGCGTGGTCATCGTGCGGCAGACTGGGTTTCCGCCCAGCGGGGAGCCGAACGGGTCGCGGATTCATGTACTCAACTTGGAGACGGGCGGGTCCCAGGGCACGATCAATGTGCCGTTCGCGAGCGGGGATTGGACGACATGGGTATTGGGCGTGCGCAACGGGCGGATCTACGCGTCGCGCGGCGGGAACGGGGCGAGCAGCAGCGCGCCGGTGTACGCGTATGACCTGATGACGAGGCAGCAGCTGTGGGTGAGCACCTTTGAGGTCGACGCGGGTTTTTATGACGGCGTCGTGTTCACCAGCGACGGCGACTTGATCGTCGGGAGCTTCCGCACCGTCTGGCGGATTGATGGGGCAACGGGTGCGCTGGAGTGGAGCTTCCCTCGCGTGTGCAGTGTGTCGGGAAATTGCGGCGGCGTGCTGAGCGTTTCGGGGGACGCGGTGTATGTCGTCGATACGGTGGCGGGTGGGCAGACCGTCAAGAAGTTTTCATTGGCGACCGGCGCGTTCCAGTATCAGGGGCCGGTGATGAGCGGCTTCTTGATGCAGAACACGCCGCTGGTGTCGCCCGATGGGACGATTCTGGTGCCGCGGGTGCAGAACAACACGAACGTGGACTTCTTGTTCGCGTTTCGCGACACGGGTTCCGCGATTCAGACGAAGTGGCAGGCACCCAGCGCGTACTACACCGGTGCGAGCTTGGGCGTGGGCAGCGACAGCAGCGTGTATGCGTTTGGGCCGGGGAACATCCTGACGCGGTATGACTCGGCGACGGGGAGCGTGCTGAGTTCGTATGCGACGGCGATCCCGGCGGACTTTCTGTCGCCTCAGATTGCGGTGGACGCGCAGGGGCGGGTGTACGTGTCGAACGGGGCGTTTAGCAATGGAATGTTGTACTGCTTCACGGCGGATCTTCAGTTGCTGTGGTCGCGTCCGGTGACGAACGCGAATATCGGCGGGCCTTCGCTGGGGGCGAACGGGACGCTGGTGTTTGGCGGGAACGGGACGCAGCTGACTGCGCTGCGGACGGTGCGCGGGCCGACGTGCGATGGCGTCGACTTCAACAACGATGGGTCGGTGTTTGATCCGACGGACATCGACGCATTCCTCAGTGTGTTCAGCGAGGGGCCGTGCATTCCGGCTGGGGCGACGTGCAACGACGTGGACTTTAACAACGATGGGTCGATCTTTGATCCGTGTGATATTGATGCGTTCTTGCTGGTGTTCAGTGAGGGGCCTTGCACGTTGTGTGGAGAGTGAGCCGAGCCGCGGCATCACTTGATGCGCACGGCGACTGAGTAGTGGCATGGGGCCATGCCGATGTAGTCGAAGTTGATGTGTTCGCGCGCCACCCATTCCTTGAACGCGCGATATTCGTGATGGCGCCAGCCGGGGTAGTTGAAGAACTCGTCGAAGACGATCACGGTGCCCGCCATGATGCGTCCGGCGCGGGTGAGGTTGTCGAGGATCGTGACGGTCGAGGAGTAGAGGTCCGCGTCGGCGTGCACGAACAGCGCGGGGCCGGGGTGCGATGCGAGGAACGTCGGCAGCGATGCGTCGAACCAGCCTTTGTGCAGGCGGACCGATTCGGGCACCTGTGGCAACTTGCCATCGAGCGAGAAGCGTCCGGCTTTTCGCCCCAGGAACCAATCGTCGGGCAGGCCTTCGAACGAATCGAAGCCATGCAGGCCTGCGGGCAGTGCAGCGCGGGCCTGGGGCGACGCGGTCCGCAATTCTTCCAGAACCCGCGACAGGTGCGTCACGGTTTCGCCTTTGTGCACGCCGAATTCCAGCAGCAGGCCCGCGGGAGAGAGCGAGGGGGCGCGGGCCGGGTCGAGCGCGGTGTGCAGGGCGAAGCGGAGCAGCGCGTCGCGGCCTTCGACGTCGTGGCGGGCCTTGGGCTGCTTGCCCTTGAAGATCGCCGCGCCGTGCAGCTCTTCGTCGATCAGGCGCGCGGAGTCCATGGTGGCGAGCAGCCAGGCCATGCGCTCGGCGTCGTGAAGTGCGTCGTCAAAGGTCCAGTCCATCGCCCAAGCATACTGCGCCGGGCATTCTCACGTGATGTCCTGGCGGGCGCCCTTCCACAAGCCCGCGCCGGCGGCGGTGCCGCTGGGGAGGTATGTCTTGGCGATTTCCCACATGTGGTCGCCTTGCTGCTTGATGGCGGTGGTGGTGTGCTGGAGGCCTTCCTTGAGGGCGTCGACGTGTTCTGTGGAGACGCCCAGGCCCAGCCAGTGGAGCAGCATCGCGCCGGCGATGAGGGTGCCGCCGATGAGCAGGGCCATTTTGATCGCGAGGCGCAGCAGGAACGCGAAGACGAACGCGGCGATGAAACTGACGCCGGCCTTGAGCGACCAGGGGGCGGCGTCGATGGCGAGGTTGTCCATCGACCCCCCGCCCCCGTTGTGCGCCTGCGCGGCGTTGTAGATCATGGTGCCCGCGCCGAAGAGGACGGCGAGTGTGGCGAGGGCGAAGAGTTTGCTCTTGAAGGGGAGGAGGAAGAGGCGGGAGAGGCGGAAGGAGGGTTTGGAAGGGACGGGGGATTGCGCGGGCTGCGGGCTTGATTGTGATGCGGGGCCGCTGACAGCTTGGGGCGGTGTGGGTGGGGTGGGGTCGGCGGGCATGGGGAATCGTACGGGTTGGGGCTGCTCGCGTCGGGGGCGTCGGTTTTGGCGACGATTTCCACGCCGGCTTCGACGCTGGCTTCGACGGGGGCGGGAGCTTTCGCGCTGCGCGGTCTGGTCAGTTCGAGGTGGCGGAGGACTCGGGAGGCGGCGCGGCGGATGGCGGAGGGGTTGGTTTCTTCGGTGAGTGCCGCGTCGAGGGCGCGGAGGGCGCGTTCGCGGCGTTCGTTGCTTTTGAGGGCGTTGATGGCGGCGATCCAGGCCTTGATGGGCGGGTCGCAGAGTTTGCGGATGACGTCGAAGAAGTCTTCGTTGAGGCGTGCGGCGAGTTCGTTCACGTCTTGATCAGCGTTCAGGAACGCGGCGACGAAGCGGCGCGCATCGGGCGAGAGCGGGGGCAGGCTGGTCAGATGCTGCGACGTTTCCCAGAGCATGCCGCATCATGACATGGGAAGGGGGAGATTGCAAGAGGGAAAGCGGGTGATGACCGCAAAGATGCGCACAGAAATGGTCGTTGGATTGAATTTCGGCGCGCGGTGAGGTCGCGCTCGCTCACCCCAGCCGGTCTCTCTCCCGCCGGGGAGGGGATCTGAGGCAGCGGCTCGCCGTTACCTTCGGCGGTACAGCACGCGCCAGAGGTGTTCGCTGGCGAAGCCGGCGCGGCTCCAGTCTCTGGGGAGGAGGTCGCGGGCGTAGGGGCGGCCGCATTCGGGGCAGGGGCCGAAGGAGTCGCAGGCGCGGAGGTCGTAGGCGCAGCGGGGGCAGAGGAGGTAGTCCATGCTTTGGACGAGGGCGCGGACGTGGCGCTTGTAGAGGGTGATGGTGAGGGGCATGATGAGGATCGCCGCGGCGAGGAGGATGACGCCTGAGATGGGCTTGATGAGGATGAGTTGCTGGAGTTGCTTGGTGCCCAGGTGATACCAGAGCGCGGCGTACGCGGCGGCGGCGAGGAAGCAGGCGAGCCAGGCGAGGCGGAGGAGGGCGATGATGCGGAGGGGGAACATCGGTCAGTTGCCTGGGCGGGTATTGGGCTTTGTCGGAATGTGAGGATTCAATTCGATGGTGGAGACGCCGTCGTAGCCCTCAGGCTGCGACTGTGGCACGCGCCAGATGAAGAGGCTTGTTTGGCTGGTTGCCGCGTTGCCTCCAGACTGAGCAAAGCCAGCGATGTACTTGCCGTCGGGAGAGACGATCGCCCTGAGGCCATAGTGGTCACTTGGCATGGCGAGGGCGGCGCGCCAGCGCCGAGACGTGATATCGCGGATATGCAGGCCGAAGAACACGTTTCGGAACAAGAGTGAGCCGTCCGGGGAGAGATCGATGCCGGCTGTGCTGTACACGCGGTCGCCGAAGAGCTCCGATGGTCGAAGGGTGCCGTTGAGCAGGTCTGTAATTCGGTACCGGAACGTCATATCTGAGTTGCTGATGTCTCCCGGCAGGTAGATGTACAGACCATCGGGAGAGATCGCCGGTGCCGCGTGGACGTTCACGGCAGTACCGAGGTCGATAGTGGTCAGTTGGTTGCCGGAAACGTCGAAGAACGTCAGTTCGTACTTCTTTTCGTCATAGGACTGCATGAAGTCGGGAAACGTCAAGTAGCGGGCTTGCTGGTTGCCTGGTATCAGTGCGAACCCGCGCGTGACACTGAGAGCCATGTCCTTGCGCTGATAGCTGGGAGTGCGGATGATCGTGCGGCTTGAACCGGTTTCCGGGTTCCAGGCGAGGAGCAACGAGTTTTCGGGGCTTGCGCGGTCGGAACATGCGATGAGCACTTCCGATGAGTCGGTGAGATGGCCTATTGCTGGCGTGGAGTTCGCCCCGAACGTCTGGGCGCGCGGCAGTTTGATGCTTGCGACTACCTCACTGGAATCGATTCTTGCCTTCTCGATGCGCCGGCCGTGGACACTGTTCACTCGGTAGTAGTGCAAGCCGTCCGGAGAGCGTGATGGTTGGCCCCAGTTGGTTGTGTGGGTGTAGACCGGTTTGACAGTGCCGGTGCGAACGTCGATGGCGAGGGCGGTGTTGTGAAAGTCGTTGTAGCGCGATGTTTGCAGCGCAGGGATCCTCTCGACGAGAGGCAGCAACGTCTGTGATCGCAGGTTGAGCCGGGAAAGCATGCCGCGTTTCTTTTGTGGGACCCAGAGCCAGGCGCTTGTGATCAGGAGCGCGATGACGAGGCCTGAGAGGCACCAGGCGCGGGCGCGGGGCCAGAATCTTCGGCCGATGGTGGGCGGATGGGAGGATGCGGACGTGCCGCACTCGGGGCAGGTGCCGTTGGCGTGGGCGGCGCCGGCGAGGTTGTAGTTGCACTTGCGGCAGTGTGGAGCGGACGGGGTTTGCGGCCGTCGCAGGATGCGGATGGTGCGTGCAATGCACACGAGCAACACCAGCGAGGCCAGGATCGTGAACCACCAGTGGAACGTGAGATCGAGCAAGGCTCCGATGTTGACGGTGTCGCCTCGGAGCGAGACGTAGACGGTGGAACTGTCGCCAGAGAAGAACGGGCCGTCGAGCATGAGCGACGGCCACGGTCCGATCTGATGGTCGGGCATGAAGAGCCCTGGTGTCGCCCCGTTCTGCTGCATGTGCATCCCCGTGTGCTGGCGTTGGGTTGACAACGCGACTGAGTTACTTCAAGATGGTGAGTCCGATCTTCTTTTCGAGTTCGCTCACGGGCTTGGCGACGAGGTCGTAGTTGTCGAAGCCGGTGATCACACACCGCACGACTTCGCCCGCGGCCAGCTTGTCCTTGCTTTGGACGTACGTCACGCCGTCGATTTGGGGGGCCTGGCTGGTGGTGCGGCCTTGGTAGAGGCGGCCGCCTTCGGAGACGCCGGTGGTTTTTTTGCCGGTGGTGCGGAGGGGGGCGTCGATCAAGACGTCGACTTGGTGGCCTTTGGCCTTGCCGCGTTTGTCGATGGGGGTCTTCTCGTCGAACTTGTCGGCGAGTTTTTGGTTGCGTGCGAAGACGATCTTCTGCTGGAGCTCCATGACTTCGCCCCGGCGGCGGGCTTTGTCTTCGGGGGCGACGGCGAGGGACTCGTCTTGTTCCATGGTGCCGGCGACGGTGCCTTCTTCGTGGCTGTACTCGAAGACGCCGACGTTTTCGAAGTCCATGTCCTTGACGAACTCGAGGAGTTGCTTGTGGTCCTTTTCGGTTTCGCCTGGGAAGCCGCTGATGAAGGTGGTGCGGACGGCGAAGCCTGGGATCTTCTTCTTGAGTTTGAGGATGAGTTGTTCTTGCTGCTTGCGGGTGGCGTTGCGGCGCATGAGGTTCAGGACGCGGTCGCTGGCGTGTTGGAGGGGGATGTCGAGGTAGGGGATGAGGTGGCCTGTGGCGCAGAGCTCGGCGAAGGCGTCGATGATGTCGTCAGAGAAGTTGGTGGGGTAGGCGTACATGAGGCGAAGCCAGCCCATGCCGGTGGTTTCTTTGACGGTGTCGGAGAGTTGCTTGAGGATGAGAGGGAGGCCGGAGGCGAACTTGTCGGTCCGCGCGGCGGGGAGGGAGGACATGGCGCCCAGGCCGATGTCGTCGCCGTAGCTGGTGGTGTCTTGACCGATGAGGAGGAGTTCGTGTGCGCCGTCGACGAGGAGTTCGCGGGCTTCGGTCAGGATGCTGTCGACGCCCTTGCTGCGCATTTTGCCGCGGATGCTGGGGATGGTGCAGAAGGCGCAGTTCTGGTTGCAGCCTTCGGAGATGCGGAGGTAGGCGTAGTGGCGCGGGGTGAGGCGCAGGCGGGCGGAGTCGTCCTCGAAGTAGCCGATGCCGTTGCCGTCTTTGCCGTTGACGGTGAGGCCGGTGGTTTTCATGCCGCGGTCTTTGGCGGCGACGAGGGCGTTGCCGGCGATCCAGTACTTGGGGGCGTCGTCGAGTTTGGCCTTGGTGGCGCGGCGTTGTTCGCGGGGGACGCTGGGGTCGTTGCCGAAGACGGCTTCGACGACCTTGTCGCGATCGAAGACGCCGACCATGGCGTCGATGCCGGGAGCCCATTCGAGCATCTTGGCGCGGTGGCGCTGGACGAGGCAGCCGGCGACGACGACACGCTTGACTGCGCCGCGTTCTTTGGCGGCGATGGCTTCCTTGATGACGGCGAGGGACTCGTCCTTGGAGGCTTCGAGGAAGCCGCAGGTGTTGACGACGACGGCGTCGGCCTGGCCGAAGTCTTCTTGCTGGCTGCTGACGGGGGTGAGGCCGGACTCGACGAGGAGGCCGAGCATTTTCTCGCTGTCGACGAGGTTTTTGGGGCAGCCCAGGGAGACGAGGGAGACGGTGCGGGGGGCGCGGGGAGATTTGGTGGCGGAAGACTTTGGCACGGTGGAGTTTAGGGGCGGGGGGCGGGGTTTGGCGTACAAGTTGGTGCGTGCCAACCCGCGCGAGGGTGCTTACCGTCGCGATCACGTGAAGGATGGATTTGTCCAGGATGGGTGGGGGCGGTCGCCGGTGGTGGTGGCGGCGTGGCTGTGCGCGGTCGCTGGGCAGGCGATGGGGGTTGGGGGGGCGTGGGCGCAGGGGACGGGGGCTGGGGCTGGGCAGGATGCGCCCGCCGCGCCGCGGACGCTTGCGCAGGATCCTGGGCTTGTGGCGATGGCGGGTCGGCCGATTCGGCGGATTACGTTTCGCAGTCCGGTGGCGTTGGCGAAGGATGCGCCGGCGGGCACGGCGGCGACGTATCGCGGGTTGGAGGCGGACGTTGATGCGCTGGCGCGGAATCAGTTGCGATTGCGCGAGGGGGCGGCGTTTGATGCGGCGCTGGTGAGCGAGGACTTAGCGCGGCTGAATCGCGTGGGGCGGTTTCGGAGTGTCGAGGCGAGCGCGCAGCCGCTGGATGATGGCAGTGTTGAGGTGATTTACACCGTGCGGCTGCAGCCGCTGGTGACGGTGGTGGACATCACGGGGAACACGCGGGTCAATGACAATCAGTTGATCGGGCTGATTGACTTGCTGGAAGGGACGCCCGTGGATCCGTCCGCGCTGGATCGGGCGGCTCGGCGGATCGAGCAGAAGTATCGCGACGAGGGGTTCTATAACGCGCGGGTGAGCTTTGACGAAGAGCAGATCGAGTCGACGGGTGCGGTGATCTTCCAGATCCGCGAGGGCGAGAAGCTGCGGGTGTCGCAGGTGCGGTTCAGCGGGAACAACAACGTCTCGGAGCAGGAGCTGCGGTGGCAGACGGAGACGACCGAGGCGTGGCTGCTGTCGTTCATCGAGGCGGGGGAGCTGGATGACGATGTTCTGGAGAACGACGTCGCGGCGATCGTGAAGTACTACAAGGATCGCGGGTATCTGGACGCGCGGTGCGCGCCGATCCTGACGCCCAGCCCGGACGGGCGCGAGGTGCTGGTTGAGTTTCAGGTGGAGGAAGGCTCGCGATATGGCGTGCGCGAGGTGAAGGTCGCGTATGACGGGGCGAAGAACGTTGAAGACGGCGGCGAGGGCGTGTTCACGCCCGAGCAGTTGATCGGGCTGATGCCGATCAAGCCGGGGGATGTGTACAGCGACGCGAAGGTGCGGACGAGCCTGGATGAGATCAAGGCGGCGTACGGGAAGCTCGGGTATGCGGATGCGCGGGTGGGGAAGCGAGAGCTGCGCGTGCCGGGGCAGTCGTTGGTTGATTTGTTGCTGGTGATCGACGAGGGGCAGCGGTTTCGGACGGGGCTTGTGGAGGTGGTGGGGAACACGATCACGCAGGATCAGGTGGTGCGGCGGCAGATTGAGTTGCAGCCTGATCGGCCCTTGGACGCGACGGCGGTGGCGGAGAGCGAGAAGCGGATTCAGAACACGCGGCTGTTTGATCCTGCGGGGGTGCGGCTTGCGATCCAGCCGGAGAATCCGGACGATCCGGGGTATCGCGACATCATCGCGGAAGTGACGGAGACGAACACGGGTTCGTTCAACATCGGGATTTCGGCGGGCAGCGACGGGGGCATTTCGGGTATTCTGAGCCTGACGGAGCGGAATTTCGACGTGCTGGACACGCCCGAGACGGTGGGCGAGTTCTTCAGCGGGGGAGCCTTCCGCGGCGCGGGGCAGACGTTCAACATCACGATCTCGCCTGGCGATCGCCAGCAGAACTTTGAGATCGGATTGAGTGATCCGTACCTGGGCACGACGGACCTGTCGGGGTCGGCGCGGCTGTACTACCGGAACCGGATTTACAACGCGTACGACGAGCAGCGGATCGGGACGCGGCTTTCGGTGGGGCGGAGCTTTGGCTCGCGATGGCGCTTTGATGTGCCGTTTCGGCTCGAGACGGTGGAGTTGTCGGACATCGATCCGGATGCGCCGGCGGATTACTTTGAGGTCCAAGACCAGCGGCTGGTCAACAGCATCGGGATCAACCTGCAGCGGCGGACGATCGACCGCGTGGTGTTCCCCACCAAGGGCGAACTGATCCGAGTGGGGATCGAGCAGTTTGGTTTGCTGGGCGACAGCGCGTACACGCAGGTGTCGGGCGAGTTTTCGCGATACTTCAAGCTCGACGAGGACGTGTTGCAGCGGTCGTCGACGTTGATGCTGCAGGTCCGGGCGGATTACATCCTGGGCGGTGATGACGTCGCGCCGTTCTATGACAGGAACTACTTGGGCGGGCAGAACTTCCGCGGGTTTGCGTTCCGCGGGGCGTCGCCGGTTGGCTTTGATCGCAATGGCGTGATCACGGACGATCCGGTGGGCGGGAACTGGCTGTTCTTCCTGGGGGCGGAGTATCAGCAGCCGATCTTTGAAGACTTGGTGGCGGGGGTGCTGTTCATCGACAGCGGCACGGTCACGAAGGACGTCGGCCTTGACGAGTATCGCGCGTCGATCGGGGCGGGGCTGCGGATTTCGGTGCCGATGCTGGGGTCGCAGCCGCTGGCGTTTGACTTCGGTTTTCCGATCATGAAGGAAGAGACGGATCGGGACCGGTTGTTCACGTTTGCGCTGGATATTCCGTTCTAAAGCCTGGTCACCACGGAGGGCCACCCCCCGGGGGAGCCACGGAGGTGTCGCGGAGAGAAGAAGAGGGGCCGCGGATTTTCGCGGATGGGCGCGGAGTTGAAACAGAGCCTTGTCTTGAGCCGCGTCAATCCGCGCAAATCCGTGGCGACTCTTTTCTTCGGGCGTTGGTCGCGTTTATGGCGTGGGCGATTGTGTGTGCGGCGGGGAAGTGAGTGTGGATGATGATCGAGCCGTATCCGCTGGTATTTGAGCCGGTGTTGTTGTCCAAGCCTTGGGGCGGGGATCGGTTGTCGCGATTTGGGAAGATGGTGGCGAAGGGGGCGACCGTCGGCGAGTCATGGGAGGTGGCGGACCTGTCGAGCACGAGCGCGAGCGGGGCGGGTGGCGGCGCGGTGGGGTCCAAGATCGCGAATGGGGCGATGGCGGGGAAGACGCTGCGCGAGGCGATCGGGGCGTGGGGCGAGGGGATGATGGGGAACGTCGTGTTGGCGGCGGGGGGGGGCGGGGGGTTTCCGCTGCTGATCAAGTTTCTGGATGCGCGCGAGCACTTGTCGGTGCAGGTGCATCCGAGCCCGGCGTTTGCGAGGGCGCATCCGGGTGCGCATCTGAAGACTGAGTGCTGGTTGATTCTTGATGCTCAGCCGGGGGCGAAGATCTTTAAGGGCGTGAAGGCGGGTGTGACGCGGGATGCGTTTGAGCGTGCGCTGCGGGATGGAGATGGGGGGGGCGTTGTAGAACTGCTGGAAAGCGTGCCGGCGGTGGTGGGGGAGTGTCACAATCTGCCCAGCGGGACGGTGCACGCGCTGGGGGCGGGGGTGTTGGTCGCGGAGGTGCAGACGCCCAGCGATACGACGTTTCGGGTGTACGACTGGGGGCGGATGGAGAACGGCAAGCCTCGGCAGTTGCACGTGCGCGAGAGTCTGGAGTGCATCCAGTGGGAGCGGGCGCGGGATGCGACGAGTTTGAAGGCGGGGCAGGCGCGGACGACGCTGGTGACGACGGGGTACTTTGATGTGGAGCATGTGCGAGGGCCGGCGGGGGCGGCGAAGACCGGGGACAGTTATCGCGACGCGATGCTGCGGCCTGGGGCGACGACGCGATTTGCGTTGCTGAATGCGGGCGTGGGCGGGCGACCGGTGGTGGTGATGGCGGTGAAGGGTGGTGCGCGGCTGCGGTGGGGCGCGGGGCAGGAGATGGTGGTGGAGTTGGGACGGACGGTGCTGGTGCCGGCGTGCTGGGCGAGCGAGTCGACTATCGAGGTTGGGGATGCGGATGAGGTTTTGCTGGCGACGCCCAGATGAGTACGAAACGCGACACGGAGGGGGCGTTGGGTGATTGAGGCGTTCGAATCAACGACGGAGAGCACGGAGAGAGAGTGGTGGCGGATGAGCGCGGATCAGGGAAGATCGGCCGGACTCACGGGACGATGGTCGAGAACAAGAACCCCGGTGTGCTTCTCTGTGGCTTCGGTCGTGAATCTGGTATTCTGAGCGGTGAGTAGGAGCGAATTGACTGCATGAAGCCGCTTCCTTCGATTTCGGTGATCTTGTCGACGCACAACAGCCCGAAGGTGTTGGAGTTGGTGATGGCGGGGTATGAGCGTCAGGACGTGCTTGCGCGCGGGGGGACGTTTGAGGTCGTGATCGCGGATGACGGGTCGCGTGAGGAGACGCGCGAGATGATCCGCGCGCTGCGTGTGCGGATGCGAGAAGCGGGGCGGGGGGTGCCGGTGGTGCATGTGTGGCAGGCGCACAAGGGGTATTGGGGCAAGCAGGCGATATTCAATCGCGAGATCGTGGCGGCCCGCGGGGAGTACTTGATCACGGGCGACGCGGATGTGATCCCGCGCGAGGACTATGTTCGCACGCACGGCGAGATGGCGAGGAAGAACGCGTTTCTGGCGGGCGGGGACTTTCGCGTAAGCCCTGAAGCGACCAAGCGGATCACCATCGAGGACGTGCGGAGCGGGCGGGTGTTTGATTACGCGTACTTGCGGAGCATCGGGCAGGAACCCACGCGCCGGCGGGCGAAGCTGTGGCGGGCCCCCTGGCTGACGCGGCTGATGGACGCGGTGAATGTGTCGCCCGCGCGCTGGAGCGGCAGCAACTGCAGCGCGTGGAAGGAGGATCTGCTGAAGGTGGGCGGGTTTGACGAGACGTTTCGCTCGCCGGGCAAGGATGACACGGAACTGGGGCACCGCCTGTGGCACGCGGGGGTCAAGAGCCGGCATGGACGCCACAACGCGATCTGCCTGCACATGTATCACGGGAGCGGGAACTACAGCGAAGAAGGCCGGCGGCGCAATCGCGAGATCCTTGAAGACACGATTCGCACGAAGCGGGTGATGGCGCGAATCGGGATTCCGCAGATTGTGGAGGGGGATTGTGTGGTGGAGCGGTAGAGGGGATGGCGAGCAGCAGCACAGCGAAGAGCGAGCCAGGACTTTCGATGATTCGACGCGGGTTCGAACCTCCGAAGCACATGGCTCGCGCTTCGCTGCTCGCTGACTTTCGGTCTCGCCGAGGGCTTGTGTCCGTTGGTGCTTAGCGCCGCCGACGCCCGGCGATCATGCCCGCGAGGCCGAACGCACCGAGCACGCCCGGGCTGGGCACGGTCCACATCTGGATGTCGTCAACGGCGAAAGGCTGGGGCACATCGAAGATGCCCCAGACGTTGACGCGGCCGATGGGGACGGGAGACCAGACGCCGATGAAGTTCTTGTTGGGCTCGGGGGCCGCGGCGGGCAGGAGGAAGTTGCCGATGGGGACGTTGTTGGTGTCGTATGCGCAGACGATGAAGCCCTGGTGGCCTTGCGCGAAACCGGCGTAGGTTGAGACTTCGAGGCCGATGGCGGTCTTGTCGCCAGAGGTGAAGATGAGGTCGAGGCTGGAGAAGAGGTTGTAGAGGAACTCGTCGGTGCCGACCTTGATGCTGTTGGAGCCGATGAAGCCCGCGCCGTTGATCCAGAGGGCGTTTTGGTTGTTGGAGGGGTTGGTGGTGGCGGGGCAGGGGGTGGGGGTGATGTTGGTCTGGATGATGAGGTTGTCGGAGTTGATGCCGGCGGGCAGGCCCGGGGCGGGGACGCCGTTCTGGAGGGAGTTGGGGAAGGGGAGCTTGGCCTGCGGGGGCACGTTGGCGTACTCGAAGTCTTCGAGGCCCTTCATGTTCTTGCCCGAGCCGGAAGCCTGGTTCTGGAACTGGAGCGGATCGGTGTAGAACTGGGCGATGTCGGCGTGTGCGTGGGCGACGACGAGGGCCAATGGGCACAGGAACAACGCGGGCGCGATGATGGAACGGGGCATGGTCTCTCTCCCGGCCTTTCGGCCAATTGCTACTGACGCGCGTGGGTTCGCGAGTGCGGACGTGAGCGCGACTTTCCTGACGACTTGAAGATACCTCGAACGGGACGGCGACGCAATCCCCCTGGGTCGGGCAGTCCATGAACGAGGCGGAGGCCCCGCCGATTTCGCGGTGGGTCTCTTTCTGAATTGCACGAGGGGTGAGCACTCTTGCAGAGCGAGGGTGCATTCCGTGCGAGAATTTTGGACAACGCGGGATTGCCTAGATTGCCGTGTTGTTGGTGGCGGGTATCGCTAGGTTGGTCGGAAGTCATCGAGGGGGAACGCGGGGCGGGCGATGGGGCGGAGGGCGAGGGCGAGGAGGGCGCGTTCGGAGTCGTCGCCTGCGATGCGGTTGGCTTTGATTGCGGCGCAGGATTCGCAGCGGTGGATGATGGCCCATTCGCCGCTCGCGTGGTCGGCATCGCTTCGCACTTCGATGGCGATGGGGATCATGAGGCCCTTGCAGGGGCTGGCGCGATCGCCCGGCGTGTCGTCGACGTGGCGGCTGTGGAGGCAGGCGGGGCAGTGGTTGCGGTGCTTTGTTCCCCAGGCTTGGCCTGGGACTTGGAGCTTGCAGTGGATGCAGGTGAAGCCCTGCGCCTCGTGGCGGCGCTGGGGGCGATTGGAATCGGACATGGGTGTGACGGTCCTGAGGTCAGGCGATCGCGCCTGGCGATGGAGATTGGGTTGAAGTGCTTCGCCCGTAGGGGACGCTCACGGGGCGCGCAGGCTGAGCGCGAGGACGCGGGATCGAGTGGGATCGGCGTGGGTGAGCGAGGGGATGGGCTTAGGCAATTGCGGACGTCACGCCGAAGGATAGACGGCGAGCGGCGTGTGGTTGATCGGGGGCTTGCGCTCCTCGGCTCTTGTGGCCGTACGTTTGGCCCATGCAGATCGGGTCTCGTCCTATCACTGGTTCCACGCCGCCTTATGTGATTGCGGAGATCGGGGTGAACCATGATGGGTCGCCTCAGCGGGCGTTGCAGTTGACGGAGTTGGCACTGCGGGGCGGCGATGGCGGCGCGGGTGCGGAGGCGGTCAAGTTTCAGTTGTTTGAGGCGGATCGGCTGATGAGCCGGGATGCGAAGTTGGCGGCGTATCAGAAGGCGGCGGGGGAGCGAGACCCGCTCGAGATGCTTCGTCGGCTGGAACTGTCGATTGAGTCGCTCGCGCCGTGCGTGCAGCGGGCCCATGAGTTGGGCAAGCATGCGATCGTGAGCGTCTTCAGCGTGGAGATGGTGGAGATCGCGGAGCAACTGCCCTGGGATGCGTACAAGGCGGCGAGTCCGGACATCGTCAATCGGCCTTTGCTGGAAGCGATGGCGAAGGCGGGGGAGAAGGATGGGAAGCCGCTGATCCTGAGCGCGGGGGCGGCGACGCTGCAGGAAGTCGGGCGGGCGTGCACGTGGCTGCGCGGGGCGCGGGATCGGCTGGCGGTGTTGCAGTGTGTCAGCAGTTATCCCACGCCGATGGAACAGGCGGAACTGGGCGGGATTGCGGCGATCGCGGACATTTTCGATGGGATCGTGGGGTATAGCGATCACACGGACAGCGAGCGAACGGGCGCGATGGCGGTGGCGGCGGGCGCGGCGATCCTTGAGAAGCACATGACGTATGACCGCGGGGCGAAGGGGCCGGATCACGCGGCGAGCTTGGAGCCGGAGGACTTTCGCAAGTATCGCGCGTACGCGCGAATCGCGAAGCGCTATGAGCAGGACCCGCGGGCCAAGCCGTACATCGATTCGTTCCTGAGCATGGAGCAGGAGGTCGCGGCGTATGAACTGGTGGCTCGGATGCGCGAGCGGCAGGAGCAGCAGCCGAAGGTCAAGCGCGTGCTGCCGATTGAGGAAGACGTGCGGCGCGTCTCGCGGCAGAGCGTGGTGACGCGGCGGGCGATGCCGGCGGGGCATGTGCTGACGAGGAGCGATCTGACGATCAAGCGACCCGGGACGGGGATTGCGGCGTTTGAGATGGAGAGTGTGGTGGGGAGGACGCTGGCGCGGGATGTAGAGGGGGATGGTGTGGTGATGTGGGAAGACTTGGCGTAGATCGCGTGGTTTTGCGGGGTGTGCCGCGTTGCGACGATGACTCGTATCATTCACCATGGTCGCCCGCAACGACAACTTTGAGTTTGAGGCGGTGTTTGAGAACGGCGTGCTTCGGCCTGTTCACCCGGTGTCACTGCCCGAGCATGCCCGATTCGACGTGACGGTTCGGGCACGTGAGACGCTGCATGGCGACGCGGCGGACAAGCGGCGTGCTTGGGACAGGTTCTTTGAACGTGCGGACGCGATGCAGTTTCGCTCCGACGGCGCGTATCCCTCGCGAGAGCAGCTGCATGAACGCCGTTGACACCAACGTACTTCTGTACTCGATTGATCAGCGCGATCTTGTGAAGCAGGCTCGCGCCCGCGAGTTGTTGCGCGGGCTGGCAGATGGCGTGCTGCTCTGGCAGGTGGGTTGTGAGTTTGTCGCCAGTGCCGCGCGATTTGAACGGCTCGGATTGACTCGCGAGCGTGCGTGGGATCGGCTTCGGGATATGCGTGCGATGCTGCACGTCGTTATGCCGGTCGAGGGAACGTGGGATCGCGCGGAAGTGTTGCAGCAGAAGCATCAAGTTTCGTTCTGGGACGCGTTGATTTTCGCCGCGGCGCTGGATGCGGGCGTGACGACGATCTTCTCTGAAGACCTTCCAGGGGAGGCTATTCCGGGACTCCGCGTCATCAATCCGTTTGCGACGGGAGCCACCGCATGATCGGCGATGGCTGGGATGGTGATCCTTCGACGCGGCCTGGGCAGTTGCCCGAGGGCGAGGGGGCGGCGCGCGAAGGGGGAAGCGCGGGGAAGGTGCGAGTGTGTGTGGTGACGGGGACGCGGGCGGAGTTTGGGCTTTTGCGGCCGGTGATGCGGGCGATTGGTGGGCGCGAGGAGTTGGAACTTGCGGTGATCGCGGCGGGGAGTCATCTGATCTTGCCTGCGGAGACGTTTCGGGAAGTGAAGCGGGACTTTGCGATTGCGGATGTGGTGCCGATGCAGATGGCGGGGAAGACGGGGCGGATGGAAGATGTTGAGTCGATGGCGCGGGGGGTGGCGCGGTTTGGGCGGGCGTTTGAGAAGCTGCGGCCGCAGTGGGTGGTGGTGCTGGGGGATCGGATCGAAGCGTTTGCCGCGGGGATCGCGGCGTCGGTGGGCGGGTTTGCGCTGGCGCACATTCATGGCGGGGATCGGGCTGAGGGTGTCGCGGATGAGGCGATGCGGCATGCGCTAACGAAGCTGGCGGGGCTGCACTTTCCGGCGACCGCGCAGAGTGCGGAGCGGATCATCAAGATGGGCGAGGATGCGCGGCGGGTTCACATGGTGGGGTCGCCCGCGATGGATGAGCTTGGCGGCATTCCGGTCATGGATGATGAGGCGTGGCGCGAGCTGGGTGAGCCCACGTGCGTCTTTTTGATGCATCCGGTGGGACAGCCGCAGGAGGTGGAGGAGGCGAGCGCGGCGAGCGTGCTGGATGCGCTGCGGGAGCGCGGGGAGCGGGTGCTGGCGCTGATGCCGAATTTTGATCCGGGGCGCGAGGGCATCGTGCGGGCAATTGAGCAGAGCACGAAGACGGGGACGAGCGTGCGGAGCGAAGCGCACCTGGCGCGCGAGAATTTTGTGGGGTTGCTCAAGCGATTCGGGCGGTGGGATGGTGCGCGGCATGCGGGGTTGCTTGTGGGGAACAGCTCGGCGGGGCTGATCGAGGCGGCGGCTCTTGGCGTGCCGGTGGTGGATGTTGGGGCGAGGCAGGGCGGGCGGGAGCGGTGTGAGAATGTGGTGCACTGCGGGTTTGCGCAGCGCGAGGCGGTGCTGACGGCGATTGAGAAGGCGCGCGGGCTGGACCTGCGGGCGATGCGGCATCCGTATGGCGATGGGAAGACGGGCGAGCGAATCGCGGCGGTGCTGGCGAGCATCAACGCGGCGGATGGGGTTTGGGTGCGGAAGCGGAACTCGTATTGAGCGGGTGGTGATTCGAGTTCAGCACAGAGACACAGAGATCAGGAGGAAGAGGAGAGGGGTGGTGGGAGTGATGAATGCGGAGTGATGAGTGATGGGCAGGTGGGTTGAGGCTGCTGGGACATCATCTCTTTTCTTGCTCCTTTTCCTCCTGAACTCTGTGTCTCTGTGCTGCAAGCGATGTTGTGGAGAGCCCCGCTCTCGCTCGTACACTCGGCGATGCCATACGAGCCCAATCAGACCAACGATCCGTCGCTCAAGTCGTGGGTGGAGTCGGCGAACGACGCTTCATCGCACTTTCCGATTCAGAACCTGCCGCTGTGCGCGTTTTTGCATCCCGACGAGGAAGCGGTGGTGCTGGGGGCGCGGATCGGGGACAAGCTGGTGGACATGGGGCTCTTGGCGGAGGCGGGGATTCTCACGGATGATCATGATGGGCATGCGCATCATCATGAGCACAGCATCTTTGATGATGTGGCGCTGAACCATGTGCTCGGGCATGGGCCGGGGCTCATGGCGGGGATGCGCAAGCAGTTGCAGGAGTTTCTGGTGGATGGCCCGGCGGGCGGGCAGCAGGCGCGGCGGCTGCGGCAGAGTGCGTTGCTGGATGTCGCGAAGTGCGAGTTGTTGCCGCCGGTTGCGGTGATGAACTACACGGACTTCTACGCGAGCATTCACCACGCGACGACGGTGGGCAGCATGTTCAGGCCGGACAATCCGCTGTTGCCCAATTACAAGCACGTGCCGATCGGGTATCACGGGCGGGCGTCGAGCATTGTGGAGTCGGGGACGCCCATCGTGCGGCCCAGGGGGCAGCAGTCGCCGCCCGAAGGGGAGCCTGGGGCGGGGCCGAGCTTCGGACCTTGCAAGATGCTGGATTATGAGCTTGAGGTGGGGGCGTTTGTCGGGGTGGGTAATGAACTGGGCAAGCCGATTTCGATTCGCGAGGCGCATGAGCATCTCGCGGGGCTGTGCCTGGTCAATGACTGGTCGGCGCGCGACATTCAGAAGTGGGAGTATCAGCCGCTGGGGCCGTTCCTGGCGAAGAACTTTGCGACGACGATCTCGCCGTATGTCGTGACGATGGATGCGCTCGCGCCGTTTCGGTGCAAGGCGTTCTCGCGTGGGGCGGGGGATCCGCAGCCGCTGGCGTACTTGATGGATCAGCGGGATCAGGAACTGGGCGGGTTTGACATCACGCTGGAGGTGTGGCTGAGCAGCGCGAAAATGCGCGAGCAAGGCGCGGCGGCGATGCGGATTTCGCGGTCCAACGCGTTCAAGGACATGTACTGGACGCTTGCGCAGATGCTGGCGCATCACACAAGCAACGGGTGCAACATGCAGGCGGGCGACTTGTTTGCGAGCGGGACGATTTCGGGAAGCGAGCCCGGGACGCGCGGGTGCCTGCTGGAATCAACGTGGCAGGGGTGGGGGCCGGACGGGAAGGCGATGCCTCGCAAGCCCATCACGCTGCCCTCGGGTGAGACGCGGACGTTCTTGGCGGATGGAGATGAAGTGACGATCCGCGGGTGGTGCGAGCGGGAGGGGTATCGCACGATTGGATTTGGGGAGTGTGTGGGGAGGATCGAGGGAGCGGAGTAGAGCGAAAGTGCGATGGTGCGAGAGTGCGAGAGTGAGACGGTGAGACGGTGAGACGGTGAGACGGTGAGACGGTGAGACGGTGAGACGGTGAAGGGGAGAGTGTTGGGGTTAGGTGCGCACGTGGCGCGCGTAGATGTTCTCGAGGGATTGGACCATTGCTTCGGTGCTGAAATCGGTGCGGCAGCGGTGGTGGCCGGTTTTGGTCATGGCGGCGCGCTCGTTGGGGTGCGTCGCGGCCCAGGTGATGGCTTCGCGGAGGGCGGGGAGGTTGCCTGTGGGGACGAGGCGGCCGGTGTGCATGTTGATGCAGACTTCGCCTGTGCCGTCGCAGTCGTAGGCGATGGGTAAGACGTGGGCGAGGAGTGCCTGTGGCACGGTGCGGGGGAGGCCTTCGCGGTAGCTGGGGTGGGCGAGGACGTCCATGGCGCGGAGGAGAGCGGGGATGTCGGTTGGGGGGACGAGGCCGGTGAGGGTCAGTTGAGACGGTGACCCGGTGAGGCGGTGAGACGGTGAAGTGTCGAGTTCGGTGACGGAGATGCCCAGGTCACGGGCTTTGGTGAGGAGGCGTTCGCGCCACCAGCCGTCGCCGATCCAGAGGAGTTTCCAGGTTGGGTTTGCGCGCAGGGCTGGGGCGAGGGCGTCGAGCAGGTCGTCGTGGCCTTTGTGTTGGGCGAGTCTCGCGACGGTGCCGATGACGAAGTCGGTGTTGGTGAAGCCGAGCTCGGCGCGGATGGTGGCGCGGTCTTCGCCTGGGGCGGGGTGCAGGAACGGGTCGGTGTCCATGCCGCTGCGCACGGTGGTGTATTGCGTGGGGCTGCCGATGCCGCGGGCGAGGAACTGCGTGGTCATGGCGTCGGCGACGCTGACGATGGCGTGGCAGTGGTCGGCGGCGAGGCGCTCGGCGGCTTCGTAGAGGGTGTTGCTCGCGGCGATCTTGAGTTGCTGCGCGGGCGGACCTTCGATGGGCATGAAGGGCGGGCCGTGGATGGTGTGGATGGTGGCGGGGCGGGGAGTTGAACGCCAACTCGCGATGCGGCCGATGATGCCGGCTTTGCTGCTGTGGGTGTGGACGACGTCGGGCTGGATGCGCTCGATCAGGTGGCGCAACTCGCGATACGCGCGGGCATCGGCGAGGGGGCTGACTTCGCGGATGAGGTGCGGGACGACGTGGGTCGTGATGGCGCGGCCGTCAACGGTGCGGAACTTCTCGACGCGCTCGAGCAGGCTGCCTTCGGGGCCATAGATGGGGCCGAAGGCGAGGTGAACGTCGTGGCCCAGGCGGGCCTGGCCCTCGCAGGAGAGGACGGTGTTCTCTTGCGAGCCGCCGAGGATGAGGCGGGTGGAGATGTGGAGGATGCGGCGGATAGGCACTGGGGATTGGGCATTGGGCACTGGGGAAGACAAGAAGACAGGTTACGCGACGGTCTTCCACCAATGCCTGATGCCAAGTGCCCAATGCCTATTTGTATCGAATCCACTCCAGGCACAACCCCTCCGGGGCCATTGTCGGCCCGGCTTGGCGGCGGTCGTTTGCCGCGAGGATTGCCGGGATCGCGTCGGGGCTCATGCGGCCTTTGCCGACTTCGACCAGTGTGCCGGCGATGATGCGGACCATGTTGTAGAGGAAGCCGTTGCCGGTGATGTCGATGACGATCCGGCGTCCGCCCTTTGCTGCCTCGATGCCGGGTGCCTCGCTGCCTGCTTGTCTTTCAACCTCTCTGACCCCGCAGGCGAAGACGGTGCGGATGGTGGTGGCGCGGCCGTGGTGCATGGCGGCGAAGGACGTGAAGTCGTGGGTGCCGACGAGGTGCTGCGCGGCTTCGTGCATCCTGCGGGCGTCGAGGTCGTCGTAGACCCAGGTGGTGAAGTCACGCTCGAAGAGGGGGCGGGTGCGGCCGGTGTGGAGGGAGTAGGAGTAGGCCTTGCTGGTGGCGTCGGAGATGGGGTTGAACTCGAGCGGGACGACCTCGGCGGCGGTGACGAGGACGTCGGGCGGGAGGTTGGCGTTGATGGCACGGAGCAGGGAGTCGGTGCCGCGAGATATGGGCCAGCCGGTGTGGGCGGGGGCGGGGGTTCCATCGTCGCCGGTGCCGTCGGTGCAGGTGAATGCGCCGCACTGGCCGCGGGCGTGGACGCCTGAGTCGGTGCGGCTGGCGCCGTCGAGGGTGATGGGTTCGCGCACGGCTCGGCGGACGGCTTGTTCGACGACGTGCTGGACGGTGCGCATCGCGACGCGGGGCTGGGTTTCGCCTTCGCGGAGGGCGAGGTGCTCGACGATGCGGGGCGGGGCGTCTGGGTGGGCGGCGGCGGACTGCTCGGCGCGGGTGGGGCGCTTGTCTGGGGCACGGGCGGCGAAGCGGGATTCCTGTTCGAGCGCGGCGTGGGCGAAGGGCTCCTGCTTCTGCCAGCCGCAGAAGTGGGTGCCGTCGTAGGCGATGGTGAACTTGTACCGAACGTGTCCCAAGCAAGGAGTTTACGATTGATTTGCTGTCTTCGCGCGATCTGGATATACTGTCGGGTCTCAAAGTTCTCGCCGGCATGGGTCGGCGTTGCCTCTGGTCACCGACGCTTTGCATCTGCCCGCATCCAAGCACCGGTTTTTCATGTCAGAGTTCGGGCTTGGAATCGCAGTATGAAGATGTACGTTGGTAACCTTTCTTTCAAGACCACCGAAGGCCAGTTGCGCGAGATTTTCGAAGCGCACGGTCAGGTCTCGTCCGCCTCGCTGGTGATGGATCGTGAAACCGGCCGCCCCCGCGGCTTTGGCTTCGTCGAAATGCCCAATGACGCGGAAGCGAACGCGGCGATGGCTGCCCTGAACGGCAAGAACATCGATGGTCGCGATCTGACCGTCAATGAAGCCCGTCCGCGTGAAGGCGGCGGCGGTGGTGGTGGTCGCGGCGGCTTCGGCGGCGGCGGCGGTGGTGGTCGCGGCGGCTTCGG
>JALHOJ010000057.1 GCA_022843045.1 Phycisphaerales bacterium
GGGCGCGGTGGGTGCGTTCTTCTCCGGCTCCAACACAGTCTCGAACCTGACTTTCGCCCCGATCCAGGCCGCGATCGCGGGCACGCTCGGCCTCGACCGCGCCACGGTCCTCGCGATGCAATCCGCGGGCGGGGCGATGGGCAACATGGTCTGCATCCACAACATCGTGGCCGTGGGCGCAGTGCTGGGATTGTCGGAGAAGACACCCTCGGAGCACGGCCGCAACAAAGGGGGCGGCACGGTCGCTTCGGTCCTGTGGCTGACGATCGGTCCGCTCGTGGCCTATGCGCTCATCGCCGCGGCGATGGCCGGGGTGCTTTCGATCGTGTACTCGTGAGCCAAGGTGGCAGTCTGGTGCCGAGAGCAGCACCACTACCATTGGCGTTCGCCTACTTCAGGAGCCGCGTAGAGACGCGGTTGGCCTCCGGCACACCTGCTGCTCCCGCGCGGTCGAAGCCGGTCGCGCTGTCGATGGTCGTCCGCGCAATGGCCTCGCACGCCTCGCGCGTGAAGAAGCCCTGGTGGGCCGTGACGAGCACGTTGGGGAACGTGAGCAACCTTACGAAGACATCGTCCTGGATCACTTCGGCGGAGAGGTCCTTGAAGAAGAGGTCACCCTCCTCCTCGTAGACGTCGAGGCCGACCGAGCCGACGTGCCCACGCTTCAGGGCCGCGATGAGCGCCCGCGTGTCTACGACGGCCCCGCGGCTGGTGTTGATGAGCATCACGCCCGGTTTCATGGCGGCAAGTGCCGCGGCGTTGATGAGGTGCTTGGTGGCGGGCGTGAGCGGGCAGTGCAGCGTGACGATGTCCGACGCTGCGTAGAGGTCGGCGAGCGGGACGTACTCCACGCCCATTGCCTCGCAGGCCTGGTTCTTCACGGGGTCGAACGCAAGCACACGGCAGCCGAAGCCGCGGAGGATGGCGCAGACCGCCTCGCCGATCTTGCCCGTCCCGATCACGCCAGCGGTCTTTCCGTGCATGTCGAAGCCCATCAGGCCATCGAGCGCGAAGTTCTGCTCGCGGACGCGGGCGTAGGCCCGGTGGAACTTGCGGTTGAGCGTGAGCATGAGCCCGACGGCGTGCTCGGCGACGGCGTAAGGGGAATAGGCCGGCACGCGGGCGACGGTGATCCCCAGCCGCTCCGCCTCGGCGACATCTACGTGGTTGAAGCCGGCGGAGCGCAGTGCGAGTAGGCGCGTGCCCCCCGCATGGAGCGCGCGGAGCACCGGGGCCGAGGCGTCGTCACCGACGAAGATCGAGACGGCGGGCGCGCCGCGGGCCAGATCGGCCGTCGTCGTCGAGAGCCTCGCGTCGAGGTACACGAGTTCGTGCGCGGCATCCGCGTTCGCGGCGTCGAGAAAGGGCTTCTCGTAGGGTTTGCTGGAATAGATGGCGATGCGCATCGTGGGTCCTTCGTGGGGCCAGGGGATAAGTGCGTGAAGGTGTGTGGTGCCGGTGCGGGTGAGCCTGCGGGGAGTCTACCTGTCTTCCCGCGCCTTCACGCCCTTCTGGTACGTCGTGTAGACGTAGACCGGGATCTTCAGCGAGCCCAAGTGCTGGCGAACCAGCGGAGCGACCGCTTCCCACGACATTCCGCCCACACCCGTGCAGAGCTTGGGGATCGAGAGGCTCCGCACGTTCTCACGTTCCGCCCACTCGCGGAGTTCCTTCAAGGCATGGTTGACGGTCTTCGCGCTCGCCGGCCCGGGCTTGGTGCCGTGCTCGTACCCGCCCTCCTGCGTGAGCAGCGCGACCGGACGCACGGGGGTGCCCGCCGCATCGCTCACGCCGCCCCAGTCCCACAGCGAGCCCGACTTGGGATGGTCGGTCTGGCAATAGTGGCGGAAGTCCTTGTACATCGCGGGCCACTTCTCACGCAGCGCAAGCGCGAGGCCACTGTGGAACGGGTCGTTCGGTGCGACGCCGTGGGCGATTGCATCGGCGGAGGAGAGGAGAATGTCGCCAGTCACTTCGTGGATCATCGGTCGGACCTCCAGATACTGGGTTGGAACGGTCGTACATGCTCGTGTTGCCCGCCCGACCGTTGAAGGAACTCAATCCGGCTTCACCGCGAGCACGGAACACGGCACTTCCCGTAGGACGCGCTCTGCCGTGCTTCCAAGCAGCAGCTCGCGCAGATTCGTCGTGCCCTTGGTGCCGATGGCGATCAGGTCACACGCCCCCTGCTTAGCCCGCTCCACGATCGCTTGGCCGGGCTTCGGGTGCTGAACCGCAGTGAATGACGCACGCACCTTCGGCTTCTCAGCCAGGATCGGTTTCGCCCACTCCTGGATCTGATCTCGCACGCGCGTCGCGTACCGCTCGGCGAAGTCCGGCACTGTTGCTCGATGCCAATCCGGAGGCTCAACACCAGCCCAAGGATCGGGGAAGGCATGGATGATCTCTAGGTCACAGCCGTCCGTGGGAGCGACGCGAAGGGCATGCCTGAGAGCGGCCAAGGAGGTATCGGAGAAGTCCGTGGCGACGAGCATGCGGCCGAACGCACGGCTGGACGACGCGTGGACAGCGAGCACGGGAGCAGTCGCCTTGCGGATGGCCCCCGAGGCTACATACCCCATGTGTCGGAACGCGTCCAGCGTGCTGTGGGCCCCGAGCACCAGAAGGTCTGGGTGCATGCGATCACACCATTCAAGAATAGTGCCCAGGGCGTGACCCGCGACGACCTCTTGGCGCACCTTGCACGAGGGAGCGCAGGCCGCGACCATTGCCTGCATCCTACCGACCGACTGGTCCATCAACTGGCTGGTTGTCGGCAGCAGCGCGTCGGCCTCGGCATCAAGCCACCCCCGGTTGTACAGCAGTGTTTGGACCGCATGAAGTACAACGACCTCAGTCTCGGGACCGTGCTCTTGCGCGATCCTGATCGCATGCGCGAATCCGTCGTTGGCGCAGGGAGAGAAGTCGATGGCGGCGAGGATGGTCTTGAGGCGATCCACGGGGGGCTCCTTCACAAGAGTGGCCGATCAGAACTGCGGCCGCACACCATAGAGCCGCGGCTCCTCGCCCGCGGCGAGCGGGTGGTGGAACCCCTCGGGCTTCACGGCGAGCACAGAGCACGGCGATTCATCCAAAGCCTTCTCCGCCGTGCTGCCAAGAAGGATGTCGCGGAGGTTGGTTCGGCCGCGCGTGCCGAGCGCAATAAGGTCGGCGGACACGCTCTTGGCGTACTCGACGATCCCCGAGCGGTGCCCGGCATAGTCGTAGCAGACGGGGCGCACCCGCAGGCCTTTGTGGGCCTCGGCGATGGGGCCAACAGAGTCGCCAAGCCGCCGTTCCAACGCATCACGGTACTGCTTCTGGAGGTGCGGCGGTGCCATGGGCTCAGGTGCCCGATAGTGGAGGCGGTGCCATGGGGCGGCGAAGACGTGAAGAACGTGAAGTTCCGCACCGTCCTGGGCCGCGACGAGCGCGGCGCGAGCCAACGCCCGCGCCGAAGTCTCGGAGAAGTCCACCGCCGCAACCACGACCTTGAACGGCCCCGCCTGCGTGTCGCGTATGAGCAACACGTCCGTCATGCTCTTGCGGACGCACGCGGTGGCGACGGTACCGAAGCCCACATCGGGTCGACGGTGGCCAAAGGCTCCCATGACCAGGAGATCGGCTTTGTGTTTGCGGGCATGGTTCAGGATACCGACGATGCGGTTGTTGATCGAGACATCAACGGGCAGGTCGGCAGCCCCGGGGATCTTCGCAGCGAAGTCGCCCCACGCTTTCTCGGCATCCTTCGTAAGTACTTCACGAATGCTCTGCTGATACGCGGAGAGCGCCGTCTCCAGTTCTGCCACGACCGTGGTGTCGATCACGTGAACGACGTGAAGCGGCGCTCCCGAGAACGCCGCGATGCGAGCGGCCTGGCTGACCGCAACCGCTGAGCAGGGTGTGAAGTCGGTACCGACGACGACGGAGGCGTAGGGACTGGCGAGTTGAACGGTGGGGGCGGGCTGGGTCGCAGACATTGATGGCTCCTTCAGACACAACTTGTAGAGGTGACCGCCTCGCACCAGCAACGCGGAAAAGTCCGCGATCGGGCGTGTTCACACGGGTAACGGCTGCCCCCGGCTGCCAATGGCCCCGTCCTTACTGCTGGCCAGCGTCCGCGCCACGCCGGGGAGGGCATCGGGGTTGAGCGACATCGAGTCGATGCCAATCCCGGCAAGCCACGCCGCGAAGTCCGGGTAGTTGCTCGGGGCCTCCCCGCAGATGCCGACCTTGCGGCCGCTCGCGTGAGCCTTCTGCACGACCATCTCGATCATGGCCTTGACGCCCGGGTCGCGTTCGTCGAAGAGGTGAGCCAGCATCTCTGAGTCGCGGTCCACGCCCAGCGTGAGCTGGGTCAGATCGTTCGAACCAATCGAGAAGCCATCGAAGAGCTCGCTGAACTGTGACGCCAGCACAACGTTGTTGGGGATCTCGCACATGACGTAGACCTGCATCCCGTTCATGCCGCGCCCCAGACCGTGCCTGGCCATCTCGGCCAGAACCGCTCGGCCCTCGGTGAGCGTCCGGCAGAACGGGATCATCACGATGACGTTGGTCAGGCCCATCGTCTCGCGGACGCGCCGGATCGCGGCGCATTCCAGTGCGAACCCCTCGCGGTACCGCTCGTCGTAGTAGCGCGAGGCCCCGCGCCAGCCGATCATGGGGTTCTCTTCCTTGGGCTCGAAGGTCTCTCCGCCCAAGAGCCCCGCGTACTCGTTGGTCTTGAAGTCGCTGAAGCGGACGATGACCGGCCGTGGGTAAAACGCCGCCCCGATCTGCGCGACGCCCTCGGCCAATCGCGACACGAAGAACTCTGTCAGGTCGGTCCCGTTCCCCGCCGCCGCTGCCCGCTGGCGGATCTCCGCGCGGACTTTGGGATCGGCCACGCGCTCGGGATGGACCAACGCCATCGGGTGCACGCCGATCCAGTTCGAGACGAGGAACTCGACCCGCATCAATCCCACCCCCGCCACCGCGCCGCCCCCCGACGCCGGAAGGCAGCCCAGCCGGAAGGCGTTGCCCGAATCGGCGAGGTTGAGCATCAGCGGCACCGGCGACACGGGCAGGCTCGCCGGATCGAGCGACTCGTGCTCGAAGGGCACCGCGCCCTCGTACACCGTTCCCACATCCCCCTCCGCGCACGAGACCGTCACGGTCTGCCCGTCCTTGATCGCCTCGGTGCCGCTGCCAGTACCGACGACGCACGGCAGGCCCATCTCGCGCGACACGATCGCCGCGTGGCAGGTCCGACCGCCCCGGTCCGTCACCACCGCCGCGGCCTTGCGGAGCACGGGCTCCCAGTCCGGATCGGTCATCTCGGCGATGAGCACCTCGCCGGGCTTGAAGTGGTGCAGATCGTCGGTGGAGCGGACGACGCGGGCGATGCCTGTGCCCACGCGGGCACCGACGCTCTTGCCGGTGACGATCGCACGGCCCTTCCCCTTAAGCCGGAACGTCTCGAGCATGGTTCCCCGCGTGCCCCCCACGCCCCGCTGCGAGTGCACGGTCTCGGGCCGGGCCTGCACGATAAACAACTCGCCCGTCTGCCCGTCCTTGGCCCACTCCAAGTCCATCGGCATATCGGTGCCGCGTTTGGCGGTGTAGTGGTCCTCGACGATCATCGCCCATCGGGCCAGCGTCAGAGCCTCGTCGTCGGTGATCACAAAGCGGCGTCGATCCGCCGCGGGCACCGGCATCTCCTTGACGCTCCGCGGTGCGACCAGCCCCGCGCCGGCGTAGACGAGCTTCACAGCCTTATCGCCCAGATCCTTGCGGATCACGGGCCGCTTGCCCGCCTTCGCGGTCGGCTTGTGTACCCAGAACTCGTCCGGGTTGACTCGGCCCTGCACCACCGTCTCGCCCAGCCCCCACGCGCCGTCGATGACGACCACGCCCCGGTGCCCGCTCTCGGTGTCGAGCGTGAACATCGTCCCGGCGCACGCCAGATCGCTGCGGACCATGCGCTGCACGCCCACCGAGAGGGCTACGGCCCGATGCGCAAATCCGTTGTGGACGCGGTAGACGATCGCGCGATCCGTGAAGAGCGACGCCATGCACGCCCGCACGGCTGTGTTCAAGGCGTCTGCGCCGCAGACGTTGAGGTACGTCTCCTGTTGACCAGCGAAGGATGCGGTGGGCAAGTCCTCGGCGGTCGCGGACGAGCGCACGGCGACATCGACTCCACTGCCCTCAGTCCGCGCCGCACCGTCGCCCGTCACTTCACCACGCGAGAGCCCGGTGTAGGCCGCCATGATCTGCTCGCGCACCGCCATCGGCAGCGGCGCGGTGGCGATCCTCTCGCGGATGCGGGCCGCCCGCTCCGCCAGCGCCCGCGTGTCCGCCACGTCCAGCCCGTCGAGTTGTCCGTACACCCATTCCTCGATTCCCGCCTCACGCAGATGCAGACGGAACGCCTCGGCAGTGACGGCGAACCCGTCGGGCACCCTCACGCCCAGGGGCGTCAGTTCGCGGATCATCTCGCCCAGCGAAGCGTTCTTGCCGCCGACGATTGCGACATCGTCGATGGAGATCGACGAGAGAGCGACCACGAGTGGAGCCGTGTCTCCGGTGCGAGAAGTCTGGATGCTGCTGGAAACCACAGCAAAGGCTCGGTTTGTGATGTCATTCATGTGGGAGACTCCAGCGAGTTCGACTGCGGGGGCCCGGTTATCCAAACGTGATGAGCGGCTTGACCATTCCGTCCTGCTTGGTCTGCATCATCTTGAACGCTCTCTCGATGTCCGTGAACGGGAAGCGGTGCGTGGTCAGTGCGAGTGGGTCCACGCGGCCCGACTCGATCAGTCGCAGGAGGCGGCCCATACGCTCGCTGCCGCCCGGGCACAGTGCGGTGCGGATGGTCTTGTCACTCATGCCCACACCCCAGTCCAGGCGCGGGATCGGCACCATCTCGCCGTCGCCGTGGTAGCCAATGTTGGAAATCGTGCCGCCCGGACGCGTCGCACTCACGCAAGCGGCGAAGGTTCTGGCCGAGCCAAGGGCCTCGATGGCACTGTCCACGCCCTTGCCGCCGGTGATCTTCATGATCGCCTCGACCGGGTCCTTCTTCGAGTAGTCCACGACCACATCGCAGCCATACTTCTTCGCCATGGCGATGCGGTTGGGCATGGACTCGACGCCGATGACGAGCCCAGCGCCGCAGAGGCGTGCGCCGACGGTGGCCATGAGCCCGACCGGGCCCTGGGCGAAGACGGCGACGCTTCCGCCGATGGGGATGTTGGCAAACTCGGCGCCCATGAAGCCTGTGGAGAGCATGTCGCAGCAGTACGCCGCCTGCTCATCGGTGAGGCCGTCGGGGATCGGCGCGAGGTTGGCGACGGCGTTGTTGACGTGGAAGTACTCGGCCATCGCGCCGTCCTTGATGTTGGCGAACTTCCAGCCACCCAGTATCCCGCCGCACTGGCTTGAGTAGCCGCGCTGGCAGTTGTCGCAGGCGTAACAGGGCGTGATTGCGTTGACGGCGACGCGCTGCCCGACCTTGAACAAACCCACATCCTTCACGGCATCGCCGAGTTCGTGGATCACGCCGACGGATTCGTGCCCGAGCGTGAGGTCGTGGCGGTCGCCGATCGCGCCAGCAACGGTGTGCGTGTCGCTGGTGCAGATGAGCGCGGCGGTGGTGCGGATGATGGCGTCGTTGGGGCCGGGGCGCGGCATGGGCTTGTCCATCACCGCGACCTTGCCGATCCCGCGCATCACGAAGCACTTCATGGTCGTCTCGGGCATGGTCATCTCCAGAGAGGTTTGGGAAGATCGAAATCGCAGCGCGACGTACGAGGTCGCGCCGCGAGTGCGCGTTAGATCAAACGGAGGACGCCGAATGAAGCCGCGTGCTACAGCCCATCGCGGACGGCCGTCGCCGGCCGACGCTCGGCTTCAGGACGGGTCTTGATGTCGAGCACGGCCGAGTCGGCGATGGAGTCACCGCACACGGGCCCCGCGTCGGGTTTCCCATTGAGTTCCCGCTCGGCCTGGCACCAGTCAGCGGTTGCATCTCCCGGCCCGCCGTTGCGAGCCACAGAGATCTCGTAGGCCCGGATGCGGATGCGGTCGGGCGTGATCTCGATGTGAGGCTCTTGACCGACCTTGCGCCCGAGAGTGCCCGCGGTCGCTTCGGCGGAGCGGCGGAGATCAATGTCATTGGTCAGGGTCTGCTTCACGATGGTCTTGGACGAGTTCATTCGGTACTCCTTTTTGTTCTCTAACGGGTTGAATGTCACCTTCTTCGCCACAGCGATACATACGGCGATACACGCCGAGCCCTATTGCTCGGGACGCGGAAAGACCTTCAGAACGTCGAGCGTCGTGATCATGCCGAGGGGAAACTGCTCCTCGTCCACGACCACCACCCGGTGGATGTGCCTGTCCGCCATGAGTGCCGCGACTTCATGTACCGGCGCGCTCGGACGCACCGTCACGGCGCTCTCGGTCATGAAGTCCTGCACGCAGATCAGCGGCTCGGGGATCGGACCGCTGACATCGCCCACGCTCTCCAGGTTTCCTTCGCCCTGCTCGCACACGACCTCGAACAGGTACGCTGGCGGTATCTCCGCCGTCCCCTCCGAGCATCGGCGGATCAGGTCGGTCTTGCTGACCACACCGATCACCTTGCCCTGTGAGTCCACAACCGGGCAGCCCGAGACCTCGTTCTCTTCGAACAGGTGGGCGAGTTGCCGAATCGTGGTGGATGGCTCGGCGCAGACCGGCTCAGCGGTCATGATGTCCTCAGCGACGGCATGGATGTTGTGCTTGCTCATGGTGCTTTCCTCGATGCAGCATGATTCCGCACCGCGCCCGGTTGTTCAACGCGGAAACTTCCGCCATCGGCGGGGACCTGTCCGGCGTTTCGGGCCGTTCTGCAAGGGCGCGATACGATGATCCCTCATGGCCCGCACTCGGCGTCAATTAGACTCGTCCCCAGATGCCCATAGCCGAGCCGCTTTGGCCGCAGCGCTCGATCCCATCATCACCATCGACGCCTTTGGCACCATTGAGTCCGCCAGCGACTCGGTGGTGCGTGTGTTCGGCTGGACACCAGGCGAACTCATCGGACGCAACGTCAGTGTGCTCATGCCCGAGCCGCACCGCTCGGCACACGACGGAAATCTCGAGCGTTACGCCGCGACAGGCACGACGCGAGTGCTGAACACTCGGCGCCGGTTTGAGGCACAGCGTAAGAACGGAACGAGCTTTCCTATCGAACTGTCTGTCTCTCGAGCCGATATCCCTACTCGCGCCGGGCCGTTGTTCGTTGGCATCATCCGCGACCTTTCTGACGCACCGGACCGTAGAGAGCACGAAGGGAAGCGTGAAAATGACGAGCGCCAGCGTCTTCAGGATCTGGTTACCGAGCAGACCAGGGCCTTGGAGCAGGCACACATGCGCCTGCGCCTGGCCGACCGAATGGTCTCGGTGGGCACGCTCGCCGCTGGCCTGGGCCACGACATGAACAACGTGTTGCTCCCCGTCCGGGCACAAGTCAACGTGCTCCTCGCGGCGAGCAGCCGCCTACTCGGCCAGACGGAAGGGACGCCAAGCAAGAGGGGATCGCCCACTCCATCCCAGGCCCCTGAAGACATCCGCCCCGCAGTCCAAGCCATCGCCGCCAGCGTCGCGTACCTTCAGAAACTCGCCGACGGGCTGCACTTCCTCGCTCAGAATCCGGACAACTCGCACCCCGATGGACCAGCGTCGGACGTTCGTGAGTGGTGGACCCTTGCTGGGGTCGTCGTCAGCAAGGCCGTCCCGAGGCACGTCAAGCTCTCGGCATCGTTTGCGAACGAACTGCCGCCTGTGGGTGTTGCGCCGCATCTGCTCACTCAGGCTGTGCTGAATCTTGTGGTCAACGCAGGCGAAGCGATCCCGACGCTCGAAGCAGATCCGACGCGCAAGCGCCGGCAAGGACGTGTGCGACTTGCAGCGCGCGCCGAGACCGAAGCAGGGGGACAAAGGTGGGTCTTGTTGTCGGTCACCGACAACGGCACGGGCATGACCCCGGAGGTGAAGCGTCGGGCATTCGATCTGTTCTTCACCACCAAGTCGCGCGGACACGGGACGGGGCTTGGTCTTCCTCTGGTCCACAAGGTCGCGGCTCGGGTGGGCGGCCGTGTCGAGATCGACTCCGAGGTGGGCAAGGGCACCACCGTCACGATGTGGCTTCCGGCGGCCAACCCCGTGGTCCCCGTGCAAACCGCCCGTCACGCGGTGGTCAACGTCGGCGATCCGCGTATGGCCTCACTTGTCCGGCACGTGCTCGAGGCCGCGGGTTTCAAGGTCGCAGCCCGCACCCGCGAGGCTGTCGCCACTGACCTGTGGGTCACGGATTCCGACCAACCGAATCGCGCGCGACAGACGCGGAAGGCCGGAGACCGACGTCTTTCCCAGATCCAGCATGTTACGATTCCCCTGTCCAGCGATTTCCGGACCATGCGCGACCTCATCGCCCAGGCGATAGCTCAGATCCCGTCAGCGACAAGTTAGATCTCACACGTGCCCAAGAAGGCTCGCACCATCCCGCCGAAGGCCGCCGTCACGTCACCTGTTGACGATGGCTCCGGCATCCGCGTGATGTGCGTGGACGACCACGCGGTGTTGATCGAAGGGCTCAAGGCCCAGTTCTCGTTGGATCCGTCGATTCGCTGCATCGCGGCACTCCCATCCGCCGAGCGGTTGCTCGGCGAGGTGGGGAGACTGAAGCCCGGAGTAGTGCTGCTGGACATCGAGATGCCCGGTCCCGACGCGTTCGAGACCGCCGATCGCTTGCGCCACATGCACCCGCAGACACGCGTGATCATCCTCAGCGCCCACATCCGCGACGGGTACATCGATGCAGCGTACAAGTGCGGGGCGTGGGGTTACTTCGCCAAGTCAGATGACCTGGCCGCCATCGTCGCGGGTATCCGCGAGGTCGTGCGAGGTCGAGCAGGGACCTTTGTACTGGGTCCAAAGGTGAAGGAACGATGCAAGCCGGTCGCCCCGGCGGGCCCCGGTGTTCGCCCCTCGTTGGCTACGCGTGAGAGCGCCACGAGCCGGCTCGATGGCAGGCCCGTCACGCCGCTGAGCACCCTCTCGGTGCGCGAGGTGGAAGTGCTCCGACTGATCGGCAAAGGGCTATCGAGGAATCAAATCGCTGAGCAACTGTCCCGCGAGGTCAAGACAGTCGACGGACACCAGAAGCGCATTATGCGCAAACTGGGCGTCGTCACGCGAGCTGACCTCATGCGGCTGGCGATCCGCGAGGGGCTCGCAGAGGCCTAGCGCAAGAGCGAGCCACTGATTGTTTTTCGGCCTTTAAAAGTCCCTGGTGGCGTGATCGTTGTTCTTCCACCCACGTCCCCGCGAACATGCGTGCACCCAGAAGGAAATGCTCCGCGCCGGGATTCAACTTCAACTCCCCGACGGTCGGGTAGAAGTACGCGGGCGGGTAGAGCGCCACGTCGCCGCATTGGGAAACGATGCGGGCGAGCAGACGCGGCCCCGCCTGATCGCCCACGTACCGGCGCTCGAAGAACCTCGACCATCGCTACCGCGTGCCACATCGCCGGGTGATTGGGCGGGAAGCCCATCGCCGCATTGGAGGCGATGTCGAGTTGCTCGCGTGCCGCACAACGTCGCGGATCGGGTTGATCCGTTGTCTGGGATCAAGAAGCGTGACGATCCCGCAAGTAGAGCAGCGCACGGGTTGGTCAAGGCCCGTCATTCCCGGCTGGTGGCGGATATTGGCGATGAGCAAACCGATGGAGGGGATAGGGGGGGTGCGGTTACCATTGGTTAGCAAGTACCAACCCGTTGGCCCCTCCTTTTCCGTGCCCCGAACGGCGGGGATCGAGTGATTCCGCCCAATTCGCGACAGTGCGTGAACGTTGGCGATTCTCGCGGACCTTCGCGTTCAGCGGCGAGATCGTGGTGGTGACCAACTTAGGCAGATCGGTTGGCCAGTTGGCGTGCTGGGTGTGACCCATCGTCGCGATACTACCGCAACGAACTGAGCACAGCGTCACCAGTGCGAGGTGCCGCTAGCGCGGGCTTCCACACGCTGCCCATCTCGTTCCAACGCCTCGATCCGCGCGGCCAGGTCATCGAGTTCAAGCGCCTCGCGGCTGAACTTGAGCAACGCCGTCGCCGCCGACACCCGCGCGCTCGCTTGCACGCTGCCGTCGGTCATGACCTTCGCTAGCGCGTGCACGGCCACCGGCGCGTACCTCTGGGTCACGGCAATCGCCTGCGCGAACGCTTCACGCCGCGCCTTGCGGAACGCGCGGTGGAACGTCTCATCTTCGAGCCAGCGGTGGATCGTCCGTTCCGATACACCCAGTGCACCGGCAGCCTTGCTGATCGTGGGCTCGCTGAGCAACGCCAGGATCGCTTGGTCTTGCTTCGGCGTCAGGCCACTTGGTGCGTCGTAGTCTAAGCCAACGGCAAGATCGCCCCCGACGCCCCCGATGGGCGCGGGAACCCGCCTGGCACCACGACACGCCATATCCCGACACGCTTGCCGCGTTGCACCAAGAACATGACGAGCGCAGGAGCTTCCGCTCAAGCCGTCTTCCGACGTTTGTGTGAACGAGGCACTTTTTCGCGGAACCCTTCACGAATGCTCCCCATCGGGATTTCGTCTAGTCATACGACGGAACACAAACCGCGGTGCGGGCTATAACGTGAGTGAACCCTTGGTTCGACACCCTGGCCTTCGCATGTGCACTGCACGACGCGGCGTCGGTAACGCGGCGACGCACGGCAGGCCTCGTCGCTGGTTCTGTGAAAAAAACAACTGATACCGAGCCATCGCTCGCCACTATGCACAACGCAAACGCCACAACCCAGCGAACGATCAGCAGTCTGTGCGAGCGCGTCGCGGGTGCGCCTGTCCTCTTGGTCGCGTGCGACTACGACGGCACGCTGTCTCGACTCGTCCCACACTCGGATGATGCAACGACCCATGCGGAGTCGCTTCGAGCGCTCGATCGACTGGCGTCGCAGCCCCACACTCACGTGGCCGTGATATCCGGCAGGCCTCGAGCTGATCTGGTTCAGAAGTTCGCCTCGATTCCAACCATTCATGTCGTCGGGAGCCACGGTGCCGAAGTCGACGATTCGCCCGTTACCGATCTCTCTCAAGAAGCGCACCTTGAGCTTGGCACGGTGACAACCCAATTGGGGCAGTTGGCCGACTCCTTTCCAGGCGTCCGCGTTGAACGCAAGCCCCGAGGTGTCGCGCTTCATTACCGAGAAGCTCCTGAAGAGGTGGTCGCGAGGGCTATCGACCATACCGGCGCGATAATGCGAGGCGTGCGTCACTTGACGGTTCGACTGGGATCGATGGTGGTCGAGTTCGCAACCGATCGCAGCAACAAGGGAATTGCTCTCGAACAGATCCGCCGAAAGGTCGGAGCGACAGCAGTGCTGTTTGTCGGTGACGACTTGACCGACGAGCATGGATTTGCGGCCTTGGTTCAGGGTGATGTGGGTGTCAAGGTGGGGCTCGGGGAGTCATGTGCAGGATATCGAGTGAGCGACGTTGATGAAGTGGCCCAGTTGCTCACCCGACTTGTCGAAGAGCGACAGGAGTGGCTCAGTGGGAGAAGGCTGACACCTTTGCACACGCTCTCGGTCATCAGTGACCTGCGCACGAGTGCCGTGGTGGACGGGCAGGGCCGCATCGTGTGGTTGTGCTTGCCGCGACTGGATTCGCCGCCGCTGTTCGCGTCGCTCTTAGGCTCTGACGAGCACGGTTGCTTCGGCATTCACCCGTGTGACGACCACGGCACTTCAGAAGTCGCACCTGTGAGCCAGCGTTGCGAGTCAGACACGCTGGTGCTGCGTACCAACTGGCAGTACGCCACAGTGACCGACTACTTCGACTGCGGCGGCGGACGAGCTTTTCAGCGTGCGGGCAGGGCCGATCTCATTCGAGTGATCGAAGGGAGCGGAAAGGTCAAGATCACGTTCAGTCCTCGGCTGGACTTCGGTCGCTCACCCACCCGACTCTCGCTTCGCGATTCTGGTCTTGAGATCGAAGGTTGCATGGACAGTATTGTCCTTCATGCGCCGGGTGTGGAATGGACGATTCGTTCGGAAGGGCGCCACCAGTCTGCAGAAGCGATTGTCGCCCTCGACGCCACGCCCGTGGTTTTGGAGCTTCGGTACGGCACGTCCAACTCGCGTCCACATCCGCGATCAGAGTCGCAGCGGCGCACCGAAACCTCTCTGTTCTGGTCGAACTGGTGCAAGAGTCTTCGAGCGAGTGGGACGCACACAGCGACACTCCGACAAAGCGCGTTGATGCTCCGGGCGTTGTGCTACGGACCCACTGGCGCGATTGCCGCCGCAGCGACCACGAGCCTGCCAGAGCACCTTGGCGGAAGTCGCAACTGGGACTATCGATTCTGCTGGCCCAGAGACGCTGCACTTGCGTGCTCAGCTTTGCTGCGTCTGGGCAATACCGGCACGGCGTTGCGATTTCTCGATTGGCTGGCTGCCGTGGTGGAGCGGTGCGAGAGTCCTGATCGGTTGCGCCCCGTCTACACGCTGACCGGGGCAGATCTTGGCGCCGAAGGCGAAGTCGGCGAAGTGCCCGGGTACGGTGGAAGTCGCCCCGTGCGGGTCGGCAACGCGGCGGCGCAGCAAGTGCAGCTCGACGTTTTCGGGCCGATTGTCGACCTGATTGCGTCGCTCGCTGAACACGGTGCTCCGCTCTCTGCCGAGCATTGGCGTCTGGTCCGATCGATGGTCTCTGCGGTGGAAGCGCGTTGGCAAGAGCCGGATCACGGCATCTGGGAACTGCGAGGACCCAAACGTCACCATGTACATACGAAGGCGATGTGCTTTCTCACAGTCGATCGCGCGATCACGCTGCACAAGATGGAGACGGGAAAAGACATCTCGCACTGGATAGAACTGCGCGAATTGATCCGAGCCGCTGTACTGGCCCACGGATTCAGCCAGCGGGCGGGGTGTTTCTCGGCCGCATATGAGAGCGATCAACCCGACGCCGCGGCTCTGGCGGTTGGCCTCGTTGGACTCGTGTCCGAGCAAGATCCTCGCTGGCGAGAGACGGTCGAGAAGGTTGCACGCGAGCTCCGCACGGGACCCGTCGTGCTCCGATATCGATATGACGATGAGCTTCCCGGGCGTGAAGGCGGATTTCATCTGTGCACTGCGTGGCTCATTCGCGCCATGCTGACGTTGCGTCGCGACGAGGAAGCTCGCGATCTGCTGAATGGCATGCTCGCGTGCGTCGGTCCCCGCGGCGTTCTGGCAGAGCAGTTCGACGCTCGATACGAAATCGCCTTGGGCAATCTGCCCCAAGCCTACTCACACCTCGCCCTCATCAATTCCATCCTCGATGTCGAAGCCGCCACGCTTCGTGGGAGTCAACAGCCATGACCACTCGTCCGCTCAGTTCAAGGTCATTGCGCTTCGGTCTGATGCTGGCAATCCTTGTCGGAGTCGTCACCGCCACGCTGCTCTGGGCTCAGTCCAAGCGAGAGCAGCGGCAAGGGCTCGATGATCTTGGCCGCCGTAGCCAGTTGCTCGCATATCGCATGGTGCCGGTCTCTCGAACAGCGCTCAGCGTGGACATCGAGTCTGCCAAAGCGATGCTTGGTGAACGGCTGGATGGCTACTCGCGACTCCTTGGACTCGCGCTCTTTCGTGCGGATGGAACGCTCCTTGCCGCAGGGGCGGGCATCGCGGAACTTGAACCGAGCATGAGTGGTGCCGTTTCAGATGCCATCAGTACATCTGAGGATGTGACGCGGCTAGTAAGGGACGCCCAAGGCTCGACGCATTTGCATGTGCAACTCATTCCCGATGAGTCAGGTCGAGCGATGGGGACCATTGTGGTCCTGCACGATGCGCTGTACTTGGAAGATCGCTACACCAGAGGGCTCGTCCGAGCCCTTGGTTGGGCAATCGTCGTCGCACTAGGCACGTTCCTCGTGACAACAGGGTTGGCGTGGGCGTTGTTTGAGCGACCCCTGCTGCTGCTCGCCGATTGGATGAGGCGTTTGCGATTCGGCAGCCTGCCGGAGTTGCCGCCGCGTGGCATCCCAGTGTCGCGCCTCGCCGATGAAACCGTGCACCTTGCCGCGTCCTTTCGAGCCGCCCGATCGAAGGAGCAGGAGTCGGCCCGAGACATCGTGCGTTCCGACAAAGCGTGGACGAGAGATCGACTTCGAGCACACGCTATCGATGCGCTTCGCGGACAACCCTTGGTCGTTGTCAGCAATCGCGAGCCGTACATGCATCAGATGAAAGGCGGCGAGCCGGTTCTCGTCCGTCCCGCAAGTGGTCTTGTGACGGGTTTGGACCCTGTGCTCCGCGCGTGCGGGGGGCTGTGGGTTGCTCACGGCGCGGGCGACGCGGATCGGATGATGTCTGATGCGAAGGGCTGCGTGCCAGTCCCGCCCGAAGATCCGCGTTACACCCTGCGCCGTGTATGGATCACCAAAGAGGAAGAGCAGGGGTACTACTACGGCTTTTCGAATGAAGGGCTGTGGCCATTGTGCCACTTGACCCACGAGCGTCCCGTGTTCCGTGCGGGCGATTGGGAGCAGTACATGCGCGCGAACCAGCGGTTCGCCGATGCTGTTCTCGAAGAGATTGGCCGCGAACGCGCTGTGGTCATGGTGCAAGACTACCAACTCGCGCTTGTACCCGGAATGATCAAGGCAAAGCGACCCGACCTTCGAGTAGGTCTGTTCTGGCACATCCCCTGGCCCAATCCCGAGGCCTTCCGCATCTGCCCATATCGCGTTGAGATCTTGCAAGGCATGCTGGGCGCGGATCTGATCGGGTTTCACCTTCAGCAGCACTGCAACAACTTCCTCGACACGGTCGACCGCATGATCGAGGCCAGGCTTGATTGGGACAGGTTCGCGGCAGACCTCAAAGGCCATACCGCGCTCGTTCGTCCGTACCCGATCAGCGTGCAACCGTGGTCAGAACGTGGCGTGGCGAATCCCGAGGAACTCGCCGCGCAGGAACAGACCATCCGATCGCAGCACCAGTTGCACGGCATCACCGTCGCGGTCGGTGTTGATCGCATCGATTACACCAAAGGCATCGCGGAGCGTTTCAAGGCAATTGAACGGCTCTTCGACAAGCATCCTGAACTCAAAGGTGAGTTCACGTTCATCCAACTCGGCGCGCCCAGCCGGACGCACATTCCGAGGTATCGCGACTTGGTCTCAGAGTTGGAAACCATGGCGGATGCCGTGAATTGGAAGTTGCAGACCGAGACCTGGAAGCCCATCCGATTCCTCGTCGGCCATCACGACAGCCCAACCGTTTATGCGTTCCTCAAGCTCGCCGACATCTGCATCGTCAGTTCGCTCCACGACGGCATGAACCTGGTTGCAAAGGAGTACGTCGCTGCCAAGTCCGAGCACACCGAGTCGAGTAATCAGCACAAGGGCGGCGGCGTGCTGGTGTTGTCCGAGTTCGCCGGGGCCGCTCGCGATCTTCCCGAGGCCCTGATCATCAATCCGTACGACACGGAGGAGTTTGCGGAGTCGATCTACCGAGCCATCTCGATGAGCCCGAAAGAAAGTCGCAGCAGAATGACGCGCATGAGACTGCGGATCGAGGAGTTCAACATCTATCGCTGGGCTGCGGACTTCCTGACCGGACTGGCGTGCCCGGATGACGACGCACAAAGCGGCAAGGCGCACGCCCAGAACGTGAATCCTGTGGCTTGAGGCCATTCTTCGTACGATCGCGCGACGGTGTCCCCACGACGCACCCAGCATCTCAACCACCCTATCCACAACCCTCCCGTTAACCGCCGGGTTTGCTCTCTCTCAAAAACCGAGAGCGCACCCAACCTCGCCGTGGTTGTTCCGTGGTTGTGGATAAACCCATCAACTCTTCTGGCAAACCAGAGAGCGCACCACAAACCACGCTGTTAGCAAACCCCTCAAAATCCGCCGCGACATCGCGGGTTGTGTCGCGATGCCGATCGCACCGCACTCTCACGCCCCGTAAACCAAACGGGCCCGGGCTGTTCGCCCAGGCCCTTGAAGCTCCCGATCCACAACCGTCTCGAACCGTTCTCTGTATTCTTTCTCGGACGTGCTCGAAGGGTGGTTTTGTTCGCACCCGTTTGGTTAACGGGAAACAGAGCGCAGCGAGGGAGTCGTTGGCCCATCAACGGGCCTGCTGGAACCATGCAGGAACCCGCATCCTGCAGCCTAGGCGGTGCTCAACTACTCCGTACGCGAGTCAGTAGGCCAGAAGGCCTCGGCAAGTGCTGAATCCCTATACGCGTTCCACCACATCAAGTACGTTCCGTCATCAGGATACGGGCTCGCTAAGCGCTCTCGGCACACCGAACTGCGAGTGTTGTCGTCGTGTTCTTTGGCAGATCCGGACCTAGGCATTTCGACGCGCAATCTGTGTCGCCTACTTGTAAAGCCCCGCAGTCCATCCATCAGAAAGTTGGGGAAATCGTGAGGGCTGCACGCTGTGACGTCGCTTGGAGGTCGGAGATCGGGTTCGCGCAGCCAATGTGTGGTCTGGGCGAGCTTGGAGTCGTTCTATAGAATTGGAGCAGTTTCATGCGTATCCGAGCAGGCGTTTCGTTCATCCGTTACAGTCGTTTGACCCCAGGTGCCTGCTTTGTGGCTGCTGCAGGCGTGATGGCGACAGCGACGTGCACCCTGGCCCAGTCCATCACGAGCATCGGCTTGCCGTCCGGCGGGGCTTTCTCCGGTGCGTCCGCCGTCAGCGCCAATGGCACTGCGGTCGCTGCCAACGTTGACATGGCAACTGGGTATCGCTGGACGTCGTCCGGGCTGGTCGGTATCGGAACGCTCCCCGGTGCCTACGCGACCTCGGCGGAGGACATCAGTTCCGACGGGTCGGTGATTGTCGGCGGCGTGTTCTTCAGTTCTCCGGAAGAGACGGTCCGTGCGCATCGTTGGACAACCTCCGGGGGCATGCAGGACCTGGGTCTGCCTGCCGGCGGCGTAGCTTCCGTTGGTTCTGGCGTCAGCGGTGACGGCAACACTGTGACGGGTTTTTCGTTTGATGCGGACTTCAACACCACTGCGTTTCGCTGGACCGACGGAAGCGGTATGCAGTCCCTCGGCACGCTGCCCGGCGGGACAAGCTCAGAGGGCCGCAAAGTCAGCCGCGACGGCGGCACGATCATCGGCATCGCGGGCACGTCGAATGGCGACCGTGCATTCGCCTGGACCGAGGTCGGGGGCATGCAAAGTCTGGGTCTGCTCTCACCTAGCGATGGTGCCTCGAGCGCGTGGGGGGTGAACGTCGACGGCTCTGTTATCGCTGGTGTCAGTGGCAGCAATGCCGTCATCTGGATCAACGGCGTTGCCCAGAACATCGGCATGCTACCGGGCGCTACCAACGCGATTGCGTTCACGGTGAGCGACGATGGCTCACTCGTTGGCGGCTACAGCTTCTTTGGATTCGAAGCAACGGCGACGCTCTGGTCGCAGGAGTTGGGAACCGTTGACCTGAACACGTATCTTCCGACGCTCGGTGTGGATCTCACCGGGTGGGAGTTGGACTACACGCGTGACATCTCGGCCGACGGAACAACCATCGTCGGTGAGGGGGTGTTCAACGGCGAGCCACGAGGCTGGGTCGTCACGATCCCCGGGCCGGGCGCGGCGGCGCTGCTCGGTCTTGGCGGACTGATGGTTGCCCGTCGCCGTCGTTGATCGAGGCCGGACCAACAGGCAAACAGTGATCACCGCGACCTGGGCACGATCTCGCCCAGGTCGCGGTGTTGTCGAATCGGCAGCGCGAACCGCAGCACAGTTGCCCTCGCATCTCTCCCGCTTGAACAGGATTAGGATCTGGGTGATGCCTTCAACCGAACCCTCATCAGGAGGTGATCCCAACACTCCCCAGCCCCTTGCCACGCCTCAGGACGCCACCGTGCTCATGGCCGCGGCGGCGAATGGAGACAAAGCGGCTGCCGATCGCCTCTTGCCGCTTGTTTATGCGCAACTGCGCAGTGCCGCCCAACTATGCCTGGCAGGGGAGCGCCTGGGGCACACTCTGTCGGCGACGGCGATCGTGCACGAGGCGTATATCAAGTTGTCGGGACCGCGCCAGGTTCCTTGGGAGGGACGCGGACATTTCTACGCGGCTGCAGCGGAAGCCATGCGGCAAGTCCTGCTCGATCATGCCAAGGGGCGCTTGCGGCTCAAGCGAGGGGGCGGGGGTGGGGGAGGGGAGGCGGTGGGACGACAGTGTGCGAACGACTTCGAGGATGTCGCCGCGTTGTCACAGCAAGAGCCCGAGCAAATCGTGAAGTTCGATGATCTGGTTCGTCGCTTGGAGGCGGAGTCACCCGACGGAGCGGCGGTCGTTCGGCTTCGGTTCTTCGCGGGTCTGAGCGTCGAGCAGACGGCCCAAGTGCTGGGGCTCTCGATAAGCACGGTGGATCGGCGCTGGGCGTTCGCAAGGGCGTGGCTGTTTCAACGCTTGCAAGAGCGGGCGTGAAGGAATGAACTCATGGCTGGAAGGCTGCAAGAGATCTTTGAGCAAGTGATCGACCTCGAGCGGGCGCAGCGCGAGGGGTACCTCGCGAGTGCGTGCGGCGACGACGCGGCCCTGCGAGCGGAGGTCGAAGCACTGCTTCGCGCGCACGATGGCGCGGCGAAGTTCTTGGCGTCGCCCACGGCGGGCCTCCTCGTTGAAGCGCCCACCGCCGACTCCACGGCGGCCGCCACGCTCGCTGCGCCCGTCGGCGAAGGCCCGGGCACCCGGATCGGTCCGTACAAGCTGCTGCAACTCATCGGCGAAGGCGGCTTCGGCTCGGTGTTCATGGCGGAGCAGGAGAAGCCGGTCTCACGCAAAGTCGCACTGAAGATCATCAAACTCGGAATGGACACGCGCCAGGTGGTCGCGAGGTTTGAGCAGGAGCGGCAAGCGCTGGCGATGATGGACCATCCGAACATCGCGCGGGTCCTGGATGCCGGAGCGACCGACGCCGGACGGCCTTTCTTCGTGATGGAGCTGGTGAAGGGCGATCCGATCGTTGAGTACTGCGACAAGCACAACCTGAGCATTGAAGATCGGCTTGATCTGTTCTCGCAGGTCTGCAACGCCGTGCAGCACGCGCACACCAAGGGAATCATCCACCGGGACATCAAGCCCAGCAACATCCTCGTAGCCACGCAGGACGGCCGGCCGCACGCGAAGGTCATTGACTTTGGCATCGCCAAAGCGACGGCGAGCAACTTGACGGAGAAGACGCTCTTCACCGAGCACCGCCAGCTCATCGGCACGCCGGAGTACATGAGCCCCGAGCAGGCCGAAGGCTCGTTGGACATCGACACTCGCACCGATGTGTACTCCCTGGGCGTGCTGCTCTACGAACTCCTCACGGGCACGACGCCCTTCACGGGCCAGGAACTCCGCTCCGCGGCGTATGCCGAGATTCAGCGGATCATCCGCGAGGTCGAGCCGCCCAAGCCCAGCACCCGCCTGAGCGCCAATACCGACACGATCAACAGCATCGCCGCCAAGCGGCGCACCGAGCCCAAACGTCTGGACACGATCGTGCGTGGGGAATTGGACTGGATCGTGATGAAGGCCTTGGACAAGGACCGCCAGCGGCGGTATGAGACGGCCAACAGTCTTGGTCTGGACATCAAGCGGTACCTCAGCGGCGAGGCGGTGCTCGCCGCCCCGCCCAGCGCGTCATATCGCGTCAAGAAGATCATCCGGCGCAACAAAGGCCCGGTCGCGGCGGGCAGTGCGGTGGCGGCGGCGCTGATCTTCGGCCTCGCAGGCACGGCGTGGCAGGCGATGGTTGCCAGCGAGCAGCGCGACGTGGCCGTCGCGGCGCAGATTGCGGAAGCCGAACAGCGCCAGCGGACGGAGGCGGCGCGTGCTGAGGCGGTGGCGCAGGAAGCCAAGGCTAAAGAACAGGAGGCCGAGGCCATCAAGCAGGCAACCGTCGCGAAGCAACAGGAAGGCGAGGCGAAGAAGCAGGCCGAGATCGCCGAGGCTGTGGCGACCTTTCAGACCGACATGCTCGCGGCGGTCGATCCGGCGAACTTGCCCAAAGACCCCGCGACCGGCGAGCCGCTGAAGGAGAAGGTCACGGTCGTGCAGGCGATCGAGGCGGCGGTGAAGAGGCTCGATGCGGATGGAGGGGGCGAGAGATCGCTCAAGGACCAGCCCCTGGTCGAGGCGGCCGTCCGCAACACCATCGGTATGACGCTGCAGAGTTTGGGCCGCTACGACGAGGCCGAGCCGAACCTGCGCAGGTCGCTGGCGATCCGCCGTGCGGACCTTCCTGCCGGGCATCCTGACATCGCTGCCAGCCTGAACAACCTTGCGAATCTGCTGTATCTTCAGAACAAGTTCGTCGAGGCCGAGCCGCTGTTTCGCGAAGCGCTGGCGATCTGGCGCACCGCGCTGCCCGCGGGGCATCCACAGATTGCCACCGGTGTGAACAACCTCGCGAGTCTCTTGGATGACCAGAACAAAGTCGCCGAGGCGGAGCCACTCTACCGCGAATCGCTGGAGATCCTCCGCGGAGCGCTCCGCGCCGGACACCCGGACATCGCCCAGGCCCTGAACAACCTCGCGTCGTTCCTGCACGCCAGGAACAAGCTCGATGAGGCCGAGCCGCTCTATCGCGAAGCGCTGGAAATTCGCCGAGCAACCCTCCCCAAAGGACACCCGGACATCGCCATCAGCCTAGACAACCTCGCCAAGTTGCTGCAGGCTCAGAACGAACTCGCCGAAGCCGAGCCGCTCCAGCGGGAAGCGCTGGCGATCCGCCGCGCGGCATTCCCGGCCGGACATCCGGAGATCGCTCGGGGTATGAACAACCTCGCGTGGCTCTTGCACTCAAAGGGGAACTTCGCCGAGGCCGAGCCGCTGTTTCGCGAAGCGCTGGCGATCCGCCGTACGGCGCTGCCTGCCGGGCATCCCGATATCGCCGCCAGCCTCAATAACCTCGCGGGGCTCCTTCAGACTCAGAACCAGCTCGCTGAGGCCGAGCCGCTCTTCCGGGAAGCGTTGGCGATGCGCCGCGCGACGTTGCCCGCCATGCACCCGGACATCGCTGTGAGTCTCAGCAACCTCGCGGTGCTCCTGCAGGTCCAAGGCAAGTTTGTCGAGGCCGAACTGCTCCAGCGTGAAGCGATTGAGATCCTCCGTACGTCCCTTCCCGCCGGGCATCCGAACATTGCCGTGACCCTGAGCAGTCTGGCGTTTCTTCTGCAAGCCCAGAACAGAATCGCGGAGGCCGAGCCGCTCCGCCGCGAAGCGGTCGAGATCTGGCGTGCCGCCTTGCCGTCTGGGCATCCGTACATCGTCTCAGGCCTGAACAACCTTGCCTTTGTCCTGCACGCACAGAGCAAGTTTGCCGAGGCTGAGGCGTTGTACCGCGAAGCGCTGGCGCTCGATCGAGCAGCAAACCCCGCCGGGCACCCTGACATGGCCAACGCTATGAGCCAGCTCGCAAGGCTCTTGCAGGATCAGAACAGGCTCACCGAGGCTGAACCGCTCCTCCGCGAGGCGCTGGAGATTCGCCAAAGGGCATTCCCCGCAGGGCACATGCAGATCGCCCTGGGCCTCAGCAACTTGGCACGCGTGCAACAAGGGCTCGGCAGGACCGCTGACGCGCGAGCAGGTTGGGACGAGGCTATCGCCATGCTGCGTCAGGGCTCGCCCAACGGTTCATCAGACTTCGCCCGCTTGCTTTGGCGCTCGGGCTCTGCTCGGCTTGAGAATAAGGACTATGTCGCCGCTCTCGCCGAACTCGAAGAGGCCGTGGCAATGGCGGAGAGAGTGCTACCCGCCGATCATGCGCACCCGAAGGAGTATCGGGAGACACTGGCGAGTTGTCTGGCAGCGATGGCGAAGTAGGACAATCGACAACCGACGGCCACACTGAAGTGTGACCCGATCGCACCGCACTCTCCCGCCCTGTAAACCAAACGGGCCCGGGCAGTTCGCCCAGGCCCTTGAAGCTCCCTGTACAAGACCGTTTCGGAGGGTTGGCGGACCACTCTCGGGGTGGCCCGATGGGTGTGCGATCGTCACGGGTTGTTAACGGGGACAGCGGCAACCGCGTTTTCAAGGCCGCCAGCGGGGTACAAATACTCCGGCCCCGTCCATTGGCGTCGCGGGGTGACCTCCGCGCGGACCCGCCCGAACCATATGGGCGACGCCCGCGTTCTGCCGCCGCGCGGCCCGGTTGAGGCCAGGCCGAGGAGTCTCACACGGGCGACTGGTTGAGACCGGATTGGGGGGTCGGGCGGGCCAGAATCGCTGGTCGGTGGTGCCGAGTCTCAAAGTCGCACGTTTGTGCACCCTCCCCCTATCCACAACGCCCTCGAACCGGTTCTCCCTCGATGAAGGTAGCAAATTGGCCTGAAATGACCGGTTTACGCGCGACAAACCCCTTTTCCGAGACGAGGGGCGAGGTTTGTGCGGGCCTAAAGAGCGAACCCGGACAACCGGCCCGGCGTATGAAGCTCCAGGTCGATATACTCCCCTCGAGCATGCTCCAGCGCCACGGCACATTCCGCTTGTTCGTCACACTGCTTCTTGCGGTAGCGGTTCCAATGTGCTGCTGCAACTTTCGCATGTGGCTGACCGCGTGCGAACCGTGCGATGCCGCGAAATCTCACGCCTCGATCGAGCACGTAGCCCATGAACATTCGGCCGGGGGCGGCCACGATCACGAATCCGACCATCACGCAACCACAGCTTCCAACGAAGGCATCGAGCCAGGCTCTTCTCCTTGCGGGCCCGGCCATGATGATGACGATCACGACTGCAACTGCGGCAAACAGAACACGCTGCTGACCGTCGCCAAGTCGAGCTTGGACTTGCCAACGCCCGTGTTGGTAGCCATCCTCTCGTTTCCGGCATTCGCCGATCCGTCGGCGCTGCCCGCCTTCCGGGCGATTGAACGAGGATTGTGGGTGGCCGCACGACCACCGACAACGCTGCTGCACCTGCACTGCGCGCTCATCGTGTAGCAACACCCCCATTTGGTGCCGGTCCCCTTCCTCCCCGCGCAATTACATCGCGATGGTCGAAGGTTCGGTGCCAGCCATCGGTCTCTTCTGACCCGGTGTTTGCCCTCTCAATCCAACTGAACTGACTCCAACTGGAGGTTTTGCATGGCACGCTCACGCGCTGCTGTGGCGATCGGCGCTTTGGCGCTCATCACCGCGGCGATTCTGATTCCCGCCTACGCCCACGAAGGGCACGGCAAGCCGACGGGGGCAACGTTCGATCCCAACGCCCCCAAAAAGGTCTCCGACGCCACCGCCTTGGCCATTGGGCTCAAGACTGCCGAGGTGGATTTCGGGCAGGTCGAAGACGTGGTCCAGCTCACCGGCTTGATTCGTGCGCGGCCCGATTCGTTGGCTGCTGTAGCGCCCAAGTACGCGGGTGTTATCCGCGCCGTCGCTGTGCAGCCGGGCGACATGGTGACCAAGGGCCAGACCGTCGCCGAAATCGATTCGCCGGAGATTGCGAGGCTCATGTACGACCTCAAACGCCTGGAAGCCGAGAATGAGAAGCTCCTCGCCGATGTCACGCGGGCGCAGTCGCAAGTCGCTTCGCTTGAGATCGAGGTGCCTGCTCTTACCAAGGGTGCAGAACTTGCCGAGGCGGAAGTCCAACGCCTGAGCAGCGCCGGGGAGAGTGTGTCCGCCAACCTGCTCGCGCAGCGCAAGGCCGAGTCGTTCAGACTCCGCGCCGACGCCGGGCTTCGCGGCGTGACGCTCACACAGGCACGGGCCGAGGTCGAGTCGCTCCGGCGACAGGCAGAGACGACGCGGCTGTCGGCCCAGGCGCTCTTGGGGACGCTGCCGAGCACGGGCAGTGGAACGGAATCGGAGACTCTCGCTGACCCCGCAAGGCCCGGCCTTGTCCGATTCACATCCCCCATCGATGGCGTGGTCATCTCCCGAAGCGCCATTCCCGGCCAAGGTGTCAGCGCCGGCGTGGCGATCCTGACCATCGGAAACCTCGCTGCCGTGCAAGTTGAGGGCGAACTGCCGGAGGGACTTCTCGACCGAGTGGGGTCGGTGCAGCAGGCCGTGGTGCGTGTGCGGCGCGGCGTGAGTGCTGCGAGCGATGTGGTCGGCGAGGGCGCAGTGCGGTTCATCAGCCCGGTGATTGATGCGACCAAACGGACGGCCCACCTGATCGTGGATGTGAACAACGCCCCGGGCCTGCTCCGTCAAGGGCAGTTTGTAGATCTTGCCGTGGTTCTGAGCACCAACGACAGCGCTGTGGTTGTGCCCGTTTCCGCCATCGTCAAGGAAGGTCCGCTCCAGTACGTCTTCGTCAAGG
>JALHOJ010000058.1 GCA_022843045.1 Phycisphaerales bacterium
GGTGAACACAATCGCTCGCGTTGCGTCTCTTCGCCCGTCAGTCACGCCGGATCTATGGAGGTGTAGGGGTTGCCGCAAGGCCAACCCCAAGACCGAGCTGCCCGTCCGCGCGTGCCCTGAAAACTAATCCCAGATGTGCCAAACGAAACGCGCCCGTCAGGAAGCGTCGCAGTCCAAGTGCGCCCACACGCGCCATCACTGTCGCTCCATCGCGCTGTCGCTCTCTCGCTCTTCCCGACCGCCCCCCGCTCAGTTCGGCACCCGCGGGAACCGCGGCTTGGCCGTGTACACGTTGTCGGTGTTGTAGTTAATCGTCTCCGTACCCAGGCGCTTGATGCCAACCAGATTGTCCGGTCCCGCAGAGTAGAAGTACGGCCGCGAGCCCTCGCACCGTCCGCCGTCGCTGTCGGTGATGATGACTTGCTCGCTGAATACCAGGTCGGCCCAGTTGCGACGCACTTCTTCGACCGGGTACTCATACGCAAGATCACCCGTGCGGACCGATCGAAGCTCGTTGTACGGCTGCTCATTGGGATCAGGCACCATCTTGGGCACATCGGCCGCCCCTTGAACGATGTTGACCTGGCCGCCTCGGCTGTTCGTATACGTTCGCGGATCAGTCCAAAGTCCGTCAGTCTGCGGCAGCACGAGCCGGATGGGTCGATCCCACGCGTCAAACACGGTCGTCAGTTGCGGAAAGCGATTCTGCGGACTGGCGAACGGACCATCGACATCCGGGTCGTACCGTCGCAGGAAGCGTGTCGGAATGCGGTCGAGAATCTCCTTCACGCGCGGATACCGCTGCGCGTCCGCCATCCACAGGCCCACCGTGTCAATCATCGGGCTTTGCACCGTCTCGCCCGCGCGAGCATCCACGATCGCAAAGCAGTCGTTCACGAACGCATCGTCCGTCGTGTCCGCGTCGCCCGTCACCGCGTTGCTCGGGTTGAACGCCAAGTGAATCGGATCGAGCTTGTTCAGCGTCGCACGTTCTTCCAGATACGCCTGCATCGCCGCGTCCAGCGTGCGGATCACGTCCGTCGTCGCGCGTTCCTTCCCGCCCCGCAGCGCCACCGCCCCTGCGGTAAACACCAGGCCAATCAGGATGCCGATGATGCCGATGACGACCAGCAACTCAGCGAGCGTGAATGCGGGGCGAGGGTCGTGAGAAGTTCTTGTGGAAGCGGACGAGTGCATGAAGGTCTCCAACGCGGCAGTGCGTTTCGCACCAGGGCCTGGAAGGCCCTGGGACTCACGGGCAGGATGCCCGTGCCACAGGATGTGCCCCAAACAAGTATAAACCGCCGCGAGGACGCGGCTGCACTCGGTCGGTAGTCGGTACGTGTGAGGGGGCGGCGGGGTTGCTGCAAAGCGAAAAGCCGGAAAGCGTAAAGCGAAAATGAGCGTGGAGATCACGCCGGGGTTGGTTTTGAGCCGCCCTTGGCCGCTCCCGCGCCCCCCGCCCCCGCCCCGGCAGCGGGGCGAGCCCTGGCGAGTTCCTGAAGTCGCTTCCTCTCGCGTTGCACCAGCCAAGGCTTCACGTAAAACGCCCACGGGATGCCCATCCCCATCAGGATGCTGCCCAGGGCGATGACGTGGATGCCCGGGTTGTTGCCCACTCCCAGGATCGTGAACTTGGCGTAGGGCCGCGGAATCTGGCCCGCGTCCGCCTGGGCCTGCGTCTGGTTCCAGCCGGATTGGTCCCACCCGGCCTGGCTGAGCTTGAACTGATGGGGCGAAAGGCCCGACGCGAGGCGCCCGAAGATATTGGCAAGCAGGCCGCGGTCTTCGCTGAAGTTAAACGGGGCCATGAGCGGCTCGTTGAGCTTGGTCACGTGTTCGTAGGACTTGAACTCGGGACGCTGGCCCATGTCGGTCATGGGGCTGACGCGCACCACCGATTGGTAGTCTCGCGGCGAGCCGCGATGGTCGTACGCAATCATCTGGAAGTCCATCAGTTGCAATGCAAAGGTCGGGAAGCGATGCACCGTGCGCCCGAAGGAAAGCGTCAGGAACCGCCCGTCGGGCGTCGCGAGCGTGCGCTCGTTGCCCAGGCCCATGCCCATGTAGCGTGAGAAGGGCAGCCACGTGACTTGCTTCCAGCCTTGCAGCGACGGCGCGGTCGACGTCACTTCCACGGCGAGCATCGCCTTGCCGTGCGTGCCCACGTCTTCCTTGTTCTGGTCGATGGACGGCACGGGACTGGGGCGGTCAACCTGCATCGCGTTGGCCCAGCGCGCGCCCACGCGGAACGAAAGCTTGTCCACGGCGTTGCGGAGCCACAACCCCTCGGTGTCGGGCGAGGCTGATGCGAGTGCGCCCTGGTCGGTCTTCGAGAGATCATCGATCACGCGCACCTTGCCGCCCGGCTGACGCACGATCGCGCGGACCTGGCCGCTGGCGCCCTGTGGCTCGTCAAAGTACACGGCGAGGTGATCGGCCTCGATGAACGCAACGCGGATCGACGGATTCGCGCTCGAGCGAATCGGCCGGCCGTCCTCACGCGTGCCCATGATGTCCTGGTTGATCTCGGGAAAGCGCGAATAGACGTAGCGGGTGAAAGGCTTGCCTTCGTTGATGGACGCAGGCGGCGTGATCGACACCACCGCCACCGCGCTGGTGGCCTTTTCATAGCCCTTGGTGATGATCGGAAAGGGCGGCTTGGCGTGCAGTTCGTCGAGGCGCACGGCAAAGTCGCCGACCTTGATCGATTGGCCGACCGACACGGGCGCGACGGTGCGAGTCGGCGTGCCATCCGTGCCAGGCAGTTCGATCACCAGCGCGTGCGTCGTGCCCTCGGGCAGCGGCTCGGCGTGGTCCTGCCAGCGCTGCGCGGGCATCGCCGATCCGGGCCCGGCGTTCGCCTGCGTGTATTCGACGCTGAGCACCGGCTGCTCGCCATCGAAGCGGGTGCTGAGGCGCTGGGCGGGGATCGCGGGCAAGAGCGTGTACGCGAAGACCGGATCGGCTTCGGAAACCACGCCTTTCTCATCGGGCAGGCCGCTGTGCAGGAACACGATGCGGAGCGGATTGTCGGGCTCGCTCGAGACGCCGCGCTGCTGAGCGGGATCAACTTTGATCCAGTCCGTTACGGCCTCTGCGTAGTAGCAGTATCCGACGATGCGGAAACGCAGGTCAGAGTCCACGAGCGTCGGCACGCCTCCCGCCAGGTCCGCCTTGTGCGGCACGGCAATCGAGAGATCGCGCGACGGCGCATGATTGTGCTCGCCGTACGCGTCGGGCTTGTCGCTCGCGTGGTCGTGGTGCCAAGGCGCGTGGCGGCGCGAGGTTTCCCACGCCGAAAGGCCGGAGATTGCGGAGAGGTTGTAGTTGTTGTACCGCGGCACGCCGCTGAGTTGGCGTTGCTCCCAGCCGCGATCCTGGCTCACCCACAGCGACACGTCGGTGTTGTCGTAGAAGATGTCCTGGCTTGGCCCCACGCCCGGCAGGCCTTTCTCAGGATCCACCGGCCCCGCGAGCAGCAACGTGTCGCCCTCGAGCTTGAGGCCCGAGTAATAGATGCTGCCCAGCGCGATCGTCACGATGCCGGTGTGCACCGTGAGCACGCCGATGTTCTTGAAGTTGAAGTCAATGCGGCGCACCGTGGCGGTCACCATGTTGACGACAAAGACCAGAAGAATCACGCGGAGGGGCCACCACGAGTAATACTCAAGCTCGCTCATTTCAACGCCCGGCAGGCGGCGGATCGTCACGGACTTGTACTCGTACACAAAGTCGGCGAAGAGCTTGAGGCCCGTGCCGGTCGCGGGGTCATAGTGCAGCGCGGGCCACGCGAAGCGATACCACAAGAAGACCGCGAGCGGCGCGAGCACCAGCAGCGCGGCAAACGGCGCGACGAACTCGCGCGAGGAACGCTTGCCCGCGCCCCGCGACGCCTTCAGCGAGCGATGCAGTAGCCACGCAGGCAGCCCGGCGAGCAGCACGATTGCCGCGAGGATGGTGAGGCCGTAGATCGCGTATGTCAGGCCCAGCACGAGCAGGCCCACGGGGATGCTCGCCGTCGCGCCGTACACGGCGACGGAGACGAGCAGAATCACGGCGAGGGTGATCGACGAGAACGCGCGAAGCAGTTGCTTCACGGGCCAGAGGAGGGGCCCTTGGAGGTTCGCATCATCCCATGCTCGACTGCGGCGGGCTTTTTCACTCATGGAAAAACTATTCCTTGGCGGATTTTAGCGCGTGCTTCGCAGAAGTCGGCGAGAATCCGCGCGGATTGATCCAGTTGCGCTCGTGGTTTCTTGGGATAGGGGAGTGAGCAACGCCGGCCTTGCGCGGGGGGCGGGCGGGAGCCGATCAATCCTCGTTACTTCCCCACTCAAAGCTCCGTTGCAGCTCATACCCCTCGCGGCACAGGCCCACGCTCAGGATCAGCCCCGTCATCGCCCACTGCGCGATCATGCTGGAGCCGCCGTGGCTGACGAAGGGCAGCGTGATGCCGATGATGGGCAGCAGGCCCAGGTTCATGCCGATGTTGACGAGGACCTGGGCGATCAGGAAACCCACGGCGCCGACGCAGATTAGCCGGCCAAAGGGCTCGGGGCTGGTCGCGGCGGTGAGGAAAGCGCCCAGGCACCATGCCGCGAAGAGCGCAAGCGTCAGCAAGCCGCCCAGCAGGCCGAAGCGTGTCACGACGGGCGAGAAGACCATGTCGTTGTGGCGTTCGGGGAGGGCGTTGAAGCGTTGCAGAGCGCGGGCGTGATCGTCGCCCACGCCGGCGAGGCCGCCCGCACCAATAAGGCGCTGGGCGGTGACGGATTGCATGTTGATGTCAAGGTCTTCGGAGCTGTCGCCGCGAATCTGCTGCACGAGGCCGACGATGCGAGCCTTCTGATGCGGTTTGAGCAGCGGATACGCCGCGGGCGCGGCAAGGCACGCGAGGGCGACGACGAGGACGAGATGCTTGAGCTTCGCGCCCGCCGCGATCAGTACGAAGAAGAGCGCGGGGATGAAGAGGATGGCGGTGCCGAGGTCTGGCTGGAGCATGATGAGGCTGACGGGCACACCGGTCAGAATCGCGGGGGGCAGGAGGCCCGTGAGCGTGCGGTGGTTCTTGCGATATCGCAAGTACCACGCGAGCACGAGGACTGTGGCGACCTTGACGAGTTCGCTGGGTTGCAGGTTGAAGGGACCCAGGTCGATCCAGGCCCGCGCGCCGCCGCGAGGGCGGACGAGGAAGCTTGGGACGCCCGGGATGATGAGGAAGAGCAGCAACGCGAGGCCGACGGCGTAGAGGGCCCATGTCCACGGGCCCAGCGAGCGATAGTGGGGCAGCGAGATGATGACGCACGCGACGACACCCACGGCGAGGTAAATCAGTTGGCGCAGCGCGGTGGGGCCGATCGCGCCGGCCATGCCTGGAGCACGCTCGGCGACGTCAATCGCGTAGATGCCCAGCAACGACAGCCCGAGCGATGCGAAGACGACCAGCCATGCGGGGCCTGCTCGCGTGCCGGCATTCACGAGTGCCTTGAGGGCTCGCGTCAGCAGAGGTTCGGGTTGATCGGTGTACGACCAAGGCATTCGCTACAGGTATCCTTCCTCGACCAACACCTTGATGATCTGGTTCGCGATCGGGCCGCTGACTTTGCCGCCGCTGCCGCCGTACTCGACGAGGACGGCGATGGCATACTGGGGGCGGTCTTTGCCGGCGAGGACGACGAACCAGCTGTGGTCGCCGTCGCGTGCGACGCGCGGTTCTTCGGGGCCGTCGCCGTCGGGGTCCACGCGCAGGGCGGGGGCGTCGGCGGTGCCGGTCTTGCCCCAGACCTTGATGCCTGGGACGGTGAAGATGAGTTCGTGTTCGAGTTGGCCGCCCAGGTGGTGGCCTGTTCCCCTGGGCATGTTAATGGCGTACCACAGGCCGTCGAGGGCTTCACGCACGCTGGTGGGGCTGTAGCCAAGGTCCTTGGGCTCGCGGGGTTCGTCGGTGATCACGATCCGCGGAGCCAGAACGCGGCCGCCTCGCGCGATGGTGGCGTAAGCGTTGGCCGCGTGCATGACGGTCCAGGTGACGGGGCCCTGGCCGATGCCCATCTGGATGGCGTCGTCGCTGGAGATGGAGTTGGGGCCGTTTGCGCCGAGGGTGCCTGCGGCTTCGAAGCCTGCGCCCAGAGCGAAGGGGCGGGGTGTGCCCACGCCAAACTTGGTGAAGACATCGCGGACGCCTTGGGGGCCCAGGCGGTCGCCCATGGTGTAGAAGTAGATGTTGCAGGAGACGCCGATGGCTTCGATGGGGTTGGGGGAGTGGCCCAGGGTTTGGTCGTGCTTGAATTTGAAGTTCTTCCAGATGAGGCAGCGCAGGACGTTGGGGTTGTTCGGCAGGTAGTGGCCCGTGCAGGCGATGGACTCGCCCGGCTGGGCAAAGCCGCGGTGCTGGGCTTCGAGGAGCATGAGGGGCTTGACGATCGAGCCGGGCGGATACTCGGCGGCGAGGGCGCGGTTGAGCAGGGGCTTGTGTTCTTCGTCGCGGAGGAGCGTGGCCATGTCGCGCTCCCACGATTCACGCGAGACTGTGGGGGAGGAGACGGCGGCGAGGACGTCGCCTGAATCGACTTCGAGGACGACGACGGCGGAGTGCAGCGCAGTGCCAGCGGGGAGCTGCACGCTTGCGGGTGTGGCTTGCCAGGGTTGGACGACGGCAAGGCCGGCCTCGGGCGCGAGCAGGCCTTGGATGCGGGCCTGGAGCTGCGCGTCGAGCGTGAGTTGGATGGTGCGGCCAGGCGCGGCGTCGGTGGTCTGCGTGGTGTTGGTTTCGAGCGCGGTGCGCTGCAGGCCTCGCAGGCCCCGCAGCCAGTTTTCCTGGCTGGCTTCGAGGCCGGCTTCGCCCAGGCGGTCGCCCTCGCGATATGCGCCGCGGTCGATGGTGAGGCCGGCTTCGGACTGCACGAGGGCGCGCTGCGCGAGCGTGGGCTGGCTTTCGAGGAAAGCCTCGCGGCGTTCTTGATCGCCTGGAATCACGCGGCCTTTCTCGTCGGTGCGGGTTGGATAGACCTGGCTGCGCAGGCGACCAAGCAACTGCGACGCGATGCCTTGGACGGTGAAAGAGAGTTGGCCCCCTCGCAGGGGGCTTGGGTACAAACTGGTGTCGAGCGTGATGGTCTGGACATCGAACGGGTACTCGCGCTGGCCGCTGTCTTGGACCGAAAGGCCTGGCAAGAGCGGGATCGTTTCGACGCGGTCGGCGGCGAGGGCGAACTTCTCGCCGGTCTCGCCAGTGGTGAGCGTGAGGTTGATGGATTGGCCCGCGAGGCGACGCGTCGCGAAGCCGATGGCGTCGGGCACCCCTCGAGCAAGCACATGCGCGCGGATCATGTCCTCGATTGGTTCCTGCGCGTCGCGCTCGAAGCGGCGGAGCATGCGCTCGGTGATCTCGCCTTGTCCTTCTCCCTTGGCTCGGGCTTCGTCGATGCGTTTCTCAAGGCGTGCGGCGGCGATGCTGCGATGGCGGGACTGAACTTTGTCGAGCACGTCCTGTCGGCGCTGCGCGAGTTCGGTGGCGTCGAGGCCCAGCGTGTTGGCGAGGAGCGTCCAGCCTTCGACCACGTGGGCTTCGAATTGCGGCAGCATGGTCGCGATCAGTTCCTGCTGACCGTCGCGGCCCAGATCGGCCCAGCGCGACCCGGCCAAGCGCAGCGCGGCCTGGCGGGCCTGCCGCGCGGCCCAGTCGCCTGACATCGTGCGGTAGTCGACCATGATGTCGTAGCTGGGGCGGTCTTGGGCGAGGACCCGGCCTTTGCGGTCGACGATCCCGCCCCGGACGGTGGGGGTCCAGACTTCGCGGGTCAGCCGCTGCTCGGCGGCATCGCGGAGTTGGTCGTGGTTGGCGACGGTGAGAACCGCGAGGCGGGCGGTGAGGGCGAGCAGCCCAAGAGCGATCAGGCCTCCTAGGAGGAGGAGTCGCTGGACGAACATGCTTTGGTAGATGATTTTCAAAGGGGCGGTTCCACCGCGGCGGGGGGGAAGTAGTGCGAAGGTGCGAAAGTGCGAGGGTGCGAAAGTTGGGGGCCGGCTCCGCCGGCGGGGGGCTGGGGGGGTAGGGGAGCGATTGCGGGGAAATTGACTGGGGCGATAGGGATCTTTAGGGATTGTGGAACAAGGACTTAGGGTGCAGTGTTTCGGGATTGTGAAAAAATCTTGTACACTTTTCTGGCCAAATCAAAATCCTGTGGCATGTTGTAGATGTCTTGTCTCTCTCTCCTCCTTTACTCGACTGCGGGCGGAAAAACGTAGTCGGGTTTGCGAGAAAAAGTGGTTGAAGGTTGCTGATCTCAGCCTGAAGACCCCGGATTCTCAACGAAGTCTTGTCTCTCTCTCCTCCTATGCTCAACCACGGGCGGAAACGCGTGGTTGAGTCTTTTTTTGGACAGAATCAATGATGATTGGGCCGCGGCGAGCGGCCCTTTCTTGTTTTTGGGGTGGGTCTGGCTTTGGCGACTGGCTTGTCTGGCGGGGGGTGGAGTTGGAGCCAGCGGGCCATGTCGAGGTCCGCCGGGTTCAGGTCGGTGGGATTGAGTTCCGGTGCAGGGGTGCGGGGTACTGGTCGACGGCGGCCGGTCGGTGGTGGCTCGACCTTTGGGGGTGAGGTCGGGTTGCCATGTGCGTCGATGGCCAGGTGCGTGAGCCAGTATTGGACTTCGAGGGTGGAAAGCGGCACGGCCTCGGCAAATGCGGGGCGTTCTTGGGTTGGCTTGGGGCGGGCTTGGAGTTCTTTGGCGAGGGTGGTGGCGGGGAGGGTGTGTGCGCCGGCCCGTTTGGCGGCGGATTGGACTCTTCGGTCGCTGCTGACGACGAGCAGGGACTTTGGGTGTTGGGAGGATTCGAGCAGGCGTTCGATGGCGTCGTCGGCTTCTTCGCTTGGACCTGTGAATCGGAGCGTCACGTTGTCGGCAAGGCCTCGGGCGAGCTGGGTGGCGTGGTGGGCGCGGTAGTCGGCCCAGCCGGTGAGGACGCCCGGCGGCGGGTTGCCGTCGCAGATGAGGAGGATGTCCCGGCGGAAGAGGCGGCGTTGGAAGAGGAGTTGGGCGAGGGCGAGGTGTGAAGTGGCGGCGCGAGTTCGCGCGAGGAGGTGGAGGAGGTTGTGGGTGTCGATGACGACCACGGGGCGAGGGTACGGGAGGTTGACGGAACTTGAGGTTGCTGCGGTAGGCGTAGTACGAGCGTCCGGCACGTTGGGCGTGACCTGCATCGCTGCGCGGTGCGGTGATTCGCGTGCGAGACCGTGGGTGCCGCTTCGCGGCTGCCCACGGCTATTCACTTGCACGGCTTTGCCGTGCGAGCGGATTGGGCCGCTGGATTTTCCTAGGGCCTGGAAGGCCCAGAAATTCACGGGCGGGCCGCCCGTGCCATTGTGATGTCGAGGCGCGTCTGAGCGTTCGCGGCAGGCGATTTACGCTCGTCGTTGCCTATGATGTGCTCGATCCAGCCGTGAAAGTCGGCATCTCTGGCCCGGTCGAGGTCTCGACGCGTGGGTGCAGGAGGTTTTTCCGACTTCCCCAGCCACTGCTCGTGTTTGAGGACCGATAGAACCGTCGCAAGCCATGCCAGAGACCTTTTCCACCAATTCAAGTAGCACTTCCGGCAGTCTGTTTTTGCAGCACCTTGCCAAGCGTCGGCTCGTCTTTGACGGGGCGATGGGCACGGCGACGCACGCCGCGGATTTGGATGTGCAGCGGGACTACTGGGGCAAGGAAAACTGCCCGGAGATTTTGGTCAAGAGCCGGCCGGACTTGATCCAGGGGATTCATGAGAGCTTTTTGGCAGTGGGTGCGGACGTGGTCGAGACCGACACGTTTGGCGGGATGCCGCACGTGCTGGCGGAATTTGAGTTGGCGGATCAGGCGTTTGAGTTGTGCAAGACGGCGGCGGAACTGGCTCGCAACGCGTGTGCGAAGTACTCGACCAGCGACAAGCCGCGGTTTGTGGCGGGGAGCCTGGGGCCTGGCACGAAGCTGATCACGCTTGGGAACATTGATTGGGAAGGGATGTTTGTCAGCTATCGCGAGGCGGCGCGGGGGCTGCTCGCGGGCGGGGCGGACTTGTTCATCATTGAGACGTGCCAGGATCTGTTGCAGATCAAGTGCGCGATCAACGCGGTGGTGGCGGCGATTGAGGAGCGGGGCCTCTCGCCCGCGCAGAAGCCGATCATGGTGAGCGTCACCATCGAGAACACGGGGACGATGCTGCTGGGGACGGAGATCGCGGCGGCGGCGACTGCGCTGGCGCAGTATCCGATCTGCTCGATCGGGCTGAACTGCGCGACGGGGCCGGTGGAGATGCGGGACCACGTGAAGTGGCTTGGCAAGCACTGGTTTGAACGGCAACGCAACATCAGCGTGATGCCGAATGCGGGGCTGCCGATTCTGGTGGAGGGGCGCACGGAGTTTCCGTTGCAGGCGCAGCCGTTCGCGGAGGCGATGGAGCGGTTTGTTCGCGAGGATCATGTGCGGATCGTGGGTGGGTGCTGCGGGACCAAGCCGGAGCACATCGCGAAGCTGGTGGAGTTGGTTGAAGGTCTGGACGCGCACGGGCCTTCCGCGCGAGCGGACGCGGGGGCCAAGACAGTTGTCTTTGGTGCTGGTGTGCGGGCGGGAGCGAATGGCGGAGAGGTGGGCATGGGGAGTTCGCCCACGCCTGCGCGTGGGGCGCTTGGCGACTTGCCGAGCGCGGTGACTTCGCTGTATTCGACGCAGGATTACCGGCAGGACAACTCGATTCTGATCATCGGGGAGCGGATGAACGCGTCGGGGTCGCGGGCGTTCAAGCGGCTTTTGGAAGCGGAGGATTGGGACGGGATCGTGTCGCTGGCGCGCGAACAGGTGCGGCATGATGGGGCGCATGTGCTGGACATCAACGTCGACTACGCGGGACGCGACAACGCGCGGGACATGGCGGAGGTCGTGCGGCGGGTGGTCAAGCAGGTGAACGTGCCGCTGATGTTGGACAGCACGCAAAGCAAGACGATTGAGGCGGGGCTGCGGCTGGCGGGCGGCAAGTGCATCATCAACAGCGCGAACTTTGAGGACGGGGAAGAGAAGTTCGACAAGTTCTGCCGATTGGCGAAGACGTATGGTGCGGCGTTGGTCATCGGGTCGATCGACGAAGACAAAGAGAACTCGATGGCGCGCACGGCTGATCGCAAGCTGGCGATTGCGCAGCGGGCGTATGAGCGGGCGACGACGGTGCACGGGATGGCGCCTGAGGACATCATGTTTGATCCGCTGGTGCTGCCGATCAGCACGGGGATGGAGAGCGATCGGCGCAGCGCGCTGGAGACGATCGAGGGCGTGCGGCGGATCAGCAAGGAGCTGCCGCTGGCGCAGACGACGGTGGGGCTGAGCAATGTGAGCTTTGGGTTGTCGCCGGCGGCGCGGATCGTGCTGAACAGCGTGTTCCTGCATGAATTGCAGGCGGCGGGGCTGACGAGCGCGATCATTCACTTCAGCAAGATCCTGCCTCGGAACAAGATTGCAGATGAGCAGTGGAACGCGGCGCTGGAGTTGATCTATGACCGGCGGCGGGACGGCTTTGATCCGCTGCAGGCGTTTATCGAGTTGTTCAAGGATGTGCAGGCGAGCGCGGGAACGAAGAAGAAGAGTTTGGCGGACCTGACCATTGAAGAGCGGCTGCGGACGCACATCATCGATGGCGAGAAGGAGGGTCTCGCGGAGACGATTCAGGTTGCGCTCGCGAAGTACAAGCCGATTGACATCATCAACGATCACTTGCTGGACGGGATGAAGACGGTTGGCGAGCTGTTTGGCAGCGGGAAGATGCAGTTGCCGTTTGTGCTGCAGTCCGCGGAAGTGATGAAGACGGCGGTGGGACAGCTCGAGCCGCTGATGGAGAAGGTCGAGGGGTCGAGCAAGGGGTCGATCGTGCTCGCGACGGTGCAGGGGGACGTGCACGACATCGGCAAGAACCTGGTGGACATCATCCTGAGCAACAACGGCTACACGGTGCACAACATCGGCATCAAGCAGCCGGTGGACGCGATCATCAAGGCCTTTGAAGAGACCAAGGCGGATGCGATCGGGATGTCGGGGCTCTTGGTCAAGAGCGTGACGGTGATGGAGGAGAATCTGCGCGAGCTGAATGCTCGCGGGATGAAGCCGCGGGTGCTCTTGGGCGGGGCTGCGTTGACGCGGCATTACTGCGAGGGGCATCTGCGGAAGGTGTACCAGGGCGAAGTGTTCTACGGGCGCGACGCGTTCGAGGGTCTGCGCACCATGGACGTGATTTCGGGCGGGGACACGAAGGTGCTGCACGAGGAGATTGAGGCGCGGCTGACGAAGCGCAGCGATGCGGAGGAGACGATCAATCAGACGCGAATCGCGAAGTTGGCGGCGGTGAATAGCGGGGCGGGCGTCACTGCGACCGCCGCCGCGACTGCGGTTGTGGTGCGTTCGGACGTTGCGACGGACGTGCCCGTGCCGAAGGCGCCGTTCTTTGGCACGCGCGTGGTCGAGGGGATCGCGCTCGAGGACTTGTACCCGTTCATCAACCCCATTGCGCTCTTCCGCGGGCAGTGGCAGGTGAAGAAGGGGGCGATGAGTGACAGCGAGTATGACGCGTTTGTCGAAGACAAGGTGGTGCCGGTCTTTGAGCAGTGGAAGGAGCGGTGTGCGCGAGAGCGGATCCTGCAGCCCAAGGTGGTGTATGGGTACTTTGGGTGCAATAGCGATGGGGATGATCTGGTCATTTGGGAGAGTGACGGAGCGACGGAGAGACGGAGAGACGAAGTGAAGGCGGGCGGCACTTCGGGGCGGCGCGAGCGGCTGCGGTTCAAGTTTCCGCGGCAGGGGGACAAGCGGCGGTTGTGCATTAGCGATTACTTCCGGCCGATGTCGTCGGGCGAAGTGGATGTGATCGGGATGCACTGCGTGACCGTTGGGCATCGTGCGACGGAAGAAGCCCAGAAGTTGTTCAAGGCGAACGACTACACGAACTACTTGTATCTGCACGGGCTGGCGGTCGAGACGGCGGAGGCGCTGGCGGAGTTCTGGCACAAGCGGATGCGGCAGGAGTTGGGGATTTCCGGGGAGGACTCGCCGCGGATCAAGGACTTGTTCACGCAGAAGTATCGCGGTTCGCGGTACAGCTTTGGGTATCCGGCGTGTCCGAACCTGCAGGATCAGGAGAAGCTGTTCGCGTTGCTGGAGCCGCAGCGGATCGGGTGCGTGCTGACGGAGAACTGGCAGATTGATCCTGAGCAGAGCACGAGCGCGATCATCGTGCATCACCCGGCGGCGAAGTATTTCAATGTGTGAGGCGTGAAGTGCACCTCGATGCCGCGTGGTGGGTTGCGTACTTTCATATCGCAGACCCAGCCGACCAGCGCAAGCGGGAGCCATCATGCGTGCACATGAGCCTCGACAACTTGGTTCAGAAGTCTCGCTGCGACCGGTGACGCGCGCGGATCTTGAGTTCATGTTTCAGATTGGGCTGGATCCGGATTCCAACGCGATGGCGGGGACCAAGCCGCGGACGCGGGAGGCGTTTTTCGAGGCTTGGGCGCAGCACATCAAGAACCCGGCGATTCATACTCGGGTGATCGTGCATGGGGGCGAACTTGCGGGCAGCATTTCGTGTTTTCAGGTTGGGGAAGAGAATCACGTCGGCTATTGGCTGGCGCGGGAGCATTGGGGGAAGGGCGTGGCGTCGTTGGCGGTGAAGATGTTTCTGGAAGTTGAGCTGCGCCGGCCCTTGCGTGCGACGGTGGCGCGGGCCAATGTGGCGTCGACTCGCGTTCTTGCAAAGTGCGGGTTTCGGTGCGTGGGGTATCGACAGGGGGAAGAGACGGAGCGGTACTCGGCGCGGGAGGTGGGGGACTTTGTATTGGAGTAGGCGGTTGGTGCAACGGGACAAGGCCAGGGCCTAGAAGGCCCTGGGACCCACGGGCGGGACGCCCGTGCCACTGGTGCAGGCGCTTACGCTCTGCGCATCTATGCACACGGCACTGGAAATCGTCGAACGGCAACTTGAGACGTACAACGCACGCGATATCGCGGGGTTTGCGGCTTGTTTCAGTGATGACATTGTGGTGATGGACTTGGACACCAACGCGGTGCGGACGAGCGGGCTCGGCGCGCTGCGGGAGTTCTATGGGGCCCAGTTTCTGCGGTGGCCCTTGCAGCGGTCGCGGGTGACGAATCGGCAGCAGGTGGGGGAGTATGTGACGGATCTGGAGTACATCACAGGCGTGCCGGATCGGGAACCGTACTTCTTGCTGGCGATTTATCGGGTGCGTGGTGAGAAGATTGATCGGTGTTGGTTCACGCCGCGGGCTTGAGGGTTTGTGCCGAGAACTGGGGTGAACTTGCTGGCTGGGGCGGTGCAGTCGGCATGGGCTGCGAACTGCGCGGGGGAAGCCCGGGGGCGGGGTTGGGGTGAACGCGTCGTTTGGTATGCTTGAAGTGATGGAGGTGCGTCGTGTTGGTTTCGACCACGACAACTTCGAGCGCGGTGCGGTCGGACACGCCTGTGACGGCGTCGCAGCGGGTGGTCACTCCGACTCCGGATGCGCCGGTGGTGCGAACGAGGAACGCTCGCAACGACACGCGGGATGCGCTCACGCGTGATGGACGCGAGCAAGCGGAGGCGCAGGACGCGCTGGACACGTTCGCACGGGCGGACGAGGAGCGGCGCGAGTCGGATGCGGCGATCACATCGCGGCATGCGAAGGTGGTGCGGGCGAGCGTGGAGCGGACGCGCGCGATGGTGGCGCCTGCGCCGCCGGATGGGTACAGCGATGCGGAGCGGGCAGCGCGGCAGGTGTCGGCGCAGTTGCGGGCACTCGCGGTGCTGGCGCCGGGTGAGATTGCGGCGATGGTGGTGGGGAGGATCGCGGCGGGGGCGGTGGATGTGGATGGGTGAGGTTGGCGGGCACGAACGAAAGACCGCGTCGCTCACGCTCGGGGTTCACTGCTTCGGAGCATGAAGAGGAAGATCGGGCCACCGATGAGAGCGGTGAGTGCGCCCAGGGGCAGGCGGCCCAGGCCTGGATTCAGTTCGCGGATGCCTGCGATGAGGGCGTCGGCGGCGACGAGTGTGGATGCGCCCAGCAGGGCGGCGCCGATCAGGAGCGGGGCGTGGCGCGGGCCCAGCCAGGCGCGGATCAGGTGTGGGCAGAGAAGGCCGACAAAGCCAATGGGGCCGGCGAGGACGACCGAGCCGCCTGTGAGTGCGCCGGCGACGAGGAACTGCGTCAGGCGGAGGCGCTGCAGGTTGATGCCGAGGCTGGTGGCTTCGTCGTCGGAGAGGGAGGCGATATCCATCGCGCGGGCGCGGGCGATGGATGCAGCGAGGCCAAGCGCGAGGATGGCGGCGCCGATCCAGAGATGGAGCGGGCGAACGTCGTCGCGGATTGCGCCGACGAGCAGGCGATTTGCGGCGACGCCTTGGTCTGGGAGCAAGTGCTTGAGCAGGGTCATCGCGCCCGAGCAGATGATGGCGATGATGACTCCCATGAGCACAAGGCTGGTGGTGTCGAGGGTGCGGGTGCTTATGGACTGACGCGAACTGGCGCGACTGGCGAAGTAGACGAGCAGGAGCGTGGCGCAGGCGCCGAGGATCGCCGCGCCGGTGCTGCCCAGGCCGCCTGGGTCGGCGAGACCAGCTCCGGCGAGGAAGCCGAGGTAGATGGCGATCATGACGCCAAGCCCAGCGCCGGAGGCCATGCCCAGGAGGTCGGGGGAGGCGAGGGGGTTTCGGAGCAGTCCTTGGAGGAGTGCGCCGGCGAGGGCGAGGCTGGCGCCGACGAGCGCGGCAGAGCCGACGCGGAGGGCGCGGAGTTCGAGGAGGAGTTGGTTGTCGGCGGAGGATTGGGAGAGGCCGCCGATGAGGAGGCGGGCAGCGATGGCGAGAAGGAGCAGGGCGGTGAGGGCGGTGAAGACCAACGCGGGGTTTGAGGGGCGGGGCCTCATCGGTGGGGAGAAAGATAGTGGGTGGGGCGGGCGATTGGGACCGGCATTCGCGGTTTGGGATGCGGCATGCGTGGTCGCGGGGCTGGAAGCCCCGGAGACTCAACGGGCGGGACGCCCGTGCCACTCTTGGGGAAGAATTTGGGAGGGGTGCCTACCCTGCGAGCCCAAGTTTCTTGGGGAGATGTTTGGGTTTCGCTCGTTTCTTTGCCTGCGGTTTTCGCAGGCGTGATTTGGGAGTTTTGACGTGGCCAAGTCCTTTCGCTGCAAGCTTGTGACCCCGACCGCCGCTTTGCTGGATGACAAGGTGACGTATGCGAGCGTGCCGGCGTGGGACGGGCTGATGGGGATTCAGAGCGGGCACGCGCCGATGCTGCTGAAGATGGGGCTGGGCGAGTTGCGGCTGGACATGGCCGACGACGCGAAGCTGGGCAAGGGCGGGCAGCGGTCGTACGTGGTTGATGGCGGGTTCATCAAGATCGCGGGCGACGAATTGACGATCCTCGCGGAGCAGGCGGTCGCGGCGGAGACGCTGTCGACGGCGGACGCGGAGGCGGAGCTCAAGAAGCTGATGGAGAGCAAGCCCAAAGATTCGTCGAGTGCGGCGCGGGATGCACTGGACCGGCAGGTGGCGATGGCGCGGAAGAAGGTTGAGATTTCGCGCAGCGGCAAGGGGATCTGAGGCGCGGCATTCGGGGTTCGGCATTCGGGGTTGATGCCCGTCGCACAGGGTGGCGGTTGTCTTGCAGCCGTGGGGTACTTGCACCGCTGCGCGGTGCGTGATTTCGCGCGCGGATGATCCGTGGGTGCCGCTTCGCGGCGACCCACGGCTACTGGCTTGCATGGGCTTCGCCATGCAGGACGGCGCAGCGTCGTGATGGCAACGGGCGCGTGGGCGGTGGTTACGGCTTGACGACCTTGAGCGGCTTGAAGCGGCCTTCGAGGACTTTGTCGCTGTCGGCCTTGAGCCAGTCTTCGAGGATGCTGGCGTAGACGCCTCGGAAGTCGGTGTTGAACTTGAGGTCGCCGTCTTCGAGGTCGCGCAGGCTGGGGTGGGGGCTGAGCACGCCTGGCTTGGCGTTGGGGCCCATGAGGAACATGGGGGCGGCGGTGCCGTGGTCGGTGCCTTGGCTGGCGTTTTGGCCGACGCGGCGGCCGAATTCGCTGAAGCTCATCATGAGCACGCGTTGGTCGTTGCCCTGGGCCTTCATCTCCTGCCAGAAGGCTTTGACGCCGTCGGCGAAGGCGCGGAGGAGTTGGGCGTGGCGGCCGTGGGGGCCGCCCTGGCCGCTGTGGGTGTCGAAGGAGCCGTGGCTGACGTAGTAGACGCGGGTCTTGAGGCCAGCACCGATCATGCTGGAGACCATAGCGAGCTGGTTGCCCAGTTCGTTCTGCGGGAAGGCGGTCTGGGGGCGCTTGGCGACGGCTTTGCGGATGAGGTCGCTGGAGACCTGGGCGTCGAGGGCGGTGCGGAGGAGGAAGTCGGCGTTGGTGTCGCGTTGCTGCCCGGCGGCGTCAATGCCTCGGCGGTTGAGCGTGTCGTAGGCCTGGGAAAGGTCTTTGTCGGAGTCCTGGACGCTCCAGCGGAAGAGCTGCGCGGATTCGAAGGCGACGGGTTTGATCTTGGAGCCGTCGAGGGCGAGGGGTGCGCTGCGGCCGATGGAGATGCTGGGGGGGCCGGCGGACTGCGATGCGTTGGCTTCGACAGTGCCGGATTCGCCTTTGCCGAAGCCGCAGCATTCGCTGTCAAGGTATCGGCCCAGCCAGCCGTTGCCGGTGGCGGAGGTGTCGGCGGTTTGCCAGATGTCCATGCTCTTGAAGTGGGAGCGGTTGGGGTTGGGGTAGCCGACGCCTTGGACGATGCCCAGAAGGCCGTCGTTGTAGAGGTCGTTGAGGCCCGCGAGGGCGGGGTGCAGGGCGAGGCCGTCGGAGCGTTGGATGCGGAGGGCGTCACGCTCCTGGATGGCGATGGCGGGGCGGGACTTGTAGTACTCGGGAGCGAAGGTGGGGATGATGGTGTTGAGGCCGTCGTTGCCGCCTGAGAGCTGAAGCACGACGAGGATGCGTTCGTCGGGCACTCCCGGAATCGACGAGAGGTGGGGGTGCGCCATCGCGAACGCGCTGCGCTCGAGGAACGAGGGGAGCAGCAGGCTGGTGCTGGCCATGAGGAGGCCGTGCCGGAGGAGGGCGCGGCGGGAGAATGCGTTGGGGTCGTTCAGCACAGTTGGTACTCCGGCATTGCGGTGATGAGCAGCAGGGCTCCGGTGACGGTCTTGTTGTTGACTTGGTTGGCCTCGCCTGCGAAGTAGCTGCGGAGGGCGTCGCTGCCGGCGGCGGGGGCGCGGCCCAGGGCGAGCTTCAAGAGGTGGTCGGCGACGGGGCCTGGTTCTTTGGCTTGGACGCCGGCGTCGGTGGCGGCGGAGAGGAGGGCCATGGCGTCGTACTTCTCGGTGTTCGCCTGGCCATCAACGCCTCGGGGGAGTTGGCCGTTGAGCAGGAACGCGAGGACGTTCTGGCGGACGAAGAGGGTGCTGGTGTTGATCCAGGTTCGGCCGCCGTCCCAGCCTTTGACGCTGGGAGGGAAGAAGAGGCGCTGGCCCATCATGTCCATGGCCTGATTGAGCAGTTGGAGGTCGCGGACGGGGGTTTGCAGGCTGCGGACTGCGCCGACGACGAGCATGGCGGGGCTCTTGATCTGCTGGGCCATGATCGTGTCGTCGTAGAAGTGGTTGCTGAGGAGCAGGCGGCGGAGAACGGGGCGGAGGTTGTACTTACGGGCGTAGAGCATGTCGCCCAGTTCGCGCAGCACGGCGCGGATAGCGGGGTCGACGCTTGCAGCGATCTGGCCGCCTCGTTCGTCAGGCGGGACGTCGGCGACGAGGAAGTTGTACAGGCGGCGCGCGATGAAGTGGGCGCAGGCGCGTTTGCTCAGGATGATCTTGACGAAGTCGTCGCCGTCCCAGGTGCCGGATTGGCCCAGGATGGTCTTCTTGCCGCTGTCGTGGTTGTTCTTGCGGAACTGGAAGGTGTTGAACTCGAAGGTGTAGCCGGTGAGGGCTCGCGCGCCTTGCTTGATGTCGTCTTCGGAGTAGTTGCCCACGCCCAGGCTGAACAACTCCATGATCTCGCGGGCGAGGTTTTCGTTGGGGCGGTCCTTGCGGCTGTCGTTGTTGTCGAGGTAGGCGAGCATCGCGGGATCGCGGATGATGCCGGAGAGCAGTTCGCCAAAGTTGCCCGCGGCGTTGGTGCGGAAGAGCTGATTCTGCAGCAGCATGTGCTGGCTGTTTTCGATGGTGCGGTAGCTGGTGGCGAAGTGGCCGTGCCAGAATAGGGTGAGTTTCTCTTCGAGGGGCGTGCGGGTTTCGATCATCCGGCGGAGCCACCACTTCTGGACTTCGCCGATCTGGCGGCGGTCTTCCTGCTCGCGGTCCTGGCGGAGTTGGCGGAGGCGGGCGAGCTCGTCCTCGTTCTGGGCCTGCTGGGCCATGCGATACGCCCGGCGTTCCTCTTCGGTGGGCGGACGCATGATGTCGTCGCGGAAGCGTGAGGGCTCCAAGGGTTCGAAGGTGGGGATCGTGGCCTTGTCGCCAAAGTTCAGCAGGTGATCGACGGACTTCTCGGGGCCCCAACCGACGAGGATTCGGATTTGGGCGTCGGTGCCGCCGAAGCCGGCGCGCCAGAGGAGGTGGCGGGCCTGGGCGTAGCCGAAACGTTCGGGGTTGATGGCGGCGAGGGAGGGCGAGATGTCGTCGTCGGGACGGGTGTCGCGCGGGGCTTCGTCGGGTGGCGACGGAGCGTCCTTGGCGTCGTCTTGGTTGGGTTGGTTCGCCGAGAGTTGCATGCCGCGTCCTCCGTGTGAGCGAGCTAGTGGACATCGGGCGGAACGAACGGGACGCGTGATTGTTGCGGTGTCGAGATGGATTCGCGATGGGGAGCGGGCGTTGGCTGGCTCTTGAACGCAGAGGAAAACGGAGAGCAGGAGCGAGGAAGACGGAGGAGGGAGTTGGTTTGGGAGGCTTGCGGCGATGCTTTCGTGCCTGATGTGCTGTCTTCGTCCGCGAACCTCGTTCACGCCGCCACGCGCATCACCCCGACAAATCTCCGTCTTCCTCTCTTCTCGTCTCCGTTTTCCTCTGCGTTCAAAAGCCCTGGGCATGCTGTCGCCCCACACCGTCTATTCCCCCGGGATATACGAGATGGTTCCTTCCCACGGGCTGCTCGCCGTCGCGTAGAGCTTCTTGGGGATTCTGCCGGCCAGATAACTCTGGCGGCCGGCGATGCAGGCGTGGCGCATGGCGTGGGCCATCATGACGGGGTCTTTGGCGTGGGCGATGGCGGTGTTGAGCAGGACGCCATCGGCGCCGAGTTCCATGGCTTGGCTGACGTCGCTCGCGCTGCCGACGCCGGCGTCGACGATCACGGGATACGTCGGGTCGCCTTGCTTGAGCAGTTCGAGGCAGAGGAGGATGTTGTTGCGATTGAGGACGCCTTGGCCGCTGCCGATGGGGCTGCCGGCGGGCATGACGCTCGCTGCGCCGGCTTCCTTGATGCGAATTGCGGCGATGGGGTCGTCGCTGGTGTAGGCGAGGACTTGGAAACCTTGCTTGACGAGTTCGCGGGTGGCTTCGACGGTGCCCATGGGATCGGGCAGGAGGGTCTTCTTGTCGCCCAGGACTTCGACCTTGACCCAGTTTGCGCCGGGGTTGTCGAGCTGTTCGAGCAGATCGCGGCCCAGCAGCGCGACGCGGATCGCGTCGCTGGCGGAGAAGCAGCCGGCGGTGTTGGGCAGGATCGTGTACCGCTTCGTATCGATGAACTCGAGCAGGCTCTTGCCCTGGTCGTTGTACAGCCGCTCGCGGCGGACGGCGACAGTGACAACTTCGCACGCGCTGGCGGCGAGGCTGTCACGCATGAGGTCGTAGGTTTGGTACTTGCCGGTGCCGACGAAGAGGCGGCTTGCGAAGGAGCGGTTGGCGATTGTGAGGGGTTGGGAGCCGGGTTCGGGCATGGGGGATTGTTGGAGCGGCGGAGGTGGTGGGTCGGTGGAGGGAGGAGTGGGGGGGAAGAACGGCGTGCGGGGATTGACGGGTGGGATTGGAGTGGAACAACTCAGCCTGCATCGCCTTCGAAGGCATGCATGCGACCTCCGCGCTTACCAGTCGAAACGGGCGTGACCGCAGCGGCGTTACTCGCTGTCATTCAGGCTTGTGCTTGCGGGTGCTTGATGGCTTTCGTGCGCGGCTGGAGAGTGGGCGCTTGGCGTTGGCGGGTGGCTTGTGGGACTCCAAGGTGCCGCCGCCGGGGCCTTCGGGGTCGCGGGGTTTGTTGACGTGTTCGAACTGCATCGACTGGGGATCGCTCGCGATGGATGTGGGGTAGAAACGGATTCCGACGAAGCCGGCGCGAACGAATGCCCGTTTCACGTCATCGCGGAATAGCTGCTCGACGGTGTAGTGCTTGACGGTGCCGATCTTGCCGTCGGGAGGAATCTTGGATACGTCGACGATCGGCATTTGGACAAACCGGCCGGTCGCATCTTCATCCCACGAGTATGGATGGAGGCAGTCCCAGGTGTGCAGGAAGCGACAGACGTAGTACGGGCCGAGCTTTTCGGATTGCGGGCCGACGAGTTTGACTGGGAAGTACTCGAAGGAGCCGGGCGCTTCGGTTTCGAAGAAGGATCGAAGGTTCTCGCTCGCGATCATCAGCGACAAACCGCTCGTTGGAACACAGAACTCGTAATTTTGGGGCAAAGCAGTGTAATCGAGTAAGGGCGGATCATTCGGCCACCGCGGGCGTGGAAACGGTGCGCCGCCCATGTATGCATCAGCTGGGCACCAGAAAGTTGGTCCCAACTGAGCAACCCCACTAACGCGCCACGTAGTTCTCGATGAGAAAGTTGGTCCGATCGACCAATATGGCACCGCCGGACGCTTCATCAGAATCTCCTGCTCGACGCTCGAAGTCCAAGCGTATTCCAATTGTCCCACGCGAACTGCCTCAACGACGATCCCCAGTTGATCGGCTTGCGTCCGGATGTGTTGTGCATGAAGTGCGGGTGTGCCGCCATGCATGGCCTGAGCTTCTTGAGCTCTGCGATGGCGGCAGGCAGGTGGCATCAACCGAGCTGTGCGATCAATCTCAAAGAGAGTGCTGCGAGGGCGTTGACGGCAACGATGCTGCGAGACGTGCACATCAACCTGGCTTCAAGGCTGGCCAGATTGATGGCTCACGCTCGCTGTGCGACACCCACATCAATCTGCCAGAGATCAGGACTTTGTGGTCGATGCGAGTGCGCGTGTTAGGGTGGAGGTGGTCGGCGTTGAGGACGGTGCCGTCGATGCACTCTAGTTCGGCGACTTGCGGGGCCGGGGCCGTACTGATGCTTGCGCCCACCAGGGCTTCGCCCATCGATGAGACGGGGTCGATGACGACTTCCTGGATGCGGCGGACGCCGTCGTAGTAGAAGCGTTCGATGCCGTTGAAGCCGCCTGGGTGTTCGGGGTCGAAGGTGTCGGGGTCGGGATAGGGAGACTGGGCGCGAGTGAGGCGGCCGAGGCCGTCGTAGTTGAAGCCGCGGATGAAGGCGCCGAACCCACCATCCGCTACCCGACGATGCACACTGAGCAACCGCCCCCAGGCGTCGTACTGGTATCGATAGACGTCGTCGTCGGTGAGGTTGCCGGAGGGGTCGTAGGCGAAGGCGGTGGTGGTGGTGATGGCCGCGCGACAGTGCGCTCAAATCGCAGTATCGCGGCCATGTTAACGACAACTCAAAGCAGCAACTTCTTCTCGACCAGTTGGTGGTGTACCCACTTGGCGATCTGCTGTCGATGGACGTCGAAGTTAGCATCGAAGCTGTCAGTGGGATATGCGAGTATCTTGAGCAGCGCCCCGCCACGCGGCGATGGCACGAGGACATCGGAGAGCTGAAAGGAGCGATATCCTTGAAATTCGTCGATGATCTCGCGGAGTCCGTCAATAAACTTATCGCCACCCAACGCCTCAAGATGAAGCGAAGACAGAAAGTGCCAGGGGCGGAGCCAGCGGAGCTTGGCTATGCGGTTCGGATCCGGCGTTCTCCAAAGTTGCTCTTCAAGAAACCTTGCGAAGTCGCTGGTCGTCATCTGTGTAGAGAAGTAGTGCCAGCCGGAACGGATCGGGCCGGAATGAGAGTACTCACAGAATGCCTGAGCGAGGCCGAAGTGGCGGTCCCACTCCATCATGGTGCTTTCGATGAGCGAGCAGACACGGCGGCACGCCTCATCAGTTTCGTGCGCGTCACTCGCTACTGAAACGTGAAGAGTTGGAACAGCGAGACTTGAATGCCAATTATTGTATACGCTATTGTCATCGAGACTAATGCAAGCAGTATAGTTTTCTTGGCTTTTTCCTATTCTGAATCGATAATATCCAACATCGAATCCGCTTAAGTCATCCAACACAGACATCGAGGTCCAAGACGAATCAAGATTGTTCATGTCAAGCTCGAAGCTATTGGTTTTGCGGCTATGGTCTGTGTGTATGTATGAAATGCCATGTGGTTGCAAATCTAATGCGACCGATAGCCCGTCAGTGACGCGTCGCAGTTGCTTTGTAGGGTTCGCCACGAATTCCTTGAGGTACAACGATGCGAAAATGTACTTGAATGGCGGCGGAGGTATTCGTGATGTGTGTTTCATGTGCCGATACTTATTGGGGCATTATGTTTCCAGTTGCGTCGACAGAAAAGACGTGATCAATCACTGTATATCCGAGTACTTCAAGCTCTCTTTTCATAACTCTCATCTTCTGCTTCGCTGCTGGCACTGGCTGCGAATACGCAACCTCGCAGATGTGGAACGTATTCGTCGCTTCGTCAAATATCTGCCAATCCGGCCGCCTCGTCGAGAGCTGCATCCCGTTTCGCGGATCTACGATCGCTTGGTTGACTCGGATATCCGTCGCTCGTGCGCCGCCCAAATGTCTGATCTTGTCAAAGAGCGTCTTTTGTATCGCGAAGGTGTGAATTGCTCCGCCGTGGCGGCGGAAAATGTTCAGTTGGCGGGCGATCTGAGGAAGGAATCTGCCAGCACTCGCCATAGCGATAGCGGGCGTGTCGCCATCGCCAGTCAGTTGTTCCCAGAGCCACCCGCCGGTCGGATCGAGTGCTTCGATCAAGCCATCTTTGAATCCGGCTACAGCGCCAGCTCTAAACGACCCAGCGACCCAAGCGTTGCGCCCTCGTGTATGGCCGTCGTCCGACATGGACCAGTCCATGGCCCAGTCGAGGTCGTCTTCCATGTTCGTCCCGTACTGCGTGAGCATGGATTCCAAGCCGCCACGAAGTGCTCGGAATCCGACACCAACTGCGTTCGCAAACAACTGGGCGAACAGGCCCATTTCATCGCTGCGCTGCCATGGATTCCCACCCATGTACCCAAACAGACTCCCTCCATCCGCATACCGCGCTTGAACGTCAAAGCCGATCGCTCCCGCCGTGAACGCACGGCCGCGATACACCGGCAGATCGAGCAGCGTCTGCCCACTCGCATTCGGATCCGCCTGCGCGAACCTGCCGAGTTCGGGCATGTACACGCGGTTGCGGTTGTGATAGAACCCTCGTGCGAACGGCACGATTCGCGGCGTGTCAAAGTCGCAGCCGGGGTGGCCGACGAACTGACCTGCGGTGAAAGTGCCGTCATCGCCTCGATCTGCGACGCCCACATCTAGTCTGTCAAAGATCAGGCCTTTGTGGCCGACGCGAGTGTACGCGTGGGGGTGGAGGTGGTCTGTGCTGAGGACGTTGCCGTAGGCGTCGTAGGTCCATTGGCCAACCACTCTCGCGCGGCCGCTGGAGCCGCCTGAGTCGACGAGCGCGACCATGTCGCCGCCGGCGTCGGTGATGGCGAATGTGAGTGCGCCGGTGCGGTCGAACTGGGCCAGCAGTTCGTCGGTGCCTGCGACGCCCCAGCCTTCGCCGGGGCCCCAGATGTACTCGCGTTCGGCGAAGACTTGCAAGCCTGGGACGGTGCCGCCGCCGGTGAGGGCGCTGGTCTGAGCGGCTTCGATCGAGAGGGACGTTGCTTCTTCTTCGAGCGTGAGTGCGGCGTTGGATTGGCCGCTTTGTTGTTGGGTTTGGTTGGCGGCGGCTTGGGCGGCGCTGCCGCTCGCGCCCATGAGGGCTTCGCCCATCGACGAGACGGGGTCGATGACGACTTCCTGGATGCGGCGGACGCCGTCGTAGTAGAAGCGTTCGATGCGGTTGGCGCCTTCAGCCGTTCCGATGTCGGGATACGGACTCTGCGCTCGCACCAAACGCCCCAGACCGTCGTAGTTGAACGCTCGCACCAGCGCGCCGTAGCCGCCGTTCGCGATGCGCAGGTGCACGCTGAGCAGGCGGCCCCAGGCGTCGTACTGGTATCGATAGACACCGTCGTCGGTGAGGTTGCCGGAGGGGTCGTAGGCGAAGGTTATTGTGCTGGCCGCGCCGTCGCGGATCTGCTGGAGTGAGTCGATTTCGTTCTGCTGGTTGATGGAGTGACGCAGTGCGAGCGAGTCATTTGCCGGGTCGGTGGTCACGCCCGCCGCGGCGGGCCAGGGCGCGTATTGCCCCGTGTCGGTTCGATACATCCCGGCCAATGCGAAGCCCGAGCCGGACTGATGGTTGTCGAGATTGCCGGTGGAAAGTCGCCCGGTTGGCGCTGTGTCCGTCCCGCCGATCCAGTTGCCGAGGTGGTCGAGGGTGCAGGCGTCGTCACGCCAAGGGAACGCGGTATCGTACGTGGCGGGCACGTCGCTGGCGTCTTCAGCGAGTTGCCCCTACTTCTGCAGTGTTCACATTGGGCTTGGTGCCGAGTTGACGCTGCGTGGAGTGAGCAATTAGGTCATTCAGTTCTCGCGACCCTCTTTTTTGCCCATTCATAGACCTCGATGGACGGCGCTCCGCCCCATATGCCCGGGGTCTTTTCAAGATCGCACATGCGCCGAGCAATCACTAGTTCATCGTTCCAATGCGTGTCGAGATGGTCGAAACTCCATGCCGAAAGTCTCTCGACCTGTTTCATTGTCATCTTTTCTAGACTGTACGCAAGATCAGTAAATTCAGCCCAGAGTGGGTTCATTTCGATCGTGAGTCCAAAATTTGATCCCCAACTTGTTCCCTTCTTGTGGATCTTGAACGTCATCGGCTCGACGGCGCCAAAGTCGACGTTCACACCGGGACTGAAATTGCTCGGTTGCAGGCGAAGAAACACGTGGAGCTCATCAAGTTTTCTTGCGAAGGTCC
>JALHOJ010000059.1 GCA_022843045.1 Phycisphaerales bacterium
CGGACTTGTACTTGTCGGCCGCGTCGTCGAACAAGTCGATGTCTTGAAGTGCTCCTGCAATATGGTTGAGGTGCACAGCGACGCCAGGAAGAAAGCCCAACTCAAGATCGATGTCCAAGGCTTGTTCGTGCGACTTGATTGCCGCGCACCACTTGTTCTGTTGATGTTCGATGAGGCCTCGTTGACAAAGTGCGGCGGCTTCTTCCCCACGGTCGCCCGTACGCCGAGCGATTGCAAGCGATTCACGCACCAGCTTTCGTGCGTACGTGGTATTTCCCCGTCTCCGTTCAACATCGGCCAAGCTAGACAGCGCATCGGCAAGCTCTGCCGAATCCCGCTTTCGGCGCGCGGCAACGACTTTCCGTCGGCATCGACGGGCTTCTTCGGCCAGGGATACGACTCGACGCGCCATGCCTCATTATTAGCGAAGCAAGCCTTAGCGACTCGCCATGCCTCACGGCAACGGACTCGTCACCGTGTACGTGATCCGCACGTGGAACAGTCGGCCTTCCGCGCTGGAGGTGCCTGGGATGCTTGCTCGCAGCCAGTACGAGTGCGTGGCGTTGTCCACGGTCGGGTAGTCGATGATGTTGGTGGACCATTCGCGGGCGACGGTGCTGTTGTTGAAGAGGGAGGAGTCGACGGTCGCGAGTTCGAGTGTGCCGCCCTGGAAGTCGCTGCGCCCGTAGCCCACGGAGATGAACGCTGATTGGTTCAGGATGTTGTCGATGAACGCGATGCGAACTTCTGTTACGTTCGCGCCGTTGGGGAGGTTGACTGGCGCCCAGAAGTCCTGTCCGCCCGAGCCGATCGTGCTGCGCACGCCCCTTTGGTCAAAGATCGCGCCGCCTGCGGTCGGGTTGGCTTGCCGGAACGCCGAACCGTGCACCGCGAGGTGTCGCGTCTGCGCGCCGACCGCGATCGCGCCGACCGTGAGCACACCGTCGATCCGCGCGGAGCCCGCAACGTGTAGCGCGGCCTGGGGTGCAGTGGTGTTGATGCCGACTCGACCCAGCGGGGTCAAGACGAGGCCGCGTTGGAACTGCGGCGTGCCGTTGTCGTAGTCCGTGATCTGCAGGAAGTCACTGCCGAACGACGAACGGGTGTGGAAGAGCCATTCCTGGCCTTGGGCGCCCGCCATCAGATCGCCACCCACCACGTGTAAACGTGCCTGCGGTGAAGCGGTGCTGATGCCCACATTGCCGTTATTGCTCAATTGCAGGCGAGCGCCTTGGGCGGAGAGGATCGAGAAAGAGCCGCTCAGTGGCCCATCGCTGAACAGGCCCGCGTGCCCATCTGACCCGCCGTTCAAGCGGAGGTCGCCGTTGGCGGTGTCGACTTTGAAGTACGCGCCCGATGGGGTGCGCACGTCCAGCAGGTCCGTCGGTGCGGTCGTGCCCACGCCCACGTTGCCCGCGTTGTCGACGAACACCGCCTGGTTGGGCGCACCATCCGGCGCGGCGAGCGCGTTCGCGACGTTTGCCGCCGCCGCTCGGGGCGTGGTTGTGAGCGCTTGGCGCGAAGTCAGCGTGGTGTAACCCGTCGTGATCGCGCATGTCCCAGCGTCGCCCGGACGAACGTCGATCTCGAGGAATCGCGGCGCGGTTGCGGCGAACTGCTGACCAAAGTCGACCGCCGCGGTGAATCGGCCGTCCGCAACCGTTACGTTGTCGACGCACACGGAAGAGCCCACCTGCGTGCCACCCAAGACGGCGTCAAAGAGCTTGAATCGCAGGTCAAACGAACCTGCCGCGGGCTGGCCAAGCTGCGAGAGTTCGCCCTGATACGTGATGGCGGTGGATTGGGCGGCGGCCCAATGCGTCGCGAGTGCGAGTGTGGCTGCGAACGTGGCTGAAACGAAGAGCTTCATGGCGGATCTCCTGGCTTGTTGTTGAGTGGTGCCCCGGGTTGCGGACGGGCGTTATGGGCTGGGTTGTGTCACTGTGTACGTGATTCGCACGCCGATGATCTTGTGTCGGGCGTTGCCGAATGAGTCGAGGTTGGCCTTGAGCCAGTACGCGTGGGTGTCGTTCAGAATGGTGCTCCAAACGATGTTGTTCCAGAAGGGGCTTTGCACGCTGGAGGATGAACCTGTGGTGCCGACGGTGGCCATCGCGGCGGTGCCGCCGGTGGCCAGTTCGGTGCGACCGAGGGTCACGGAGATATCTGTGGGCCGCTCGTCGATCGCGTATACGCGAAGTTGTGTCACGACCGCGCCGTGGGGCAGGTCTACAGGAGCAAAGAACGGGTTGCTGAATCCATAACCCGTCGCGCCTGCTTCGTCGGCATACATGAAGCCGCCGGAATCGCGACTCACCACGTCGGGGATGAACTCCGAGCCGTGAATGGTCTTGTAACGCGTCACCGGAGTAGTCGTGATCGTTCCGTCGATCCGAGCCGAGCCGACAACATGCAGTGTCGCGGCCGGGGCAGTCGTATTGATGCCAACCCTGCCCAGCGGATGCACGACCAGCCCGCGCTGGAACTGTGGCGCGCCGTTGTCGTAGTCGGTGATGTGAAGGAAGTCGCCGTTGAAGGAGGGGCGTGTGTGGAAAAGCCACTCCTGCCCTGCGGCCCCTGCCATCAGGTCTCCGCCGACAACATGGAACTTCGCCGCTGGTGCGGTCGTGCCCACGCCCACCAGCCCCCCGTTGTCCACAAACACCGCAGGATTCGGCGAACCATCCGGCGCGGCGAGGGCGTTCGCGACGTTCGCGGCGGCGGCGCGAGGCGCGACGGTGAGCAGTTGCCGCGAGAGCAGGGTGAACCCCGCGCTCGACACACACGTCTGGCCCGAGTCCGTTCGCACTGCGATTTCGAGGTATCGCGCTGCGGTGGTTGCGAACTGCTGACCAAAGTCAACGCTGGTCGTGAAGCGACCCGCCGCGACGCTCACGTTGTCGGCGCATTGCGTGGAACCGATCTGTGTGCCGCCGTTGGGGAGGTCGTAGAGGCGGAACTGCATGTCATACGTGCCGGTGGCGTTCTGGCCGCTTTGCTTGAGTTCACCCTGGTAGGTGAACGAGGTGGGCTGGGCCCAGCCTCGCTCTGAGGCGAGACCGAGCGCGAGCATGGACGCGAGCGTGACGAGGACTGCGGACTTCATGGGTGATCTCCTTGCAAGGCCGACGGCGGAGCGCCAGCCGTGCCATCCAAGCGTGGGATCACGCGATAGGGGATCAGTCCAGCCTGTGATTCTCTTTGAACTGGTGTAAACCCCCCGCGGCAAGGGCTGTGTTTGGGTTGCTGGGGGCTCGTTTTCGGCGCCTCGCGTCAAGAAAAAACCCGGCGATGGGTCGCCGGGTGGTCGTCACAAGAAGATTTCGTGGCTCTGCGTGTTGGTTCTTGGCCCTCTATTTCAAGCCACCGTCACACTCTTATCCAAGTACACATCCTGCACCGCGTGCAGCAGGGCGGCGCCTTCCTTCATCGGCTTCTGGAACGCCTTGCGGCCTGAGATGAGGCCCATGCCGCCCGCGCGCTTGTTGATGACCGCTGTCATCACGGCTTCTTGCAGGTCGCCCTCGCCCTTGGATTCGCCGCCGCTGTTGATCAGCGGGACGCGGCCCATGTAGTTGTTCAGAATCTGGTAGCGGCAGAGGTCGATGGGGTGTCCGCCGTTGCCGAGTTCGTCGCTGCCGCAGAGCTGGGTGTACACGCGCTTGTCCCACTTGCCGTAGCTGCTGCCGCCGGAGTTGAGGGCGGCATACCCGCCGTTGTTGACGGGGAGCTTCTGCTTGATGATGTCGGCCTTGATGGTGGCGCCGAGGTGGTTGGCCTGGCCGCTCAGGTCGGCGCTGCTGTGGAAGTCGACGGCCTTGTCGGGCTGGGGCGTGCCGGCGAGGTGGGCCGGGAAGGTCTTGAACTTGGCGTTGCGGGTGTAGCACCAGAGCACGGTGACCATGCCGTAGCTGTGGGCTTCTTCGAACATGTCCGAGACGTAGGCGATTTCCTCGCGGGCGCTGTCGTTGCCGAAATAGATCGTCGCGCCCACGGCGAGTGCGCCCATCTCGTAGCACTGGCGGACGCTGCCAAAGTACGACTGCTTGAAGACGTTGGGATACGTCAGCATCTCGTTGTGGTTGAACTTGACGAGGAAGGGGATTTTGTGGGCGTACTTGCGGGCGACCGACGCGCACACGCCCAGCGTCGAGGCGACGGCGTTGCAGCCGCCCTCGATGGCGAGCTTCACGATGTTCTCGGGGTCGAAGTACTCGGGGTTGGGAGCAAAGCTCGCGCCCGCGCTGTGCTCGATGCCTTGATCAACGGGCAGGATGCTCACGAAGCCCGTGCCAGCGAGGCGACCGGTGTTGAGGATCGTCTGAAAGTTGCGGAGCGTGGGGACGTTGCGATCGGTGTTGGCGAAGACGCGATCGACGAAATCGGGCCCGGGCAAGTGCAGGTTGGACTTCTTCACCGTCTTGGACTCGTAGCCAAGCAGTTTGTCGGCATCGGGGCCGAGGACGTTGCGGACATTGATGGTGGGGGAGGGGGTGGTCATGGCGTGCTCTCGGTTATTGGACAGGGAACAACCGCCTGCCGGGCGGCCTCGCGGCGAGTATAGATGGCCCAGCGGATTTCGCGCGACACACACTTGGCGCGGGAGCGTCCCTGCATTATGCTGGGCGGACTTTTTCGGGAGCATTGCATGCATTTCATGAAGCGTCGGTTGGGCGGGTTCGGTCTGGGTTGTTTGGCCTCCGCGGTCTCGGGGGGTGGGGCGGCGGGGCAGTGCGTGCAATGGCTGCAGAACACAAGCGTGTTTCCTGCTCGCGGGTGTTCAGCGGTTGACGTCGCCGATCTGCACGTTGCCGACCTCGACGGGCCGGGTCCGCTGCCCGAGGAGTTGCTGATTGGAGTGTCGGACTCTGGTGGCACAGCGCGCGTCGTCCGTTGGGATGGGACACGATTTCTCACCATGCCCGGGCGCTTCCATCAAAGTTCTAGCCCTCTTGACTGGTGTCGCATTTATGACATGGAAACACACCAGGGCGAGCTGTATCTTGGCGGCTCTTTCATGCGGGTCGATAACGTGTTTACACCTCGGGAAGGTGTCGCTGTGCTTCGCAACGGCAAGTGGAGCATGCTTCCAAATGGGCCAGGCACTTTGTTTGTGGATGATCTCTGGGACTTACACTCTGATGGCGAGCGGCTGCTTGCTGTGGGGCAGGGCATGCGGATCAGTAGCACCTCATCCGTGCTCGCCGCCTTCGATGCGCCGACAAACCGATGGACGAACGTGCCCATTCCTTTGGCCACCTATTACAACTCCTGCTCAGTCACTTCCTTCGGAGGCGATTACTTTGTTGGAGGCATGCTGGAGAATGCTGGCAATCTTGCAATCGTGCGAGGCCCGCTGGGCTCTTTCTCGGCATCGGCACGCGGCCTGAACCAATGTGTGAGCTCGTCGCTGAACGTGCGGAAGTTTCAGGTTTGGAACGGGTCGCTGCACGCCCTGGGCTACATGGGCGACCCAGCTACGTATCCTGCTGGATCGGGCATTCGTCGGTGGACGGGCACTGAGTGGGTAGACGCGGGCATTTCCGCCAACTTTCCGATCTTTGAACTTCGAGATATTCACGGTCTGGTCGAACTGAACGGCGTGACATACGCGTACGGCTCGTCGTGCCAATTTCGTGAACCCAGGATGGCGCGATTCCAGAACGGACAGTGGGAGCCCGTGCCCGTCCCGCTCAACATCAATCGATGTGGAGGTCCGACCGCGTTCTTCGATTCGGAGGTTTACAACGGCGAAATCGTCCTCGCGATGCGGGATGCTCCCGGGCTTTGGTTCTTCAATGGCGAGACTTGGCGTCCGCAGACCACGCCGCTGGCGGGCGATGGTTTTGGCCTTTTCGATCTCGCGTTGGACGGCGACACCGTTGTGGTGACCGGGCCGGGCGATGGCACCAACTTCATGTGGCGCTCGTGGCCGGCGCCACCCCAGTTTTCAACGAACGTTGCGCGGCTGACAGACCAAGGCTGGGAACCAGTGGGAGCTGGCTACGCGACATCCTCGGCCCGGCGCATTCTGAAGTGGCGTGACACGTTGGTGCAAGCTACGGATCAGGGCTTTCGCATGTTGGAGAACGGAGTGTGGGTCAATCCCATTCCGGCGTTCGCGAGTTGGGTCTCTGCCGCCATCATCTGGAATGACGACCTGATCTTCATGCAAAATGGCATCGTTCGCCGCTTTGATGGCAGTAATGTGACCGCGTTGAGCCCGGTAGATCCCCCCAGGGCTTTCAACAGCGATGCGATAGCGTTCCTGGTCCATCAGGGGCAGTTGTTGATGGGCGGTAACTTCACGAGCATGTCACGGGCAGGCGAGGCACCGATTCCCATGCAGTCGCTGGTTCGCTGGAACGGGCAGGACTGGGAGAACGTTTCGCCAGTTCCCCTCACGGGAACCATCACCTTCATCGGCGCGAACGGCAACGACTTGTTTGTTGGCGGGGGATCGAACCTGCAATTGGGCGGAGTGCCTCAAACCGGGCTGCTGCGATGGATTGATGCGCAAGGTGCTTGGGCGGTGTCGGCGGGGCATCCGGGCGGTTGCAGTGTGATTGTGTCGGCCAATGGTGCTCTGTATGCCAACAGCTCGCTGTCGAGCCAGGGAGGGCTCTGGCGGCTTGATCCGGCAACCAACGTCTGGTCCAGACTCGCCGGGAGTCCGCAAATTCTCAACATGGTGGCCGACCCGCAAGGGCGATGGCTGCACGTCATTTCAAGGGACAACCCACAGTACGAAGTCGGACATGTCGGATATGGGCGCTTGTCCCTGGGCGCGCCTGTGATTGAACGCCAACCGGTGGACACGACAGTTTCGCGCACCAGAGATGCCCGGTTTTCGACCGACGTGTTGACCTTGCGTTCGTCATATACTCTGCCCGACTCAACTTTCAGCCGCAATGCATTTCAATGGCGCCGCGACGGGGTGAACCTGTCCGATGGCATCACACCGCACGGCTCGATCGTTTCGAGCGCGACGGGGCCGTGGCTGCGGATCAGTAACGCGCAGCTGGAAGATCAAGGTGCTTACGAATGTTTGGTGTCGTCGATCTGCCCTGGGACGTCCTCGCCCACCGGCACCACTATCACACAGACCGCCACCCTGACTGTCACCGTCCCCATCTGCGACCCAGTCGACTTCAACAACGACGGCTCGCTCTTTGACCCCACCGACGTTGACGCGTTCCTGAGCGTCTTCAGCGAAGGCCCGTGTATCCCCACCCTCGCCACCTGCAACGATGTCGACTTCAATAACGACGGCTCCATCTTCGATCCCCAAGACGTCGACGCCTTCTTGAGCGTCTTTAGCGAAGGGCCCTGCTTCTGACGTCTTCCGTGGAGCGACCAACCAACACGAACACCCAGCTAACCCGCACATTCCGGTGACTTCCTCGCGATATTCCCGGAACCGACCCGGGGGCAACGCTGGTACAGATTGGGCCGGCTGGTTCTGTGTCGGCGCGGGCAGTGTGCCCGCACACCCTGCCAGTTCTTGGCTGGGTTCTTCGATTGGTTCGCACATCTAGGGCAGAAAAGCTGATTGGTGCTCGTGCCATCCTCCGTCGGGCGTTGATGGCCACACGGTTCACGGACAGATCGCGCATGCGTTCGCGTGCAACGCATGTGGTGCGCCTCGTGACCGTGGATTGCTGTGATGAAGGGGAGGTGGCCATGAGTATCGGGATGCATGGCGTGCTCGGTTCTGGCCGGACCGAGCTATTGGATGGTGGTTCCGCCCGTTCGGGGAATGTGTGTGGAGTTGGTGTGGCCGCGGCCACGTTGATCTTGGGGTTGTGTGGCGCCCATGGCGGGCTTGACCGGCTGTTGGTCTCGCCCGCCTGGGCCCAGCCCACGTGGCATGTGGTGGCGGTGTCCAATCGCCCCGCGGCGTGGGTGCCCAATTCGAACTGGGGCACCCTCGCGCTCCGCAACGTCGCCCCGGGCCGACGCGTGTGCTTTGAGCCGCAGACGCTGCCGCTGCCTGTGGGCAATCCACGCGAGGTGTTGGGCGTCTATCGCTCGGGCCAATACGGAGTTTCTGTCGTGCAAGGAGATCAACTCCCCGGCGCGGCGCAGGGCGTGGTGTACGCCAGCTTCATCGATGGGGGCGTGGACGAAACCGGCGCTATCTCATTTTGGGCCTCGCTTTCGGGCACGGGAGTAACACCGTCGAACGATCAGGTCATCGAGCGCCGCCGCATCAACGAGCAGTTGTTCCGGTATCGCGAGATGGACGCCGCTCCGGGCATCGATGGTGCAGTCCTTGCGAACTTCGGCTTTCCCCTCAGCATCGCACAGGACGGCACCATCACATTCCGTGGCCTGCTCACCGGCCCGGGCATCACCGCAACCAACAACGACGTGGTCTTCATCCGTGATCCCAATCAGCCTGGCAACGCGCCTTCGCTCCTCGTTCGCGAGCGATCAACCATCGGCGCGTCTGACCTAGTCCTCCTGATTCAGCAGAATCCGCAGGCGCTGGCCGGTGGCCGGGGCATTTTCGGTTCCACGCTGGGCCTTCAGGGCACGCAGTCGGGCCTCGTTGCCGGCCCACGCCAAGGCGACCTCGTCGCGTTCGCGCGGTCGGGTGAAACGCTGCCCGACCTTGCGCCTGGCCAGATTGTGCAATCTGTGGGAAGTCGCTTTGCTGTCGCTCCCGACGGCCAAGTGGCGATCTTCGAAGCTGGGGTTGCCAATCCTGCAACGCGAGGCGTCTGGGTCCGCCGGGGCGATCTCACTCGCAAAGTCGCGTTGCGAGGTGAGCCTGTGGTCGATTCTCCCGGCAGCACTTTTCTCGATCTTTCAGCGTCCAATTATCCGCCGGGCGTTTATGCAGGCAACAACGGGCATGTCGCGTTCTACGCAGGGCTGGGCGGCATTCCCGGCGGGCGCGCATTGCTTGTCGCGTCCTTTGATCAACCCACGCCGCGATTGGCGATGCGCACGAGTACGGACGTGCCGGGGTTTCCGGGCTTTGTCCTCGCGGACGCAATGGCGGGCCAGATATTCCTGGATGGATCGGGCAATGCCGTGTTCGCTGCACAAGTGCAGGGTGCCGCGCTCAACCAGGTCTGGCTTTTCGCGTGGACGCCGCAGACCGGTGTTCGCGTTCTGCTTCGTCCGAACCAACAACTGCAACTCGCTGGAAACGACACTCGGACGATCTTGTCCATCAACTTCTCCGGATCGGTCGACCCGCCCATCCCGTCGGGCCAACTCGTGACTGAAGACGGCATGTTCGCTGTCAAGGTGGTCTTCACGGACCAGTCGCAAGCGATCCTGACGTCACAGATCCCCGGCACATGCAACGACATCGACTTCAACAACGATCTCGTCGAATTCGATCCCCTCGATATCGACGCCTTCTTCAGCGTCTTCAGCGAGGGCCCCTGCCTGCCCGTCGGCGCGGTCTGCGACTCCATCGACTTCAACAACGACGGCTCGCGATACGACCCACAGGACGTTGACGCGTTCCTGAGCGTGTTTTCTGAAGGGCCATGTCGGTAGCGCCGCAAGGCGTCGGCAGAAGTCGACGTGCATCCAGGATCCGCGGTTTTCCGGGCCGGGGCCTTGCGCCCCTTGGTTCCTACGGGCGGTACAGTCCCGCCCTATGCCCACGCACCCCCAGTCGTACACCGACCTCTGCAAGCTCCTCCGCGAAGCCGCCACGCTCGGCTCAGTTTCCGCCCTCGTGAGTTGGGATCAGGAAACGTACATGCCCAAGGGCGGCTCTGCGGCTCGTGCTGAGCAGGCGTCGATCCTCGCGGGGATCGTCCACGAGCGCAAGACCAGCAAGAAGATCGGCAACCTGATCGCGGCGTGCGAAGCCAACGCATCGTTGATGGCCGACCCGCGCCACGGCGCGAACGTCCGCGAGATGCGCCGCGACTACGACCTTGTGACCAAACTGCCCGGTGAACTGGTCCAGGAACTCGCCAAGGTCGGCAGCCAAGCCCAAGACGTCTGGAAGGAAGCCCGCCAGAAGAGCGACTTCAAGATGTTCCAGCCTTGGCTCGACAGGATGATGGCCCTCACTCGCCGGAAGGCCGAGTGCTACGGCGTGCCCAAGGGTGGCGAGCTGTACGACGCGCTGCTCGATGAGTACGAGCCCAACATCACCGCCCGCGAGATCGACTCGATCTTCACGCCGCTGCGCAAAGAACTGACGACGCTGGTCGCCGAAGTCGCGCAAGCCACGAAGGGCACCAAGGCCAGCAAGGGCGCGAAAGCCAAGAAGCCCGTCAAGATTGATACCCGCTGCCTCACCGAAAAGGTCGACCCTGCCATCCAGCACGAATTCGGCCAGATCGTGCTCAGGGCGATGCACTTTGATCTGGACGCGGGCCGGCTCGACGTCACCACGCATCCCTTCTGCTCCGGCATCGCCCCGGGCGACACCCGCCTGACCACGCGCTATCGCGACGAGAAGTTCACCGACGCTCTCTACGGCACCATGCACGAAGGCGGCCACGGCCTGTACGAACAGGGCCTGCCCAAGGCTTTGGGCACCAACACGCTCTTCGGCACGCCCCTCGCGGACGCCATCAGCCTGGGCATCCACGAAAGCCAGAGCCGCATGTGGGAGAACTTCGTGGGCCGCAGCCGCGAGTTCTGGAAGTTTGCCCTGCCCATCATCCAGAAGAAGTTTGGCAAGTCCTTCAAGCAGTATGACGTCGAGGACTTCTTCCGCGCCACCAACACCGTGACGCCCAGCCTGATTCGCGTTGAGGCCGACGAGGGCACGTACAACATGCACGTGATGATCCGCTTCGAGATCGAGCGGGCGCTGCTCGCCGGCGACCTCAAGACCAAGGACCTGCCGGGCGTGTGGAACGCCAAGTACCAGGACTATCTGGGCGTGAAGGTGCCTGATGACCGGCGGGGCTGCCTGCAGGACGTGCACTGGAGCTTCGGCCTCATCGGGTACTTCCCGACGTACACGCTGGGCAACCTGTACGCCGCGCAGTTCTGGGAGACGATCAACGCCAAGACCCCTGCGCGAGGTGCCGCGCCGTCCATCAAGGACCTGCCCAAGAAGATCGCGAAGGGGGAGATGGGCGAGCTGCGCGAATGGCTCCGCAAGAACATCCACCAGCACGGCCGCCAACACGGCGCGGGCAAGTTGTGCAAGAAGATCACCGGCAAGCCCCTCGAGGCCGCGCCGCTGCTGCGCCACTTGCGTGGGAAGGCAAGCGAGGTCTACGGAATCAAGTAAGTCGCTCGCGGTTTGATTTTCAGCACAGAGACACAGAGATCAAGAGAAAGAAGAGAGAGTCGGATTGCGCCAGGCGCGTCGCCGCCACGCACCCAATGGCTTCTCTCCTCTGTCTCCTGATCTCTGTGTCTCTGTGCTGAAGTCGAACTGCGCATGGCACCTATCCCCGTTCATCCGGGTTTCCCAAACAACTCCATCATCTTCTCCCGCCGATGCGCGAAGATCCGCTCCAAGTCTCGCCGGACCAGCAACGCCTCCGCGATCGGCCCACCCGTGTGCTTGTATCGCACCCGGTCCACGCACAGCGTGCCGGCAACTCCGCCTTGAGATTGCTCGCGAAACTCGTGGGTGTGATGCCACAGCAGGTACGGTCCCTTGATCTGCTCATCCACGAACGCGTGCGGCGGCTCCCACCGCGAGATCAGCGTCCGCCATCGCATCGGCACACCCTTGAGCCCAATCCTGTAGTCGATCAGCGCGCCCTGCTTCATCTCAATCGGCAGAGGCGTCAAGATCCGAAAGTCCAGCCACGCGGGCGTGAGCACATTCAGATTCGCCGCGTCCGCGAAGAACGGAAACACCTGCGCGGGCGTCCGCGGGACCCAAAGCTCGGTTTCAAGGAGACGTTCTTTGAACATGCGGAGGGGGTTCGAGTACCGCGGATGTTTGGATGAGCCCGAAGAACAGGGACACAAAGAGAACAACCGTTCAAGTCCGTCCGCGCTTGTATCGCCGTATCGCTTTCGCACCCTCGCACTTTCGCACTCCCTTACTATCCGCCATGGAGCACCTGCTCGCCTCCCTAGCCGCCTGGAAGCCCTTTCGCGCCATCGTCCTGGGCGACTTCATCCTCGACGAACTCGTCTATGGCGACGCCGAGCGGCTCTCTCCCGACGCGCCCGTGCCCGTGCTTCTCGTCCGCAAGCGAGACCTCCGCCCAGGCGGCGCGGCGAACGTCTGCATGGACCTCGCCGCGCTCCGTGGCCACGTCATCGCTCTGGGCGTGACCGGCGCCGACGCCACGGGCGAGAAACTCCGAAACGCGCTCGCGAAGGAAGGCGTCGACGCACGCGGCCTGATCGAAGACCCGGCCCGGCCGACCACGCTCAAGCAGAACCTGATCGGTCTGGCCCAATCGCGCCATCCGCAGAAGATGTTCCGTGTTGACGAGGAATCCCGCGAGCCGGTCGCCGCGAGTGTCGAGAAGAAGCTGCTCGAAGTCTTTGAGCGCGAACTGCCCGCTGCGGACGTGGTCATCATCGAGGACTACGCCAAGGGCGTCTGCAGCGAGCGGCTGTGTCAGGCTGTGATCGATCGCGCCAAACGCGCCGGCAAGCCCGTCTTCGTCGATCCCGCCCGGCTCGCGCACGCCGAGTCTCTCAAGTATCGCGGCGCGACCACCATCACGCCCAACCGCAGCGAAGCCGAGCAAGCCACGGGCCTGCGCACGCACAAGGACAACGACCAGGCCCACAACGCCGCCCTCGCGGGCAAGTTGCTTCGTGATCTCGAGCTCGAATGCGTCGTCCTCACGCTCGACCGCCACGGAGCGTTGCTTCTGGGCCACGATGGTGTTGCCCACAGCATTCCCACGCAGGCCCGCGAGGTCTACGACGTCTCCGGCGCGGGCGACATGTTCCTCGCCGGCCTCGCCGCGGCTCGCGCCAATCGCTGTTCCTGGGAGGACTCCGTCCGCGTAGCCAACACCGCAGCCGGCCTCGAAGTTGAAGTCTTCGGCGTCCAACCCATCCCCTTCGAGCAAGTCCGCGACAGCATCCTGCGACAGGCCGGAGCACAACAAGCCGGCAAGCTCCGCTCGCTGGATTCGCTGCTCGCCGAAGTCGCCGACCAGAAGCGCCGCAAGAAGAGCGTCGTCTTTACCAACGGCTGTTTCGACGTTCTGCACAGCGGCCACGTCACACTGCTCGAACAAGCCGCGGCACTGGGCGACTACCTCGTCGTGGGCCTCAACAGCGACGAAAGCGTCAAGCGCCTCAAGGGCCCGTCGCGCCCCATCAACAACGAGTCCGACCGCGCCCGCGTGCTCGGCGCCCTCGCCAGCGTCGACGCCGTCGTGCTCTTTGGCAAGGACAGCCAGGGCAACGACACGCCGCTGGACCTGATCGCAGCCCTCAAGCCCGACGTGCTTGTCAAGGGTGCCGACTACACCAAGGACCGCGTCGTCGGCGCCGACATCGTCGAGCAGCACGGCGGGCGCGTCGAGCTGGTGAGCCTTGTCGAGGGCAAGAGCACGACCGGCGTCATTCAACGGATGAGGCAATAGGCCGTAGCCAGCGAGAAGGCGCCATAGCAAATACCCCATATTCACACTGCGACCATCCCCTCTGCGGGCGTTTGCAGTGCTCTTGCGAACCTCAGAATCTTGCCCAGTTTGCCGCAGTATCTGATTTTTCTATTGACGCCGCGGTCACGTCCCGGTAAGTTTTGCCCACGAAAGCGAGTTGCCCGCGGAGCCTGCCGCCGTTCTCGCGCATGAGGGCGAAGCCGGCGAGCGACGCAGGCGTTCGAGTCATCGGGACGTATCGCGAACCCAGGTTCGCGCCTCCTGATCCGAGTCTGCTGCAAGGCAGATGTACCGGAGTTGGTCGCAAGACCACGAATCCGTCGGCCAACCCAAAGGGCCGTCGCGAGGAGTTCATTGCATGGCTGCAAGCAGATCCGCCGTCCTTTCGTCCTTCATCGCGATCACGTTCGCGACCGCCGCGCTGGCTCAGGCGCCGCGGTACAACATGACCGTGATCGGTGCGACGTTCAACGACGCCAACAACCCCAACAAGCAAGGCAAGGCGTTGGGCCTGAACAACAACGGCGTCGTCGTGGGCGAGTGGAACACCAACCGCGCGTTCATCTGGACGCCCAACGCGAGCGGCGGGACGCTCTCGTTCCTGCCCGGTCTGCCCGATCCTGGCCCCGCGAACATCCCCGTCGCGGGCGTACGCATCAACGAGAACAACCAGATCGCTGGCCTGCACCTGCGCAACGTGCCCTGCTGTGGCCCTGTGAACCAAGTCGCCTACTGGCCCACGCCCACCAGCGAGCCGATCCTCGTGGGCACGCTTTCGCCCAGCAACGATGGCATCGGTTATGTCGGCGGCATCAACGTGGGCGGGCGGGTCGCGGGCGAATCCGCCCTGAATCCGTACAACCGCTACAACGCCTACGCCTACAGCCAGACGCAGGGCGAAACCGCGCTCGCGCAGCTCAACGGCGCGGATCAGGGCAACGCCGCCTTCGGCATCAACGACAGCAATGTCATCGTCGGCCAGGCCTTCGTCGGCGCCGATCGTCGGGCCGTCCGCTGGAACACCAACGGCACCGTCACCAACCTCAACACGCTGCCCAACGGCCTCGTGGGCGGCTCCGCGGCGCACGACATCAATAACTCGGGCGTCATCGTCGGCTACAGCTTCCCATTGCCCACCCGCGCCGTGATCTGGCAGCCCGGCAGCACCACGCCCGTCAGCATCGGCGCTCTCGCGCCGAATCATCAGTCCGTCGCCAACGCCATCAACAACGCCGGCGCCGTCGTCGGCAGGAGCAACGATCGCGGCTTCCTTTGGACTGGTGCTTTCGGCATGATCGATCTCACCAATCAGGTCAACAACCTGCAGGGCCATCAGATCATCGAAGCCACCGACATCAACGAAGCCGGACAGATCACCGCGATGGCGAGGTTCACGCTGCCGAGCGGCACGCCCGTGACCCGCGCTGTCTTCCTGAATCCTGTTCCAGGCCGGGTCTGCGACAGCATCGACTTCAACAACGACGGAGCGCGGTTCGACCCCATCGACATCACCGCGTTCCTAAGCCGCTTCAGCGAGGGCCCCTGCGTCCCCGCCGGCGCGTCCTGCAACGACGTCGACTTCAACAACGACGGCTCGATCTTTGACACCACCGATATCGAAGTCTTCCTGAGCGTCTTCTCCGAAGGTCCGTGCTTCTAAGTCCGCCCGAGCATCGAGTTCGCGCGTGTTCGCGAAGCGTGAGCCGCCTTCACTGCGGCGCGGCAGCGGCGTCCAGGAACTGATCCAGAAACTTATCGAGAAACGTGTCCACCGCGCTGGCCGTGCTCGGTGCGTCGATGCCCCAGATGCTCGCCATCGGGATGCCCGCATTCTCGTCCATCTGCACGATCATCACACCATCGACCGCAAAGACGCTGGGAAGCCGGTCCGCGAGGTACGCCGCGAGCGCGGAGACGGCGGGGCCGCCGACGCTGATGGTCGGGAGGGTGCGGAGGTGGTCCTGATTCAAGTACCAGACGTCAGAGCAAACGACCACGCGCAGTTCGGGCCGGTCCATCTCCTCGTCGCGAAGCCGAGTCACGATCCGCTCGCGCAGGCGATAGGCTTGCGGGCGATCACACAACTCGGCGGCGAGGTGCGAGCCGGTGACGATCACCACGTGCGGCACCGGCGCGGGCGGCTTGGAGGATGGGGACGGATGGGGGGAGGGGTTGAAGCTGAAACTCATGGGCTGGTGGGAATGATCGGGCGAATCGGGCCTGTCCGAGAATCAATGACACTCTGGGAAGCACTCAAGCGTTTGCGGACGACGTCAACGTTCCAAAGAATCGGCGCAACCCCATCAGAAACAACGATTTATTCGAATCGCGCGAGGATTAGGGGCTTCTTGGGGACTTTCCCGGGCCTGTGAGGAACAATCTCCGGTTCGCGGCAGGCGAATGCATGGAGTTGATGCGTGTCCGATGAACTGCGCAAGTCGACGGGGGCGTCTGAAGGATCGGTCGGTGGCGACCCGCCGCCCGGCGGGCAGGCTGGGCCCAAGCACCAGGAACCATCGAGCGGGAGCGCGCTGCCGCGTTGCAACGTGGTGTTGCGCGGCGCGAGCGGGGATGACATGCTGCAGGTCGTTCGAGCCCTGATCGAGGTTGGCGGGCTGGACAAAGAACGAGCCTTGGAAGCGGCTTTTGAAGCCCAAATGGCGGGGATTGCCATCGTGCTGGTGACGCACCGGGAGCGGGCGGAGCTGTATCAGGATCAGTTCCTTGCTCGCGGGGTGCGGGTCATGATCGAACCCGCGTAGTCGCGGCAACGCAACGCACGAAACGCGACCCTCAGGGAGCTTCGCACGCAACTGGCATGCGAGTTTCACGCTGGATTCATGACACACGTCAACACGATCCCGGGCGGCTCGGGCAGTTGCGAACCGGTGTTGCCGTGACGTCGAGAGTCTGTGGTGGTCGGCGCTCCTTGACGGGCGTGTTTCGTGGGGGCAGGCCATACGAACCGAGTCGCCCACGTGCAAGCCAGTTGGCCAGAATTTTCTTGTGACGCGAGGCCCCGTCCGTTGCGATCCGCACGAGGCGCGGAATCCATGAGACTCGCATGGCCGCCACGCTCGGCGCGCATCGCGGCTGAAATCGCACCAACCAGTGACGCACGCGAACCGGTGTTCCGATGCCACCACCAACGCCAGGCGGTGATCGCCAGGCGATTGCAAGGAGCGTGGCGATGCGACAGTTGTACTTGGGCGACCTCCTGGTGAAACACGGCGTCCTGACGTATGAGCAGCGGGACTTGGTGCTCGCGGCACAAAAGGATCGGGGCGGGCCGTTTGGCGTGCTCGCGGAGGAGATGTTTGGTGTGTCGCCTAACGCCGTTGAGAAGGCATGGGCTGAGCAGTACGCCGCGATCGCGCCGCTCGTTGATCCGCGGACGTACAACGTTCAGCCTCGCGCCCTCGAAGTGATCAACCGCCGGCAGGCATGGCAGTTCCGCGTGCTGCCCTTGGAGTTTCAGGGGCCGAACCTGGTCGCGTGCACGACGCAGGAGGGTTTGGTGCGCGCGCTGCGCTTCACGGGCTGGCGCCTCGGGCACCAGGTGCAGTTCCTGATCTGCCAGCCGACCGCGCTGGGCGAGGCGCTGTGCGAGCACTACCCGATGGCGGGCATGACCCCTGCGAGCGTGAGCGAGAGCCTCGCGGCGTGAGTTCGATCATGCGCTACGGCGCGGATGCTCACGAACGCAGAGGAAGACAGAGAGAGGGCAGAGGAATACTGAGATTGCGTTGGGACGGAAGCGATGCTCGTCGTGGGAGCCACGACGACAGTAAATCGCTTCACCCGCTTCCCTCAGTCTTCCTCCTTGCTTTTCTTCTCTGTTTTCCTCTGTGTTCGTGAGCTGTCGTGGTCCGCTCACACCCCCGACTTCAGTTCGCGAAACGCCTCAATCGCCCGCGAGCGTGACGCTGACAGGTTCACCAGCGGCTCGGGATAGTCGATTCGCGAACGCAGCAGCCCAGGCAGCGTCCACGGCTCGTGGATCGCGTCGCCCTCGATGTCGCGCAGTTCCGGAACGTACGTGCGGATGTACTCGCCCTGCGGATCAAACTTCTGGCTCTGGCTGATGGGATTGAAGACGCGGAAGTACGGCGCGGCGTCGGTCCCCGTGCTCGCGCTCCACTGCCAGCCGCCGTTGTTGCTCGCGAGGAACCCGTCGACCAGGTTCTGCATGAACCACTTCTCGCCCAGGCGCCAGTCGAGGAACAGGTTCTTGGTCAGGTACATCGCCACGACCATGCGCACGCGATTGTGCATCCAGCCGATCTCGAGCAGTTGCCGCATCCCCGCGTCGACGATGGGGACGCCTGTCTTGCCCTGCTTCCACGCTTCAAAGTGCTGGGGATTGTCGTTCCACTCGATGCGCTCGGTCGCAGGCTGAAACGCCCGGCCCTTGCAGACGCGCGGGAAACTGTGCGTGATGTGTATGTATAAATCGCGCCACAACACCTCGCTGATCCAGTGCGAGATGCCCGGATTGCCGGAATCCAGCGGCGAATCCTTCTCGCGCATGAACGCGGCGTTGGCCTGCACCGCGGCGACCACGCACTGGCGAGGCGAGATCGCTCCGATGGCGAGGTACGGCGAGAGCATGCTCGTGCCGCGCTGGCCCGGAAAGTCGCGCTCGTCCTTATACCGCGTGATCGTCTTCTCGATGAAGTGGCGCATCTGGGCGAGCGCGTCGCGCTCCCCGGCGGGCCAGTGGGCGGGATCGACACGCGACGCGAACCCCGCGACGGCGCCGGGCACCAGGTCCGGCTGCGCGAGCATGGCATGCTGCTTCTTCGGAAGCGGCCACTCGCGCACGCCGCCTCGCGATTCGATCACGCGGTACGCAGCCTTCTTGAAGGGCGTGAAGACCGTGAAGGGACGCCCCTCGCCCGTCAGCACGTCGCCCGGCTCAAGAATTGATTGGTCGGTGCAAGCCGTGACGGACCACCCCTGCTGCTTGCACAACGCCGCAACTCGCGCGTCACGCCGGGCCTCGTTGACTTCATACTCCTTGTTGAAAAAGAGCGCGTCGCAGGCGTGCTCGCGCATCACGGTCGTCACCACCATGGGAACGTCCTTCGCGAGCGGCGCAGTGCGGATCAGCAGCGGGATGTTGTATTTGGCCAGCGACGCCGAAAGTTCACGCAGCGTGCGCAGGATCAGGTCCACTTTCGCCGGCGCATAGTCGTGCTCGCGCCACTCGCCAGGCGAGATTACGAACAGGGCGAACGCCCCCGCGTCGGCGGCGCGAGCAGCATGCGACAGCGCAGCGTTATCAAGGGTTCGCAAGTCCGAACGAAACCACACCAGGGGACGCATGGGGGTTGATACGTTCGGGAGGACTGAATTGGATTCAACGGATAGCCGCCCGCTCCCGTACCGCCTCGTGCGTCCTGCCCGTAACCAAGTCCGTCAGTTCCGCCCGCATCACCAGCGTCGCATTGCCGACGCTGTGCCCCGCCGCGCCTATGTCGACTTCGACCATGTAGTTGGTCCCGGCAAACCCGCTCCGATACGCGTCACGCAGTTGGGCCGGCGACAGTTCCACCTTGCCAACTTCGCGCTCGGGTGTCGAGCCGCTTCCCGGCGCGCCCTCGCGCACCAATACCCGCACCGCGAGCTTTCCCACCACCTGCGTGAACCGCCCCCGCCCATCCCGCGGCAGCACATACACGATCACCTTCCGCCCATCGCGCGGATTGAGCCCCGACAACCCATCGATCTCCACGCCCACCACCGCCGGCATCGCCGCGGCGACTTGCGCTGCAAGCTCCGCATCCGTGCCCGAACTCGTTGCTGTTCCCGCTGCGCTCGCGGCCTGCGATTCCAACTTGACCACGAGTTCATCCCGCTCGCGTTCCAACCCCGCAACCCGCTCCCGCAGCGCGGCATTCTGCCCGCGCAAGTCCGCCAACACCTTGTCCTGCGACGACCCGCCATATCGCAGGCCGCAGCCGCCCACAGACATAACGACCAATCCGAGCGACAACCCGCTCGCCCACAAACCTCTCTGTCGCCTCGCTAGCCTCATCGCAGGACCTCCTGGACCGCACGCCGCACACGTTCCTCATCAATCCGATCAATCCGGCATCGTTCCGGGTGGTCGTTGGCGAGTTGCCCCGCCTCCAGCGTTGGGTCCGCGACCACCACCGCCTCGCGCGAGCCGGGCTTTGTCGGAATCACTGTCCAGCGATGGTCCGTGGGTCCAAACAAGCTCACCACCGGCACGCCAAACGCCGCCGCGATGTGGCGCGGGCCGGTGTCATTCGTCACCATGAGCGCCGCCCGCCTGACGACCGCCTTGAGCGCACCAAGCGTGATGCCGTGATCGGGCAGGATTAGCGCGGGCACGCCCGACACCGACGCGATCCGTGCGCACAACTCTCGCTCGCCTGGCGACCCGTTGATCGCGATTCCAAACTGTTGCCCCGCGCCGCCCCCAGCCAGCCACGCCGCCAACGCCCCGAATCGTTCTGCGGGCCAGCGCTTGGCCTCGTTGTTGCCGCCCGGATTCAGCACCACAAACCGCGTCGCGCCGCCCGTGCCTCCCGCGCCCCCCACGCCACCAAGTGACGACAAAATCCGATCCGCCTCGGCCTCTTCCGCTGGCGTGGTCGCGAGCTCCATGCACACGGGCTTGCCTCGATCGCTCGCGGGCACGGGCCACGCGAAGGGATCGGGAATCACCGAGTCTTCGCCCAGCAGCGCGTCCGCCGCGCGCCAGTAGTACGTGCACGCCGGGATCAGATCAAACTTCGCACGCGTGAATGCGTGCGCGAGCAGGCTGGTCGCGCCGCCCGACCCAATCTCCCGCGTCGGCGCGGCAAGCCGATCCGTGAGCAGAATCCCGCGCGAATCCCGGTCATACCCGATCCGCCTGGGAATCCCGGCGATCCGCACTGTGAGCGCGGTCGAGAACGAGTTGGTGAGCAGCAGCGCTGTGTCATACCGCCTCGGCCGAATCTTCGCCGCGACGAACTTTGGGCCCATCACGCCGCTGGCCCGTTCGACGTGCAGTTCGTCGAGCAGGTCGCTTCCCGCAAGCAGTTGGTCGATGCCCGGGCGGCACAGCCCGCCGATGAACGCTCCCGGCAGAGCGCTGCGAATCCGCCGCAGCACGGGCGTAGCCATCACCACATCGCCCACCCAACTGGGCAGCACGATCAGCAGGCGCAGGGGCCTGGGAGGAGTGGGAGTGTTCGCGGGAGCGCTCACGCAGCAAGCGTAGAAGCCCGAGCGAACCTGATGGAAGCGATCGCGATCAGCACTTCTCGTAGCAATCGCCGCACTCAGCCGTGCTCGCCTCGCCGTACTGGTACGTGTGCATCTTGGTGATGGGCGGCGAGTAGATGTGCAGCGTGATCAGGTCCTGCGTCGGTCCCTGCATGTTCGCGACCTCATGAATGTCCGGCTCGTCCGCCGAGCAGACATAGCCCGGCTTCATCGTGACGGTTTCGACCGGACAGATCAGCCCGCTGTCCGTCAGCTTGAAGCGGATCTCGGTGCCCACGCCCTCGATCACCTTAAACGCGCAGCTCACGCCGCGATGATCGTGGATGGGCGTGCAGTGTCCGCTGTGCCAGCAGTTGGCGAGCAGTTCATACCAATCGCTGCGACAGATCGTGTTGCGGCGATAGCCCTTCTGTCCGAAGACGCACGCGGGGAGAATGTCCTCGCGCGAGATGTCCAGGCGCGTGAGAATGTCGCGCAAGGTCGCGAGGTCGGCCCGTCCCTGCAAGCCGTCCAAATACGCGATCAGCTCCGCAAGCTTGGGAAACTCGGTGGCAGTGCGGCTGTGGTGGGCGAGGAGGGGCACGGGAGGCTCCAAATCAGCAAAGCGAAAAGACGAAAAAGCAGCACATCAAACTAGCTGTGCAGCAGCAGCGAAATGGTACCCGACCGGTCAAGGGCAATCATGCAACTACCGGACCTCAACGGCCGGGGTAAATGCACTAAAGCCCGCGTTCCGCCTCCAGTTCGACGGCCAGGGCCTCCGCCAGGTACTCATACTGCTCCACCGAGTTGTACACCTGCGCCGAAATCCGGCACGTCCGATGCCCCGTCTTCGCCACCGTCCAGATCGGCACCTGAATCCGCCACTTCTCCAGCAGCACATCCCACAACGCATCGTGATACTTCGTGGGCCGCTGGGCCAGCCGCTCGCGCAGCGCGGACGGATGCGGCGGTAGCACCATCGTGCAAATCGATCCGATCATCCCATCGGGCGCGGGCGGTTCGATGCCCAGCCGCTTGCAGATGATGTCCCGCCCCTTCAGGCACAACTCGCGATTGTGCCGCATGAGCGAAGTCCATCCCGAAGCGCCGTCGCGACCCGCGACCATCCCGCCCATCACGCGGATCGCGTCAGGAATCGCGTAGAACGCCGTCATGTCGTTGGTGCCCACGTACTCAAACTCTGTGAGAAACTGGGCCCGCCCCGCCTTGGGCTTCTCCGCGTCGTTGCTGAGTGCGAGCGGCCGGAATCCCTCCTGCAACTCCGGTCGAACGTACAGAAACGCGCTGCCCTTGGGCGAACAGATCCACTTGTGGCAGTTCGCCGTGTAGTAACTCGCGCCCAGCGCTCCAAGATCCACCGGCACCATCCCCGGCGCGTGCGCCCCATCAATCAGCGTCCGCACGCCCCGCTTCTCCAGCGCGGGCACGATCTCCTCGACCGGCAGCACCAGCCCGCTGCTGCTCGTGACGTGGCTCAGCATCGCCAGCTTCGTGCGCGCCGTCACTTTCGCCAGAATCGCCTCCGTCACCTCGCCCGCCGACCGAATCGGAAATGGAATGTCCGCCACCACCACGCTCGCGCCTTGCTTGCTGACCCACCACCGCGCGTTGTTTTGGCACGCCGGATACTCGTGGCTCGTGATCAGCACCTCATCGCCAGGTGACAGTCGCGTGTTCGCGAAGACTGTTGCCACTGCCTGCGTCGCGTTGGGAATCGGCGCGATGCTGTCCCACGGGCAGTTCAAAAATACCCCCAGCGCCCGCCGGGCCTGATCTATCGCCTGCCAGTGCTCCTCGACAAACCACCGCACGAGTTCCCGCTCCATCCGATCACGCCACGCCCGCTGTGCCTCCATCACGACCCGAGGCGTTCCTCCAAACGACCCATGATTGAGATAGACCACGCTTGGGTCGTGCGCCCAGTGTGCTGCGTATGCCGATGGCTTGGGAAACTGCATCTGGAACGGTAGCAGAACCTCGCGTGTGTGCGTCGTGTCCGGCTTCTACGCTCCCGCTTGCCCGATCCTATTTCGCCATCCCCAAAGCAGGGCGCACCCATCACGCCGAAAGCTGCGATCTTCGTTGTGCTCGCGCTCGCGTGCGCTGTGCCGTGGCCCATCCCCTCCCTCGCTGCGTGGACGCTCGCGCTGGGCATCGTCCTCGGCCTCGCCAATCTCGCGGTGTGGCCCAAGCAGTCCAAGACTCTCTCGCGGTGGCTGATCCAGGCCGCAATCGTGTCGCTGGGCCTGCGCATCGACATCCACCAGTTGCTGGGCGAAGCCATCGACGGCTTCCTGCTCGCCGTCAGCACGATCTTTGGCGCGCTCGCGTTGGGCGCGTTGCTCACCCGACTCTTCAAACTTCCGCGTGACTTGGGCGCCCTCATCAGTTCCGGCACCGCAATCTGCGGCGGCTCCGCCATCGCTGCTGTGGGCTCGGCCATCCGCGCCAAAAGCAGCGACATGGCCATCGCCACCGCCGTGGTCTTTGTACTCAACGCCATCGGCGTCTTCGTCCTCCCCGTCGTGGGCCACAAGGCGGGTCTCTCCGCCAACGACTTTGGCAGTTGGGCCGGCGTCGCCATCCACGACATGGCTTCTGTCAACGCCGTCGCCAAGGACTATCACGCGCCGGGCGCCACGGGCGACGTCGCCATCACCGAAGCGGCGCTGGACACCGCCAACGTCGTGAAGCTCACGCGCGTCATCTGGATCGCGCCCATCGCGCTCGTCGCCGCGTGGTGGTGGAGCCGGCGCCGAGCCGACGAGGTCCCGGCCGCAGCGGGCTCCGCGGCTTCGCCCAAGCCACCTTCTGCGTGGCAGCGCTTCGCCTCGATCATGCCGTGGTTCATCGTCTGGTTCGTCGCCGCGTGCCTGCTGCGCACGCTCGTGCCCGCGCTCGCGGACGCCGCCGACGAAGTGAAGCTCGCCTCCGGCTGCGCCTTCCAACTCGCACTCTTCCTCATCGGCACGGGCGTCTCTCGCGCCGCCCTCAAGGAAGCCGGGCTGCCCGCATTGCTGCACGCGACCATCCTGTGGATCGCCCTCGCGGGTGCCACTTTGCTCGTGTTGAAGTAGGCAAGCAGGCCAAGAGAGAGCGGAGAACTGAGAAAAGTGAGAAAAGAGTCGCGAATACGGCGGAGCAGTTTCGCCCACCAAGCCTCTTCTCGTTTCTCCCTTTTCTCCCGCTTACGCCATCGCCATGCTGACGCTCGTTACCAGCGCCGAGCCCTGCTCATCCATCGCGCCGGCGAAGTTGAAGACATCGACCTTCGACGGGTCCACCAGCTTCATCGCCGCGACCATGTTTCCGATCGAGCACCAGCGCGTCGGATTGGCCTGCCAACTCATCGCCGCGATCAGTTCATCGGGCTTGCGTTCGATCAGGATCTTGAGCATCTCCTGATCGTGGCGGAAGACGTTGTTTCGGGCCTGCGTCGCCTGCTCGTCGTTGCCCGCGAGCGCGACTTGGTCGCCAAACTGCGGCCCCACGTGCGACAGGTCCGCGCTCGACACGACCAGCGTCTTGCCGGGCAAGCCCTTGATCGTCTCGCGCAGCGCATCCAGGAACGGCGCGAGCGCAAGCCCGTTGCCGTCGTAGCTCTCGCCGTTGTTGACCGTCGGATCGTGGATCAGTACGCCGAACACCTTCGGGAACTTGCCCGAGTCGTCCTTGCCCAAGACGTGCTGAATCCACGGCACCTGCAACTCAATCGAGTGCTCGCGCTCGTGATCAAACCGATTCGCGAACAAGCGCGTCGCGTTGTCGTTGCCCAATCGCTCGCGCAGCTTCGCGAGCAGTTGTTGATCCACCTCGCACACGCCCAGGGGCGTCTCATACCCCTTGTCGCATCCGCAAATCCCCGTCGCTTCGCCAAAGTGGTTCGTGCCCAGAATGATCACGCGATCGGGCCGATCCGTCACGCGCAGCCGCCCCCACGCGCTCGCGTAGTTGACCCACCCGCGCGGATAGTCAAGATGCGGCACCACAATCGCCCGCGGCAAGGCATCCAAGCTCGGCTTTTCGACGTCCTTGAGCGCCGCGTTGATCCATTCATCAAAGGCCTCGCGCAGCTTGCTCGCACCCAGTTCGCGCTGCTCACTCTCGCTCTTGGCCTTCCACGCCTCTTCGCCCCCCGCCGCGTTCGCGCCCAGCGCGTCGGCAAACGCCGCCGTGCTCGCGGGCGGCAGCGTCGGGCTCGCGTCAAAGTCCGCGTGCAGCTGCGCCTGCAGCGCATCAAACGTCGGCCCATGCAGCAACCCCGCGTCGTCCAACTGTGCGACCAGTTGATCAAGGATCGGCCGCGTCAGGCCGTGCCCGACTTCCTTCACGATCATCTCCACGTCCTTCGTGCCGTCCATCAGCGGCAGCACCAGCTGCGCCGCCGGGCTGGTCAAAACCACCTTCTCGCTGATCTGGCGAGCATCGGCGATGCCCATGAGCTGGTTGCCCCCATACTGCGCCGGAAACACCCGCACAGGCCGCACCCGTGGCTTCATATGGTGGGCCGCGCTGGGGTCAAACTTGGGGCTGGTAGGAACGGGTTGAAAGTCGGACATGTGGGATTGTACGAACCCGAAGCGTCAGCGACGGGGCCGTAAAGCGTCCATAACGCCGCGAAAGTGCCGAAACAGACACCGTCGCTCGCAATCGCCCACGCGAACCCTCGTTCCGCCAAACGAACATCAGCCACGTCCACGAGGAGCAAGCCCATGTCTCGCATCAGCACGCTCGCACGATCTTGCCAACTGCTCTCCTTGTTTTTGTGGTGCTGGTTGAGTTGCCCAGCGGCAAACGCCCAGGACACCCCGCCGCCCGCAAGTCCGACGGCTACGGCTTCTCGCTGGCAAGCCACCAAGGGCCCCTTCCAAGTCGCGACCATCGACCGCCACGTCTTCCGCGACGAAGCCCGCAAGAAGGACCTTGAGTCCACGATCCGCTTCCCCATTCGCAATCCGGTCAACCAAGCCCAGCCCGCCGACTCTGCCTTCCCCCTCATCATCTTCTCCCACGGCATGGGCGGCAGCCGCACCGCCTTCGCCGATCTCTCTGAGTTCTGGGCCAGCCACGGCTACATCGTGATCCAC
>JALHOJ010000060.1 GCA_022843045.1 Phycisphaerales bacterium
GAGCTGGGCGGGCATTGCGGGGGTGAGGTCGGCCATGGTGCGCGGAGAGCGGGTTGACGAATTGTCAGCGTTGGGCTTCGCGGCGGCGGGCTTCTTCGACTTCTTGGTCGATGAGGCCGTCGGCTTCTTGTTGGTCGTCTTCTTCATGGGGCGGGCCATCGTTCGCGTGCTGGGGCGGCAGGGTTTCGAGCAACTTGGCGATGTACAGGAACTTGCTGGAGTAGAAGACGAAGGTCGCGGAGAGATAAAAGCCCCACGAGCCGCTGATGAGCCACCAAGACCACGTGGGCTTGCCGACTTGGTTGTGCACCAGAAGAATGTAGAGCGCGATGACGAGCCAAAGCGCGCGGATGGCGATTGAGGTGAACCAAGGCTTGGCGAGCATTGCGGGGCGGAGCAGCACGCCCAAGATCAATCCCGCGATGGAAGCGACGAATCGACTCGAAAAGCCCACGACGGCGAGTTCGGCGCCGCAGACGATCAAGAAGAAGGTGGCGAACGCAACCCATAGAGCCATGCCCGGAAAACCAACTTGACGACGGAATCGCACGAAGGCATTGGGGAAGCGGGTTTCGTCGTGGATGCCCATGGGGTTGATTGTGTGCGGGTCAGAACTGGATCATCATCTCGATCGTGCCTTCGCGCCAGCCGAGGTTCTTGAGGAGGGCGCGGGAGGCTTCGTTGGCGACGGCGGTCTCGCCGCGGATTTGGGTGATGCCTTTGGCGCGGAGGCGGGCGACGGCGTCGGCGATCAAGGCGCTGGCGATGCCCAACTTGCGATGGGAAGGCTCGACCCAGGCGTCGTGGATCCAGCCGCAGCGTGGGGTCCAGTAGATGGGGATGGAGTCTTCGATGGTGGCGACGACATACGCGACCACGCGGCGTGATTGCGTGTTTTCTGCAACGAGGAAGACGCTATCGGGATCGCTGACGCGCTTGGGGAGCCACGAGGCGTACATGTCGACGACTTCGGGGCGGATGTCGAAACGCTGGGGGTCCCACTCAAGGTGGAGATCGCAGATTGCCCGCACCATGGGAAGCACGGCGGGGACGTCGGCGGGGGTGGCGGGGCGGATGGTGAACGCGGCGGGCATGGGATGGTGACCGGGCCGGAACCGCCCGGCGCGCGATGGGTGACTACTGCTTGGCCGCGTCCTTGGCCCAGCTGTCCTTGAGGGTTACGGTGCGGTTGAAGACGAGTTTGCCCGGCTTCGAATCAGCGTCGACGGAGAAGTACCCCAGGCGCTCGAACTGGTAGACGTCGCCATTGCTCGTGACGATCTTGTGCGTGCGGCCGTGGCCGTCGATGATGTCGCGGGTATTGGTGTGGTGCTTGGCGGCGTTGATGAGGTAGGGATCGAGCTTGGCGTCGGTGATGACCTCCAGCGAAGCGGGGTTGAGGTCGTCGATGTAGTTGCCGGTGCGCTTGCCGGGTTCCTCTTCCTTGAAGATGCGGTCAAAGAGGCGGACTTCTCCATCGACGGCGTGGGCGGCGGAGACCCAGTGGAGCGTGGCCTTGACCTTGCGCGGGGGCTCGCCGTTGGGGCCTGGGGGTGCGTCGCCGCCCTTGGTGGCGGGGTCGTAGGTGCAGTGGACGCAGGTGATGTTGCCGGCTGCGTCCTTATCGACGCCGACACACTTGAGGAAGTAGGCCCAGCGCAGGCGGACTTCGTTGCCAGGCGAGAGGCGGAAGAATTTCTTGGGCGGGACTTCCATGAAGTCGTCGCGTTCGATGAAGAGTTCGCCGGTGAATGGAATCTTGCGGGTGGAAGAGGTGATCGGCGAACCGGGAGCGGTGAGCGGCGAAGCTGCGCCGCCGATCCCTGGTCCCCGTTCCCCGCTCGCCTCTTTGGCGCGCTCGGCGGTTTCGGGGTTCATCACGAAGTCGAGGTGTTCGACCACGGGCTTGCCGCTGGCGTCCTTGGGCCAGTTGTCGATCACGACCTTCAGCGGGCGCAGAACGCACATGGCGCGCGGGGCGTGCTTGTTCCAGTGATCGCGCACGGCGTTCTCGAGGCGCGTGAAGTCGATCACGCTTTCCTGACGCGTGACGCCGATGTCGTCGCAGAAGTTGCGGATGGCTTCGGGGGCGTAGCCGCGACGGCGCATGCCGGAGACGGTGGGCATGCGGGGATCGTCCCAGCCTGACACACGTTTCTGTTCGACGAGGTCGAGGAGCTTGCGCTTGCTGGTGATGGTGTAGGTGAGGTTGAGGCGGGCAAACTCGATCTGCTGGGGGTGGTGGATCTTGTTGTCGGCGCGGCCGAGGTTCACGGACTGGATGAACCAGTCGTACAGCGGCCGGTGGATCTCAAATTCGAGCGTGCAGATGCTGTGGGTGATGCCTTCGATGGAGTCCTCGAAGCCGTGGGCCCAGTCGTACATCGGGTAGATGCACCACGCATTGCCCGTGTGCTGGTGGCTTTCGTGGAGGATGCGATACATGACCGGATCGCGCAGGTTGAAGTTGGGGCTGGCGAGGTCGATCTTGGCGCGGAGCGTCATCGAGCCGTTGGGGTGCTTGCCGGCCTTCATTTCGCGGAAGAGGCGGAGGCTCTCTTCGATGGGGCGATCGCGGTGCGGGCTGGTCGCGGGCTGGGTGGGCGTGCCGCGGCGTTTGCTCACTTCGTCGGCGGAGAGTTCGCAGACGTAGGCCCGGCCTTTGGTGATGAGCTCCTCGGCCCACTCGTACATCTTGCCGAAGTAGTCGCTGGCGTAGAAGAGGCCGCCGCCGTGCTTGCCGCCCTTGCCGTCGGTCGTGAAGTCACCGCCCAGCCAGATGACGTCGCGGATGATGCTGTCGACGTACTCCTGTTCTTCCTTGGCGGGGTTGGTGTCGTCAAAGCGGAGGTTGAACTTGCCGTCGTACTTCTTGGCGAGGCCGAAGTTCAGGCAGACGCTCTTGGCGTGGCCCACGTGCATGTAGCCGTTTGGCTCTGGGGGAAAGCGGGTGTGGACGCGGGGCTTGCCGGCGCGCCAGCCTTCGCTTGCGGGCCAATTGCCCCAGCGACCGCCCCCCGCTCCTGCGTTGGGGCCGCTGGCGATGTGCTCGTCGATGATCTGTTCGAGGAAGTTCTTGGAAACGGGGGTTTCCGGTGGGTTTCCCGGAGCGCCGGGGCCACTGGCGGGCGCATCGGGCGCGAGGAGAGGGCGGGCAAATTTGGGACTGCTGGCATCGGGCATGGCAGGCTCCTGAGGCGCAAACCGCCCAGCGGCGGGGCGCGGGTGGGGATGTGGGGGGGATTATTGGCGGGGCGGGGGATGGGGGAGTGCGACAGTGCGAGGGTGCGAAAGCAATGGCACGATGAGGTCCCATGTGAAATTGCTTGGTTTGGCCGCATTGCCGCAGCGGGTCTCACTCATCCGCCATCCGCAACTTCGCCTGGTTGCAGATGTGCGTGACCGCCGGGTGCTGGTAGCCGCGTTCGACGGCGACGGCGAAGTAGGTTTCATTGACGCCCTTCATCACGCCCACACGTTCGAGTTCGAACTGGCGGCAGACTTCGTCTTCAGTGATCGACGCAACGCAGACGAAGCCCAGGCCGATCTGGCCGAAGTGGTGGGCGAGGGAGCGGTCTTCGGCCTCGGCGGTGATGCGGGGCTTGATGTTGTTGGCGGACATCCAGGCTTCGACTTTTTCGCGCAGGGCGGTGTTCTCGGTTGGCGCGACCCACGCCGCGCCGTCGAGGGACTTGGGGAAGCCCTTCTTCAGTTTGGCGGCCTGGCCTTTGCCTGCGCAGATGGTGATGCCCGACGTGCCCAGTTCGTAGGTCATGGTCTGGCGGCGGATGAGCGGGGAGATGCCGGCGTCGCAGATCACGAGGTCCAAGCGGTGCATCTCAAGCTCGTTGATGAGCTGGTCGACGCGCCACTCGCGGCAGATCACGGAGCTTGCGAGTTCCTTCTCGATCACGGGCATGAGCGTGGAACGGACGATGATCTTGGGCACGGCGTCGGCGGTGCCGATGTGGAGCGGCGAGGCTCGCTGGTTGTCGCCCATCGAGAGGGCGCGGACGAGGTCGTTGCCCAGGCGGAACATTTCGTCGGCATGGCGGAAGACGAGCTGCCCGGATTCGGTCAGGGTCATGCCGCGGGTGCTGCGGTCAAAGAGCTGGACGCCCAGGGACTCTTCGAGCAGGCGGAGTTGTGTGGAGACGGTGGGCTGAGCAACGCGGAGTTCCTGACTGGCGCGGGTGACGCTGCCGGTGCGTGCGACGACCCAGAAGTAGAGGAGGTGGTTGTAATTGATCTGGTTGAGGTGCATGGGTGCGGGCATGCCGGGAGCGTATCCGAACAACATAGGTTGGGGCTATGTATCGCGACATTGAGTTGATATTCCCTATGAGATTGGTTTTTGCTATGGTGGCGGGCCGGTTCGCGCTGCGGGAGTCGCATTCGGGACTCGGCCTTTGTGCATGCAGGCTTCGACGGTTGAGGAGTGGCGGGGATCACGAGGAGCGCATCGTGTGATGCAGCCTGGAATGAAAACCTGACAGGCCGCGCGAGAATCTGCCGCATGGTTCATCGCTCGAGAGCGTCGCCCGGTGTGTTGCCGGGAGTGTGACGAAAGTCATGACGCAAGGCTGGTGCGACGGCACGCGGCCGCCCGAGTTGGGCCCACAGACATTCTGCGACCGACTCGTTTCGATTCACCTGTTCTTTCGGAGTAGTTCTCATGCGCACTCAGTTCTCATCGTTCTTCAAGTCCGCCCTGGTCGCTTCGCTGGTGCTGTGCGCCGGCGTGGCGGGTGTGTCCAGCAGCTTTGCGAGTGGCGGCGGCAGCGGGGGCGGCGGCGCCACCTCGCCGGCTCGCACTCTGCGGCTCGAAGCCCGCATGCGTCTGGCCGGCACGCAGACGGAGAGCAAGGTTCGGTACGAACTTCGCGGCCTTGTCCGCAAGGCGACCGTCGAAGTGTCTCGCGGCGTGCCCAACACGACCTACAACGCGTCGCACCTGGGCAACGTGTTCGCGACGGTGACGACGGATGGTCTGGGCAACGCGAAGCTGGAAATCTACAGCGAGACCGACAACCCGGGCGGGCCGCAGGATGTGCCCGTGATGGCGGTGGGCGATGCGGTGTCGGTCGGGACGATGAACGGCACGCTGCAGCCTCGGTAAGGGCTTGATTGCGGCATCTGTATCACGTGCGGCACGCTCCCGAGCGATTCGGGAGCGTGCTTGCGCGCGAGGCGAGAACGGAGTCTCAACAAGGCGGCGCCTACGCTGGTTTGCGCGAGAGGTCGCGCGCACCATGTCCGACGCCATCGTGTATGACAATGTGAGCTATTCCTACGCCCCGCGGACGGCGCGGGCGGGCGCGCCCAGGGCGCTGGAGCGGATTTCGCTGAAGGTCCGCGAGGGTGAACGGCTGGGCATTCTGGGCCCCAATGGCGGCGGGAAGAGCACGCTGCTGAAGCTGACGCTCGGGCTCCTCTCCCAGCAGGAGGGGACGATCAGCGTCTTTGGGCAATCGCCCACGCAGGCACGCGACAAGCGGCTGATCGGATACGTGCCGCAGCGCGTGGATGCGGAGTTGGCATTTCCGCTGTCGGGGCGGCAGGTGGTGCAACTGGGCGCGGCAATTGCGAACAAGCCCTGGCAGCGATTGAGCCTCGAGCAGCGCGAAGACGTGCACGAAGCGCTGGTCACGGTCGGGGCGCAGGCGTTCGCGGAGAAGCACGTGGGCGCGATGTCGGGCGGGCAATTGCAGCGGATCTTGATCGCACGCGCGCTGGCAAGCAAGCCCAAGCTGCTGCTGCTGGACGAGCCGACCGTCGGCATCGACCCCGCGGGGCAGCAGCAGTTCGCGTCCCTGCTCAAGCAGATCGCGGCGGAGAAGCAACTGACCGTGGTGATCGTGAGCCACGACCTCCGCACGATCGCGGCGGGGTGTGATCGCGTGGCGTGCCTCTCCCGCACGCTGCACGCGCACACTGCGCCAGAGGGCCTGACGCCCGCGGTGCTGGCGGAGGTCTTCAAGCACGACGTCGCGGCGATCTTCGGCGAGTTGCACGTGGACGCGCACAAGGCGAGCGCGTGTACGGATCCGACTCATCATCATGGGCATGGTGATGGCTCGCACGCGCCGGTCACGATCACGGTGTCGAAGGGGGGCTCATCGTGAAGACGATTCAGTACCTCACGGACCCGCTCTATTCGTCGCTGTTTTGGCCGGGCGTATTGGCGGGCATCGCGATGGCGTTGCTCGCGGCGGGCTTGTCGGTGTTTGTAGTGGTCAAGCGGCTGTCGTTCATCGGGCAGGGGATCAGCCACGCGGCCTTTGGCGGCGCGGGCCTGGCGGCGATTCTGGGCTTGTCGGCGACGTTCGCGCGCGGCGCGATGCAGGAGGCGCCGCTGTATGGCATTCCTCAGTTTGCCGTGATCACGCTGTTCTGCCTGGGCGCTGGGCTGCTGGTGGGATTGATCGCGGACAAGGAAGCAACGCGCGAGGACGCGGCTATCGGGATCATTCTGGTTGCGTCCATGGCGCTCGGGGCGATCCTGCTCAAGATCGCGCCGCCCGGGCCGACGTGGGAGAGTCTGCTTTTTGGCTCGCTGTACAACATCGGCATGCAGGACACGGTGATCGCTTGGACGCTAGCGCTTGGCGTGCTGCTGACGCTGTGGATGACGAGGCGGTCGCTGATCTTCTGGGCCTTTGACGAATCGGCGAGCCCTGCGTTTGGCGTGTCGCCCCGCACGATGAAGTTTGTCCTGCTCACGCTGCTGGCGATCACGACGGTGGCGTCGATGAAACTCGCGGGCGTGGTGCTGGCGACGGCGATCCTGGTGCTGCCCGGGGCGATTGCGCTGCAGGTTTCGACGCGGCTGGTGCCGGTCTTCGCGATCAGCTTCGGCAGCGCGCTGGCGGGCGTGCTCGCGGGGATCGTGCTGAGCTTTGAACTGGATTGGTCGCCCGGGCCGGCGATTGTGACGGTCCTGACGGGGGCGTTCCTGGTGGCCAAGGGCGTTCGCATGCTCCGCGGGCGGGCGGGGACGCATGGGGTGGCGGCGGCGTAGGAGAGCGCGGAGCGACAACGGACCCTTCGCGCGAGCGAAGGCGGACGCCGTTCGCGCGAATCACGCGGTGCATGTTCGCCCTCGCTTGCGCGAGGGTTCCGTTGGCTTCTTGCGGTCAGGCTCGTGCCGGGGCCATGAGTTGCTCGGGATCCTGCAGCAACTTCACGATCTCGGCGAGGGCGAGGGCCGCCGTCGCGCCGTCCACCACGCGGTGGTCGCACGCCAGGCTCAGCGGCATGAGCAGCCCCACGCGCATCGCGCCCTTGCTCACCACAACCCCCTCGCGGGCCCGGCCGACGGCCAGGATGCCGACTTCGGGATAGTTGATCACGGGCGTCGCGAAGCGGCCGGCGTAGCTGCCCACGTTGCTGATCGTGAACGTGCTGCCCATCAGCTGCTCGCGCGGGATGCTGCGGTTGCGAGCGCTGTTTGCGATCTGTTCAACGGCCCGGCCGATTTCAAGCACACCCAAACGGTCGCTGTCGCGGATCACGGGGACCATCAGGCCGCTGTCGGTGTCCGTCGCGATGCCCAGATGCACGCTGCGGTGCTGGATGATGGAGGCGTCGTAGTTCGCATCGCCCGGCTTCTCATCGACGGTCGCGTTCAAGGCGCGGAACTGGCTCTGGCCCAGGACGCGGGCGATCGCGCTGCAGACGAAGGGCAGGAAGCTGACTTTCTCGCCGCTCGCCGCGGCGAGCTTGCGACGCAGGCCATCGAGCGTCGAGACGTCGGCTTCGTCCATGACGGTGAAGTGGACGGCCTGGTTGATGGATTCGCGGAGGCGGTTGGCGATGGTGCGACGCACGCCGCGGAAGGGGATACGGGTGGTTTCGTCGGTGCTGGGGAGGCTGGCGCTCCGTGCCGGGGCCGGGGCGGCGGGGCGAGAGGGCGCGGGTTCGACGAAGGACGGCGCAGGCTTGGCAATCGGGGGCGTGGGGCGGCTGAGATCGGCACGGGGAGCGGTGGCTCCTGAGCCGGCGCGAGACGCCGGGCTACCTGCAGCGGCGCGCACGTCCTTCTCGAGCACGCGGCCGCCAATACCCGAGCCCGCGAGGGTGTCGATGTTGACGCCCATGTCCTTGGCGAGGCGGCGGACGGCGGGCGTCGCGAGGGCCTTGCCCTTCTCGGCGTTCAGGCCGGGGGTCGCGCCGCTCATCTTGCCGACGACGGTGCCGTCGTCTTCGGTGCGTTCGGTGGGTTCGGGGATGTGGTCCATCACATTGCGGCCGCCCGCGGCGGGCGCCGGGGCCGCCGGGGGGTGGGTGCCGTTGGTGTGAGAGGCGGCGGGGGCGGGCGTGGCTGCTCCGGCGTCAGCGACGTACGTCACGAGCGGGTTGCCGACCTTGAGGATCTCGCCCTCGGTGCCGTGCAGCTCCTTGATGGTGCCGCTGCGGGGGCTGGGCACTTCGACCACGGCCTTGTCGGTTTCCATGTCGGCGAGGACGTCGAGCTCGTTGACGTACTGCCCGACGCTGACGCGCCACTTGAGCAGTTCGCCTTCGTGGACGCCTTCGCCCAGGTCGGGCAGGATGAAGACATTGGGGTCGGTGGACTTGCCGGGGTGTGCCATGGCCGATGGTAGTGCGGGGGTGGGGGAGAGTGCGAATGTGCGAGGGTGCGAAGGTGGGAAAGTGGGTGGGTGGGGGCGGGGGGGTGGGGGATATTCGGTGGGGCGAAGCGAACGCGGTTAGGTGGGGGCGATGGTGACAAGCGGTGCGCCGACTTGGACTTTGGCGCCGCGTTGGGCGTGGAGGGTCTTGATGATGCCGTCGACGGGGCTGGGGACTTCCACAACCGCTTTGTCGGTTTCCAGTTCGGCGAGGGAGTCACCCGCGCGGACGCGATCTCCAACTTTGACTTTCCAGTGCGTGAGTTTCGCGTCGCGGACGCCTTCTCCCAAATCGGGCAGGTTGTGTATAAGGTCCTCGTCGGCATCCGCCTCGGCGGCGACGGTCACGAGCCATGCGCCGACGAGCAGCGTGTCGCCGACCTTCGCGTGCAATTCGCGCACGCGGCCGGTGTAGGGGCTGATGATCTCGTAGGTCGCGTCGGCGGCTTCGAGGCGGGCGAGGAGTTGGTCGATGGTGATGGGAGTGCCGGGCGCAACGCACCACTCGCCCACGCGGACCTCGTCCACGTCATCGCCCAGGAACGGCACGACAATTACCCGTCTGTCCGTGGACATCGCGCGGCTCCTCTTGACGGGTGGGCGTGGTCTCACCCGTTCGGGTTTGTATCGGCACGGGTGGGAGCGGGACTGTCGCTATCGTGGATGATGACTCCGCTCAGCACCTTTGCAAGACTGGATGAGGCCCGCGCTGCGCTGGGGTGCAGCGAAGTTGCGCCGTACGCGCTGGCGATCGCGGGCGGGATGGCGTGCCGGGCGGAGGAGAAGAGCTGGATCAACACGTCGCTGGGGTTGTGCTTGCGCGAGGGCGATGCTGGGGCGATTGCGGCGGCGGATGTCGATCGGCTGACGGCGTTTTACCTGGACAAAGGGCTGGATGCAAGGGTGGAGGTGTCGTGCCACGCGCACGAGTCGCTGATGAAGCTGCTTGGGGAGCGTGGGTATGTGCCGACGATGTTTGAGACCACGTTTGTGCGAGAGATTGATCCAAAGGAGCGGCTTGAGGCGTTGGTGCCGCTGGGCGATGGGATCGCGCTGGAGGAACTTCACGTTGCGAGCAAGCCGTCGGATGAGGCGCGGGGGCGGGCGCTGGCGTGGTGTGTGAATCGGGCGTTTGCGCCGCCTGGGGTGGAGCCGCGCGAGGCGGATGTTGAGGTTTCAATGCGCTGCATGCGGCACGCGCGGACGCGGGCGTTTGCGGCGTTCGCGGGCAGTGCGCGGGCGGAGGACGTAGTGGGGGGTGGGTATCTGGAAGTGGTCTCGACGCGCGAGCTCGCGAAGATCGATCCGGCGTTTGGCGAGATGCCGGAGGTGCGGTTTGCCGCGCTCTTCGGCGCGGCCGTCGCGGAGCCGTTCCGCAAGCGAGGCGTGCAGCAGGCGTTGCTGGTGCGGCGATTGCGCGAGGCGCAGGCTGCGGGGTGCCAGTTCGCGACCATCGGCGGTTTGCCCGGCGCGGGGACGGAGCGGAACGTGCGGCGGTATGGATTCCACGTCGCGTGCTACAAGGTGCACATGGTGAAGCAATCCAGTGCACCAGCCGCGATTGCTTAGCCTTCGAGTTCCTTGATTGCCTTGCGGTTCTTCATCCGGCTTCCCTGCGTCATCTTGTCGATGATGAGCACGCCGTCCAAGTGATCGGTTTCGTGCTGGATGCAGCGGGCCAGCAGGCCGCCCGCGCGGAGCGTGAATTGCTTGCCGTGTTCGTCGAGGGCTGTGACGGTGACGACTGGCGGGCGGAGGACGTCGCCTCGGATGTCCGGGAGGGACAGGCAGCCTTCTTCGTACGGCTCCACCGGCCCTTCCAGCTTCAGCACCGGATTGATGAAGACCATGGGGCCTTCGGTGGCTGTCGGGGGGGTGTCCTTGGGGCTGCGGGCGTCTTCGCCAGATTCGACCGCGGGCACGTCCAGCACGAAGATGCGCCAGGCCAGGCCAACTTGCGGCCCGGCGAGGCCAATGCCGCGTTCGTCGTCCATGACGTCGAGCATCCGCTCGGCGATGGCCCGCCACTGGGGCGAGACGTCGCCGATGGGCTTGGCCTTCTGGCGGAGGACGGGGTCCGGATATTCGACCAGGTGAAGGCTGGCGGGATCGGGAAGGGAGGTGGGGTTGGAGGCGGGTGCGGGCATCGGATCGGGATATGGTAGTGTGACACCCGCGGGCGGTGTACCCTTCCCGCCTTGCGGCGAGCGACCCCGGCGAGCATGCCGAAGAGGGGCGTTGCCCAGGCATTCCAGGAGCACTTGCACACGATGTTTTGGGGCAAGAAAAAAGACGAGGGTGCGACGCCAGCCGCAGGTGGAGCAGGTTCGAAGCCACCAGCCGGGAACGGCAAAGGTACCGGCACGAACGATGGCGAAGGGGCCGTCGGTGGCGGCGGTTACCAGCCCGAAAAGGCCAAGAAGTTCTTCGAGCACGCTCGCACCGTGCAGGAAACCGGCAACCCCGAGTATGCAATGCAGCTCTGGCTGGGGGGCCTGCGATTCCATCCGGGCAGCATGGACGGCATCACGTCGTTCTTTGGGTGTGCCGCGCAGTTCTTGGAGATCGACGCGAAGGGCAAGGGCCCTGGCAAGGACGTCGTCAACAGCGTCGGCGGCAAGGAAAACGTCGACAAGTACCTTCGCGGGTTGCTCGAGTGGGCGATGAAGCCCACTGAGGGCAGCTACGCGGTGCGGGCGCTTGAGGCGGCGTCGGCGATGCGGCTCAAGGAGCCGTGTCAGTGGATCGGGGATCGGGCGCTGGGCGCGGTGCTCAAGGACAAAAAGGTTCGCAAGGACCTGCTCCTCAAGATCGCCGATTCGTTCAAGTCCATCGATGACGCGGATCGGGCGGTGCGGGCGGCGGAAGAAGCGGTCAAGATCGATCCCAGCGACGGCGAACTCGCGGCGTACGTGCGCAATCTCGCAGCGACGGCGACGATGAACCGGGGCGGATACACGCAGACGTCGGGCACGGATGGCGGCTTCCGCAGCAACATCCGCGATGCCAAGAAGCAGCAGTTGCTCGAAGAGGGCGACCGGCTCGTCAAGACCGAGGACACGGTCGAGCGATTGCTCAAGGCGGCGGAAGAGGACCATGCCAAGCGGCCTCAGGACCTGCCGGCGATTGAAGTGCTGTGCAAGCGGCTGCTGGAGCGCGGCAAGCCCAAGGACGAGATTCGCGCGTACGAACTCTACATGAGCACGTTTGAGTGGAGCAAGCAGTTCCGCTTCCGCGAGATGGCGGGCGACATCAAGATCCGCCAGAACCAGAAGAAGATCCGGGACCTGGAGCGGATGCTGGAAGGCACGCCCGGCAACGAGATGCTGACGAACATGCTGGCGAGCGCGCGGGAGGACCTGCTGAAGCTCGAGGCCGAGGAGTTCGCGCTGCGCGTGGAGGCGTATCCGACCGACATCGGCCGCAAGTTTGAGCTTGGGAAGCGGTACTTCCAACTTGAGAAGTACGACGAGGCGATCGGCCTCTTCCAGGAAAGCCAGCAGGACGTCAAGCTGCGCCCCGCGAGCCTTAACTACATGGGGCAGGCGTTCTTCAAGATCAAGTACTACGACGAAGCCGAGGCGAGCCTGCGGCAGGCCCTTGAGAGCGGCGACATGGCGCCGGAGTTTGCAATCGAGTTGCGATACAGCCTGCTGTCGACCTTGCTGGAGATCGGCAAGGCGAGCAAGAACGTCGAGAAACTCCGCGACGCGGACAAGATCGCCAGCCAGATCGCGATGAAGCAGTTCAACTATCGCGACGTGCGGGCGAAGCGCGAAGAGATCAAGGGGCTCATCGCGGAATTGGGGGGTTGAGCTGGGGGCTGGGATTGGACACGCCGAACCCTGATCGGGATCGCTGAGTAGTTCGATGGGAATCACCACAAAGACACGAAGCACACAAAGAAGACACAGAAAAGAGAAGTCCTGGTTTTCTTTGTGTGCTTCGTGTCTTTGTGGTGAACTTTTCGGGGCCTCCCTATGCCGATGATCGAGACGATCAACCTGACCAAGCGATACGGCGACCTGATCGCGCTCAACAACCTGAACCTCACGATCAATGAGGGGGACTGCTTCGGGTTCATCGGGCCCAACGGCGCGGGCAAGACCACCACGATCAAGATCCTTGCCACGCTGCTAAAGCCCAGCAGCGGGCAGGCCAACGTCGCCGGCCTCACCGTCGGCTACCAGAATCGCCAGATCCGCCCGCTCATCGGATACGTGCCCGACGAACTGGGCGCGTATGAGGACATGGTCGTCACCGAATACCTCGAGTTCTTCGCCGCGGCGTATGGGATTCATGGCGGGACGCGGAAGAAGGTCGTGCACGACGTGCTCGAACTGACGGACCTTGGGTACAAGGCCACGGCGGAAGTGAACAGCCTCTCGCGCGGCATGCAGCAGCGGCTGTCGGTGGCGCGGGTGCTGCTGCACGATCCCAAGGTGCTGCTGATGGACGAGCCGGCGAGCGGCCTGGATCCGCGGGCGCGGATTGAGATGCGCGAATTGCTCAAGGAACTTCGCCGGATGGGCAAGACGATCCTGATTTCGTCGCACATCCTGCCGGAACTTGCGGAGTTGTGCAACGTCGTGGGCGTGATCGAGCGCGGGCAGTTGCTGTTCAACGGCAGCGTGGATGAGATTTTGAAGCGTGCGAAGCTGGGCCATGTGCTGCACGTGGGCGTGGTGGATCGCACGGAAGAAGCAGCAAAGCTGCTGCAGCAGATGCGGGGCGTCACGAAGATCGCGATCATCAACGACGACAGCGTGACCGCGCCGGTGGGCAGCAAGCTGATCCAGGTGAACTACGACGACGGCGGCGTCAATGGCCTCAACGTCGCGGACGTGCCGAATGTGCTCGTCAACAAGGGGTTCAGGGTGACGAAGCTGGCGGAGGAGCCGGTGAACCTTGAGACGGCGTTTATGCGGTTGACCAAGGGCCTCGTGCAGTAATCACAGCGTGGCACGGGCCTCCGGCCCGTGAGTATCCGGGCCTTCTAGGCCCGTGTCTTTGCTCACATAGAAACCCCCAAGGGCAAGAAGCCCTTGGGACTCACGGCCTGGAAGGCCGTGCCACTTGGTGTGGGTTGCAAGGGCTTGTTTCGAGCGACGCCGAACCGCGATGAGGCACGCCGCGTATTCGTTTGCGGAGTCTGTCATCGTGGGAGCCGCGTGAGCCCTCCCTGACGGTCGGGCTGCATGTCGGGCGGGGTGCGCGCATGGCGGTTGTTTGCCCAACCTGCAACTACGACCTCACCGGCCTCCCCGAAGGCGCTTGCCCGGAGTGCGGCACAGGGTTCACCCACTCGGGGCTCGAAGCGCTCGAGCAACTCAATCTCACGCGGGCCGCGAAGCGGCGGGATGCCATAGTCATTGCGATCGCGTCGTTGCTGGGCCTGCCCATGACGTGCTTCTGCGTCGGGAACACGCCCGAACTGCTCGTGTTGCTGGTGCCGGGGAGCTTGATCGTGCTGGTGTGCTACTTGATGGTGTTCCGGCCGCTGGTGGCTCGCTGGCTGGTGTTGCTGCCGGTCGTTCCAGCGAGCGTTTACGGCGCGAGCTTGACCATGCAGGGCGTGCATCGCAGTTTCGTCGGCTTTCGCTTCACCGACCATGACTGGAGCAAGGGCACGCCCATCACCGCCCATGAGGCACTGTGGCTGGGCCCGGCGTACTTGCTCGGCGCGGCGGTGGTGATGGTGGGCACATGGAAGCTGGCGGCGTGGAGGGGACGGAATCTCGCAAGATTGGCTCTGCAACAAGGAACCACAGCGAGCGTGCAGTGAAGCGCTGCCAGATAACATCATGCCGATGTGTCCAGCATCGGTGTCGAGTCCGATGGAGCACGAGTCATGGCAAGCACTGCGCGGGCACCATCTCGAAAGTCCACCTTTGTGCTGGCGTGCGCGCTGGTCGGCTACTGCTTTTTCACGATGTGGCAAGTCGAGCAGATGAACACACATCTAATTCCCACCCTGGTCGCGGTCGGCGGCTTTCTTCTTTTTCTAGGGATGCTGTTCTTGCAGAAGTTGTCTGATGGAGCGGTTGCGTTTGCGATCCTGCTCTGCCTTCTGCTCGTGATGCTCGTGCCGGGGAACGTCCAGCTACCTGCGGTTGCTCCCGTGACCACCTTGCGCGTGATGTGGATCATTCTGATTGGAGTCATCATCTGTCTCGTCTGGCACGACCATCGCATGGCCTGGAAGCTCGGTGTCTTCATCGCGGTCGTGCTGCTTGTGAGAGGCGTCGTGATGACGTACCAAGGGATCATGGGACTTCGTGTGGGGTTTCACTCGACCAACTTCGATTGGCCACTCTTCACCAGCAACGGCTACGGCATTCCCATGATCCCTCGGGATGCGGTCTGGTTTGGGTTGCTTCAGGTCCTCGGAGCAGGTTTCTTTATCACTCTGGCACGCCGACGCATCCGAGCGAGCAAGCATGCCGCCATGAAGGCCGCGTCGGGTTCTTCGACCAAAGCCGCGTAGGGTCTGAGCTCGCTGAGCTTCACGGCGAAGCCGTGTAGGTCAATAGCCGTGGGTCATCGCGAAGCGATACCCACGGGACAAGGACGCGCGGACCGTCGCACCGCACAGCGGTGCTGGTGACTTCAAGGCGGTCCGTCACCACTTCGTGGTGAGTTCACCAAAGACTCGTATCCGTGGGTGCCGCGTTCGCGGCGACCCACGGCTATGCGCCTCAACGGCTTCGCCGTAAGGATGCAAAGAACACAACATTCTGATCGAATCCGATTGTGCTTGCGTCATCCCGCAATCGGAACCACACAGCGCGAGGTGTCGCGATGCCGGCGCTAGCGCTTCTTCCGACGCGAGATGTCGGTGGTCAATGCGGCGATGCGATCACCATTCTTATCGCCGTTCAATTCAGCGAGCAACTCCGTCGGCACCGAGGAGTACACCTTTCCCCACCAGCGATTTCGAAGCGTGTCCCACACCCGCCAGCCTGCCCCAGCGACCGCCCTCGCGACAAGTCGACGTTTGCTCGCACCCATGGCAAGCCAGCATACCCGGCATGACGCAGGTGCGGCAAGCCCCCGGGGTTTTGCGACGCTTTTCTCACCACGAAACGCCGCCTCGCCTTGCCCGTACCATTCGTGCCACCGCGCCGGAGCGCGGCTGGATGTCATTTGCAACGGGTGGCGCTGCCCACGTGCGACACCCTGTCAAGCCCCGGTGCTTTGCAAACCTGTCAGGAACCCCGTATGAAACGTCCGCTCCTGCTCGCCTCGCTTGCGACCATGTCCACCCTCTCATCCCTCGCCCCCCTCGCCCTCGCCCAGCACCCCTGGAAGTATCCGCCCGCGCGGCAGGACGCCAGCGTGGTGGACACGTACCACGGCGTGCAGGTCGCAGATCCGTACCGCTGGCTCGAGGACCCCGATTCCACCGAGACTCGCGCGTGGATCGATGGGCAGGTTGGCCTGACCAATTCGTATATCGCGGGCGTGCCGCAGCGCGAGGCGATTGAGAAGAGGATCACCAAGCTCTGGAACTTCGAGAAGTTTGGCGCGCCCGCCAAGCAGGGCGGGAAGTACTTCTGGAGCTACAACAGCGGCCTGCAGAACCAGTTCGTGATGTTCGTGGGCGATTCGCTGTCCGACAAGGGCCGCGTGCTGCTGGATCCCAACACGCTGAAGGCCGACGGCACGATGGCGCTGGCGGGCACGGCGATCACGGATGATGCCAAGTACATGGCCTATGGCATCGCCGAGGCAGGCAGCGATTGGAACACCTGGCGCGTGCGCGACATCGCGACGGGCCAGGACCTGCCCGATGTGATCGAGTGGGTTAAGTTCAGCGGCGCGAGCTGGACCAACGACAACGCGGGCTTCTTCTACTCGCGGTATGACGCGCCCAAGGACGGGAACAAGCTGGTCAACGCGAACTTCTTCCAGAAGCTGTACTTCCACCGCCTGGGCACGGACCAGAGCCAGGACGTGCTGGTCTATCAGGAAACCGCGGAGGAGAAGAAGGACTGGGGCTTTGGCGCGGGCGTGACGGAGGATGGCGAGTACCTCGTCATCGGCGTCTGGCAAGGCACCGACCCCAAGAACCGCGTGTACATCAAGGACATCAGCCCCAAGGGCAACACCGATGCGCAGCTGGGCGATGGCAAGGTCATCAAGCTGCTCGACGAGCGCGACGCGAGCTATGAATACGTCGGCAACGACGGCAGCGTCTTCTACTTCAACACGAACCTGGATGCGCCCAAGGGCCGCGTGATCGCGATCGACCTGAACAAGCCCGAACGCTCCAACTGGAAGGAACTGATCCCCCAGAGCGACGCGACCCTCACGAGCGTCAGCATGGTGGGCGACTTCTTCTTCGCCAACTACCTCCGCGATGCCAAGACCGAGATCAGCGTCCACGATCTCTCCGGGAAGCAGGTCCGCACTGTCGCCCTGCCCGGCATCGGCACCGCGGGCGGCTTTGGCGGCAAGCGCACCGATACCGAGACGTTCTACTCCTTCGCGGGCTTTACCAGCCCCAACCGCATCTTCCGCTACGACGTCAAGACCGGCGAAAGCACGCTGTTCAAGGCCGCGAATGTCGACTTTAACCCCGACGACTTCACGACCGAACAGGTCTTCTACACCTCCAAGGACGGCACCCGCGTGCCCATGTTCCTGACCTACAAGAAGGGCCTCAAGCGTGACGGCACCAACCCGACGCTTCTGTACGCCTACGGCGGCTTCAACATCTCCGTCACGCCCTCCTTCTCCGTCAGTAACCTCGTCTGGATGGAAATGGGCGGCATCTACGCCAGCGCCAACATCCGCGGCGGCGGCGAGTATGGCGAGCAGTGGCACCGCAGCGCGATCATGGAAAACCGCCAGCGCGCCTTCGACGACTTCATCGCCGCGGGCGAGTGGCTGATCGAGAACAAGTACACCACCAACAAAAAGCTCGCGATCCGCGGCGGCAGCAACGGTGGCCTGCTGGTGGGCGCGGTGATGACCCAGCGGCCCGAACTCTTCGGCGCGACCCTGCCCGAAGTGGGCGTGCTCGACATGCTCCGCTTCCACAAGTTCACCATCGGCCACGCCTGGCGCAGCGACTACGGCGCGGTGGACAAGTACCCCAACGTTGATGACCCCAACAACCCCTTCGGCACCGAGAGCCAGTTCAAGGCCCTCTACGCCTACTCGCCCCTTCACAACATCAAGCCTGGCACGTGCTATCCCGCGACCATGGTCATGACCGCCGACCACGACGACCGCGTCGTGCCCGCCCACAGCTTCAAGTTCGCCGCAGCCTTGCAGGCGGCCCAGGGCTCTGCCAAGGACTGCGACAATCCCACGCTGATTCGTATCGAAACCCGCGCCGGCCACGGCGCGGGCAAGCCGACGGCGAAGATCATCGAAGAAGCCGCCGATCGCTGGGCGTTCCTGGTGCGGGCCTTGGGCATGAACCCCACGCTCGCCTCGGCGGACGCGGAAGCGATCCCCGCCGTGCGCACCGTCGCGCTGAAGGTTGAGGGCATGACCTGCCACGCGTGCGTGGACACGGTGCAGACCACGCTCAAGCGCGTCAAGGGCGTCAAGAACGTCGCGGTGGACCTCAAGGGCAAGTCGGCGACCTGCGACGTGGAGGGCGTGGACACCGCCGAACTCGTGAAAGCCTTCGAAGGCACGCAGTTCAAGGTCGCGGCGAAGTAGAGTTCTACGAAACGCGCGCGTCAGCAAGCGTCGCGCTCAACATGCTGCCAAATGCACCAGCGGCGGCCCACCAGGGGCCGCCGCTTTCGTTTGATGGGGCCAACCCCGCAAGAATGCACCCATGCCCGCCGACCCGACGCCCCCGCCACCGCCCCCCGATGACCAGCCCGCCGCGAAGCCCACGATCGCCGGGAACATCCGCGCCGCCATCGACGGCAAGCCCACGACGTCGATGACGCTGGGCGAGCATCTCGATGAACTGCGCAAGCGGCTGATCATGGCGCTGTTTGGGCTGCTGCCACTGGTCATCATCGCGTTCTACTTTGGCGACCAGTTGCTGCAGTACATCTTGGAGCCCGCCCGCCAGGCTCTTGCGGAGAGCGACCAGCCGGACATGGTCGCGATCGGGCCGCTTGAGACCTTCAGCGCGTACATGCGTGTGAGTTTCATCACGGCGATCGTCGTCGGCGCACCTTGGATTTTCTACCAAGCCTGGCGCTTCGTCGCCCCGGGCCTGCACAAGCATGAAAAGCGCTTCGTGTACTTTCTCATCCCGCTCTCTGGGATTCTCACCGCCAGCGGCGTCGCGTTCCTATTCAAGGTCGTCCTCCCGCTCGTGCTCACGTTCCTGATTGCCTTCGGCACGGGCGTGGGCCAGCGACCGATCGAAACCCGCCCGCTCCCGCAGGGGATCACGCTGCCCAGCCTGCCGATCCTTGATGTGGATCCTGATGCGCCCACGCCGGGCGAAGTGTGGATCAACAAGAAGCTCCATCGCGTCCGCCTCTGCATCGCGGAGCGAGAGGGCAAGCCGCAGGTGCTTTCGATCGACCTCTACAGCGAAGGCGGCATTCGCCAGCAATACCGCGTCAGCGAAGTGCTCAGCCTCATGCTCACGCTGATCGCCGCCTTCGCCGGCGCGTTCCAGGCCCCGCTCATCGTGCTGCTGCTGGGCTGGGCGGGCGTGATCGATCGCGTGTTCCTCGCGAAGTACCGCCGGCACGCGGCGTTTGCGTGCGTCGTGCTCGCCGCGGCGGTGATGCCTGGGGATCCTGCGAGCATGATCGCGATGGCCGTGCCGTTGATCCTCCTGTACGAACTGGGCGGCATCCTGCTGTGGCTGTTCCCGGCCCGTCGCATCGCGGGCAAGAAGCCGACGACCGAAGCCGAGGACGATCGGCCGTAACCAAACTCGACCGTGAGGGACCGTCGCACGCAATGTGCGGGCGAACTCGCCATGGAGGCGCGGCGAGTCAACGCCCGTCAGGAAGCGTCGCGGGTCGTGGGCGTCCACATGCGACAACTGGTTCGAAGCTCTCTGGCGGGCGCGTTTCGCAAAGCCTGCCCAAGAAAAAAGGGCTCCCACATGGGAGCCCTTCTCACTGAACACTGAAGTCACGCATTACTGAATGCACGGCCCCTCGCTGAACACGCTCAGGAACGCGTCGATGTCCTGAGGATCAAAGACGCTGCCATCGTTGTTGAAGTCGATGGAGTCGCAGTTGCCGGTGCTGCAGGGGCCTTCGCTGAAGACGTTGAAGAAGTCGTCGATGTCGATGGGGTCAAACAGCGAGCCGTCATTGTTGAAGTCGATGTCGTTGCAGCCGCAGGGCTGGGCGGCAAAGCGCAGGTTGTCGATCGCCGCCTCAACCAGCGAGCCGGTCCCGGCGTCGTCCGCAATGAAGCGGATGCGGACTTGATTGGTCGGCTGGCCACTGGAGGCCAGGGCCACGCCGCCCGCGCGCCAGCCCGGGTTGGTGTCGGCGGAACTCGCGGGACCGACGGTCTCACCCGGACGCCAGGTTGCGCCGCCGTCGTTGGACACTTCGACGCGGAACACATCGGTGAACGGAGCGCCGCCCGTGCCGTTGGAGTACCAGCGGTCGTAGCGGGCCACGACAAAGCCGCCCTGGCCCGTCAGGTTGAACGTGGGCGAGGTGAGGATCACCGTGCCGCCGTCGACGTCCGCCTCGCCCAGCGCGCCGCCCGCGGTGCCTTGGCCCGTGAACCAGCAGTTCACGCCCACGGTGCCGCTCTCAGGCTGCGCCGTCGTGCCGATGGGATCGCCCCGCACCCACTGGCCGGTTGCGGCGGTGCCCCCGGTGGTCCAGCCAGCGTTGGCAGTCTCGAATGTGTCGGTGAAGAACGGCGCACTCACCGGGTTGGGGTTGACGACGTCCACGGTGTAGACCGTCCCGCCCGTGCAGGCGTTGGGCAGGGTCACATCGCCCGCGGAGGAGCCGAAGACGAAGGAGTACTCGATGCGCTGGCCGCAGCTGCCCGCGGGGATGCTGCCGGAGAACTGGCCCGGCGCGTTCTGCGTCATCGAAACGGTGTAGAACGTGTTGCTGTCCGAGTGGCGGTAGCGGAGGCGGGCCGAACCGGGCGTGAGCGTCGCGGAGCCGTTGGAGACCAACGCGCCCACCGTGATGGGTTCGCCGATGAAGCGCGACGTGGGATTGCTCGCCAGCGGCGTGACCGACAGGCGACCTTCGATGCCAGGCACCGGAATCTGCTTGATGTTCGCCGCCGCGACGATCTGATCGCGGTTGGGAGAGCCGTTGCAGAAGATCGCGTCATTGTCATCGACGGTCAGCATCTCGACGATCGTCTGCGGGTGGGCCGAGTTGAGGTCGATGCCGCCGCCGGTGATCTGCGTCCAATCAGCGTGCAGTTCGCGAGCGACGGTCAGGCCCTGCGCGCTGCCGTAGCGATTGCCCAGCGCCCGCCGGAGTTCGATGATGAAGTCGCCCAGGATCATGCCGCAGGTGTGGATGGCGGTGCTGCCGCAGGGGTAGTTGATGCCCGCCGTGTCGGGCGTGCGCACTGCGCCGCCGCCTGTCTGGAAGAAGCGGCCAACGACCGCGTCGTCATAGATCAGAATCGAGAGCGTGTCGGAGTAGCCTTCGCCGAAAGCGCCCTGGGCAAGGCCGCGCCGGTTGACGACGTGGTGCCCGTATTCATGGCTGATGACGCTCGCGAAGGCGGTGTTGTTGCAGCTGCCGCCGACGGGGTAGTAGTTGGTGGAGCTGCCGTTGTAGAACGCGTTGCAGGTGCCAGCGACCTGCACGTTGGCGGGCAGAATGCCGGGCGTGCCGCCTGAGACGTTGCCGAAGGTGTCAAGCTGCGTCGCGAAGCTGGGCGACACGAGGTCCTGGAGGTAGTTGCGCGTCACGGTCAGATAGTGCAGCGCATTGACTTCCGCGGTCGTCACTTCCGTGCGGCCCGAGGACGGGTTCATCTGGATGTTGACGGGCGTGCCTGGCGTCGCGGAGACGGTGTACACATCCGACGGTCCGGTGGTGTCAGTGACCTGCACCTGCGCCACGCCGTTGGCGGGGGAGAAGTTGGTGCCCACTTCGAGCGTCACAGGCGTGGTGCCGGGCCAGGGAATCGTGAAGTTGCCGTTGCGGTCGGTCCGCACCGTCGTGTTGGGCTGGCCCTGCACGCGGACGAGCACTTCGCTCATGTTCCGCAGCGCGGGCGGGTTCCCGGCGTGGTCGGCCGTGTTGTTGGGGCTCACCCAGCCTTGCACGTTGCCGGTGATGTCGACGTGCAGGATCTCGTTGCGGACGTGGATGATCTCATTGGTCGAAGCGTCCACGAAGAAAGTCTGCTTCTGCGGATCGCCGTCAACGACTGTCTTCTCGCCCGTGAACTTCCACGCGCGGACGGGCGTGATCCACTCCGAGAAGTCGCCCTCGCCAAAGAAGACGACCATTTCCGCCGCGCCCCAGGTATCAAGGCCTGCGAAGCGCGGAACCGCCCGCACCCGCGCCATCGCCTGCTCGCTGGTGAACGCGTCGGCGGCGAATCCGCCCGCGGGACGCTGGGCCAGCTTGGCCGAGGCCATCACGACCGTCGAAACGTTCTCGCCCGCTTCGCCAGCGCCCAGGTCATTGTGCGAGACGACCGTCAGGCGGCCAAACTCAACCGGCAAGCCGTCCATCTTCTGCGAGAAGACGTACACCGTCTTGTTGCGAGACTGCATGGCGTGAACCTGCTGCAGATCCAGTTCGAGGGCGCCAGCGCCAAAGGCCTCGGCGTGACGACCGACAAACTGTGCAATCGCCTCGCCGTCAGTCGCGGCTTGCGTCATCGGGGCCCCGAAGATCGTCATGACGCGCCCGGCGTGCTCCCAGGTGGTAACGCCCGGGTGCTGGGCCTGCAACTGCTCCAGAGCGGGGTTGCCACCTGGCACCGCCACATCTGCCGACGCGACCGAGAACGAGAAGACCGACGCGGCCAAGCCAGCCGCTGCAGCCAGACGAATCGAACGGGACATCCGCATGCCATCGCTCCTTCGGGACGCGCATCTGCGCGCCAACGACCCCCGATGGTCAAAAAAACGACACAATCTGTGACGATCCGGCCCGAAACGGGCCCCAGAAACCTCTCAGAACGCCCCATGCCCCTTTGCCAGGGTCCCGCCATTGCGGAGAGGTCAGTCGGGTACGGACTGCCCACCCTTGGGGTTGCGGGGTTTTCCTAACAGCCAAGAAAATACACCAAGACTGGCAAGCCCGCAAGCAAACTTGCAGCCATGTTCCAACTTTCCCATGTTCTCACCCCAGGGATGGCCCAGTGGTATGGGAGGGTGCAGAGCGGCAATCGCGCCACAGCGACACAGATCCCCTGTGTTTCAGGGCCTCCATGGGTTTGTATCGCCGTGCCTTTGCCTTACTGCCCGCAAGGCCTGCACGGTCCCTCGGCGAACACCGCCAGGAAGCTGTCAATGTCGCATGGATCAAATAGCGCGCCGTCGTTGTTGAAGTCGATGTCGTTGCAGGTCGCCGTTTCCGGCACGCAGGGGCCCTCTGCGAAGACCGACAGGAACGCGTCGATGTCCTGAGGATCAAAGAGCGACGCGTCGTTGTTGAAGTCGATCGTGTCGCAGGTGATCGGGTTGATCGTCACGCTCGCAGTGGTGCTCGCCGTGGCGAGGTCGTCGTCAGTCACGATCAGCGTCACGGTGTGCGTGCCCACGGGCGCGTTCCAGACGCAGGTGGGGCTGGGGCCGCTGCACAGCACCGTCGGGCCGTCCTTCCACTCGTAGTTGGTGATCGTGCCGTCGCCATCGCTGCTGCCCGAGGCGTCGAGCGTGACGCTCTGGAAGCCGTTGTCGTCGCTGTCGGTCGCGATGTAGGGTCCGCCCGCGACCGCGCTGGGCGGGTTGTTGCTGGGCGGGTTGATGGTGATCTGGACGCTGTCCTGGCCCGTCGCGCCTTCGTTGTCAGTGACGGTGAGCGTGAGCGTCGTGACGCCCACGGGCAGGACGACGTTGCCGGTCGCGCTGCTGAGCACGATCGTGCCGCCGTTGCGCCAGACGTAGCTGGCAATCGTGCCGTCGCTGTCGCTGCTGAGCGAGCCGTTGAGCGTCACGACCTCCGTGCCGCTGTTGTCACCATCCGTCAGGCCCTGATCAGGCCCGGCGTTGGCCGTCGGCGCGGCATTAGGAGGCAGGACCGTGCCCGTGAGCGTCACGCTGAGCGTGGGCTGCTCGGGCGAGTCGGTGGTGATGATGAGCGTCGCGTTCTTGGGGCCAATGACCGCTGTGGGCATGCTGAGCGTGTGCGTGAAGCCCGTGCCGCCCGCAGCGTCACTCTGGGGACCGGCGGGCACCGTGAAGCCTGCCGCGGCACCGAAGGAGTAGTTGAGCGTGTCGATGCCGTTCGCGCCCCAAAGGGCGACGTTGCCCGTGTTGGTGATGGTGAGATTGCGAGTCGGCGCGAGCGAGCCGACGCGGACGCTGCCGAAGTTGATCGTCGCCGCACTGGTCGTCGCAGTCGCGGGCACGCGGAAGTCGGCGAAGACGGGGATATGCCCGCCGCCCGGCGCGCAGTTGATGACGGCTTGGGCGATGGTCGCGCCGACCATGCTGTTGCCGGCGGTGGTCATGGTGAGGTTGAAACTCGTGCCGTCGTTGCCCCAGGCGCGGTAGGAGTGGTTGGGGTCGTTCCAGGTGCTGGTGCTGTAGGCGAGCGTCGGGCTGCCGATGTAGTGCCAGCCCGCGGGCGTGCCAGCCGCGTCTTTGAGCGAGGAACCGATCAGCACCTGATCATGTCGATCGTCCATGCCGCCCGCGCCGCTGGGGTCCTGGGTGTGGACGAACCGGAAGGCCATGCTGTTGTTCCACGTGCCGGGCGTGTTGATCGGGTCAAACAGCCGGCCGATATTGTTGGCCTGGTTGCTGGTGAGTTCGACGTAGAACGACTCGCTCGAGGATTGCCCGTTGAAGTCCCCAGCGAGGATCGGGTTGCTGCCCACGGGCATGCCGTCGTTCTCAGGCGTGGGGTTGGTGTCGATTCCTTCGATGTTGTCCCGCACCCTCGTCGCCTCGGTCAGGCGCTGCAGGTCGTCATCGGTCCCGCCTTGGGCCTTCATGTGTGAGCTGAAAACCGAAATCATCGACGTCGGCGCCGAGTACCCGACCGGCATCAGGTCGTACCGATACGTGTTGCGGGGGGGAATGGGTGGAGACGCGGAAGCGCCCACTGAAATCGTCCAAGTGCGGTTACCCACCAGCGTGTACCGGCCCGTGCGATAGACCAGGGCGTTGTCGGTGTCGTTCCCATTGACGTACGGCGCGCCCGCCCAGTCGCCCGGGCTGCCCGGGGCCGTGTTGAGCACGTTGACGAACGTTGCGAGCGCCGCCGCGCTCTGGATTTCCTGGAGAGCGATGATGTCCGGGCTCATCGAGGTGCCCTGCAGCGCGAGCGGAGCCGGGATGACGCCATAAACCACGTTGCGGATGTCCGCCGCGCGATCGGTGCCGCCGTAATTGGAGATGTTCCACGCGACGACGCGGGTCTGCGCGGGGGCGATGCCCGCCACCGCGATCAACGCCGCCACCGCGACCAATCCCCGCACGCCTGTCTTGCCCATGCTCATATCGCTCGCCATCCTGTCCCCGGTTCGAGAAAGTCCAAGATTCGGGCGGGCCAATCTGCCCTTCCGACAAACAAGGCGCGGGGCGTTCAAGCCCCGCGCCTCAGGTATCAATTGGTGCGTCGATCACCCGTGATCGAGCGGTTCAGTAGCAGGGCCCTTCACTGAAGACGCTGAAGAACACGTCCACGTCCACCGGA
>JALHOJ010000061.1 GCA_022843045.1 Phycisphaerales bacterium
GCGAAAGGGCGACTGGGGTGATTCGCCAGGGCCTTGCACCCCCGGGCTCTTACAGCCGTTCGAACCCGGGCAACTCACCCACCAGCGGCAGGCAATACTCGATGAACTTGCGGCTCACGTTGTTGTGTCCGCTTAGGAACTCGGCGGGCATGTGGCGGGTTTTCGCCGCGATTTGCGACAATTCGACGCGCTTGTAGTCGCTCGCATAGGCGTCGCCGTCGCGCTCGCCCAGGAACGCCGCGCTGCCGCTGCTCGTGCGCACAATTGCGACGCTGCCGTCGAAGTGCCCCTGCATCGCGAGCTGCGCGGCGAAGCGGCCGCTGCGGCGGGCTTCGATGCGGTCGATGACGCTGGCGTCGGGCCAGCAACGCTGGATGTAGCCGAAGGTGTCGGCGCGGACGCGCGGCGGCTTGCCGCCTGCGGGTGTGAGCTTTTCCTTGAGCAGGTCGCCCAACTGGTCGCCCAGCGCGCCGCTGCCGGAGAGTTGCACGTTGCCGTGGCTGTCGACCTGGGCGTTCTTGATGAGCTTGGCGCCGATGGCGACGCCGTCTTTGTCGGCGATGCCTTCGCTGACGACGATGTGGCAACGCTGCTTCTTGGAGTAGATCGCTTCGACGTCGGTCACGAATCGATCCAGATCAAACGGCACTTCGGGGCAGTACACCAGCTGCGGGCCGTCGGTGGTGTGGCTGGGCACTTCGTCAAACTCGCGATCGCGCCGGCGGGCAAGCGCGCTCGCGGCGGTCAGGAACCCCGCGTGCCGCCCCATCACCACGTTGATCTTGATGCCCGGCAACGAGATGTTGTCCATGAAGTCGGCCATGCAGGCCATCGCGACGAAACGCGCCGCACTGGGGAAGCCGGGCGTGTGGTCGTTTTCGAGCAGGTCGTTGTCGATGGTCTTGGGCACGTGGAAGCAGCGCAGGTCGTAGTTGGTCGCCTTGGCCTTCTCGCGGACGATCCGGCAGGTGTCGCTGCTGTCGTTGCCGCCGATGTAGAAGTAGTAGCGGATGTTGTGCTTCTTGCAGGCTTCGAGGATGCGCTCGCAATACGCCGGGTCGGGCTTGTCGCGGGTGCTGCCCAGGCCGGCGCTCGGAGTCAGCGCGAGGCGGTCGAGGCGGTCCTGGTGCGTGTCGGTCAGGTCGACGAGATCGTCCTTGGTGAGGCCCTTCACGCCGTGGCGCATGCCGTAGATGCGATCCACGACGCCAGCGGCCTTGAGGCCCATCCGCAGGCCCTCAACGACGCCCACGAGCGACTGATTGATCACGGCGGTGGGCCCGCCCGATTGACCGACGATTGCGTTGCCCTTGACCAGGTCTGACGAAGCTGCCATGGAGTGATTCCTCGCGTGCCGGGCGGTGTAATCGTGACTCTTGAAAAGTCCCGGCGCGGCCCATCATACCGCGTTGGCGGCGCGTCGCCACGGCGTGGATTCCCCCCGGGAAACCGCGAGGGAACGCTGCTGTCACGAAAGCGGCGTGGTAGCATCCCACCGTCATGAGCACCGCTTCCGCCTCGCCAACCTCCCCCACTTCTTCTTCGCCCGTCGCCCTCGTCACCGGAGCGTCCCGCGGCATCGGCCTGTGGCTGGTCACGCATCTCGCAGCGCAAGGCTACAAGGTCTTCGCGACCGTGCGGAAGCAGGCCGATGTCGCCGCAGCGGAGAAGCTGGGACAGAACGTCACCGCGCTGGTGGTGGAACTGGCGGACGCTGCGTCGGTCGAAACGCTCGCGAGCAAGCTCAAGGGCCAGCCCATCGACCTGCTCATCAACAACGCGGGCGTGAATGGCAACGATCGCAGCGCGGGGAACCTGTCGTGGGGCGAGTTCCAGCGTGTGTTCACGACGAACACTTTTGCGCCGGCGATGCTGGCCCAGGCGCTGCTGCCGAATCTGCGGCTGGGCAAGGCCCGCAAGATCGTGAACGTCACCAGCGAACTGGGCAGCATCACGAATGCCACGACAGGCTTCAGCTACGCGTACAACTCGAGCAAGTCGGCCCTCAACATGATCACGGCCCGCCTCGCCAAGGACCTCGCGAGCGAGGGCTTCACGGTGCTGAGCATCTGCCCGGGCTGGAACAAGACCGATATGGGCGGCGACCAGGCCCCGCTGGACCCCAAGGAAAGCACCAAGACGCTGCTCGCCACGACCCATCGCCTGGGCCCCGCGGACTCGGGCAAGTACATCCGGATCGACGGCACGCCGATTCCGTACTGAATTGGTGGCAAGCTTGGTTGGCGGCCCGCGTGGGCGGGACGGAAGGCTTGGCGGCTTCGTCGCAACCCAAGCGGTGAAAACCACTTGCACTGCGCCGCTTGGCCGCTCGCATCCCGGCTCCTATACTCCCTCCCGATCCGCTCTTTGCGGGTCCAAGTTGGTGGCCATAGCTCAATTGGTTAGAGCACCGGGTTGTGATCCCGGGGGTTGCGGGTTCGAGTCCCGTTGGTCACCCTTCTTTCGCCGCAGCACAGCCAATCGGTCGAGTGCTGTCGCCTAGGCGGCCTTCTGTCGTTTGGCGGCGTGGGACAACTGTTCCCGCACCGCATCCGCCAGCGCGGAAAGCACACAATCCCGGTCGAGCGGCCTCACCATCGCCGACGCCACCGGCAGTTTCTCGAGCAGTCGTCGTGAGTGGGCTCCAGCATCTGGCGCGACCAGAACGACCTTGCCCACGAATCCGCTGCAGTACAAGTCAACGGCGACCTCGGACAGTTCTCCCAGAGGAGTGTTCTCTTCCAGAACCACCGCCGCGAGCGACAACGCTTGATCGGTGAGTTCTTGCCGACTCTTCGGCGCGAGCACATGCGTTGATCCGAGCAACGAGCTGATCATCTTCGCGTCGTTGGGATTGGAAGTGACCACCGCGATGCTCTGAGCGGGCAGGAGCGCCCGGAGTTGTTCTGGTTCAACATGCTCGTGGTCGTGGCCGGCGAACGGGTCGCGTGTGATGATCTGTTCAAGGTCAATCTGCTGATCAAACCGCACACCCACGTTATACAAGCCCGGGCGAATCTGTTCGCATCGCGCGACCATGCCTGTCGCCGAGACCGCGGAACTCCGCGTTCGCGACCGCAGGATGATCACGCAGGGGGTCCCGATGTTGGCCTCACGCGGGCTGCGAAGCCCGACACCCCGACACGAAATGTCTCGACACGCAACCTCACAAGCGGACACTCCAGGCGTATCTCGCAAAAGAAGCATGGCGGGGTTGGCGTATGGCCATCGAGTGAACTCACGTCGGCGCACGCCAGCATGGGTTCCCTTCCAGATACCTGTTCCATTTCCCGAATCCTGCATGACTACTTCCTTCCAGTCGCTCGCCTTCGCGAATTCACAACCGTTGCTTTTTCGGACACAACAATCCGGAGTTGGTGGTCCCATTCAACGTTGTGGGTATCGAGCGACAGGACGCAGCACATGCAAGGTGTCGCAGGGTGGCTGCAGGATTGCCCAGCCAAGCGAGCGGGCGTAACGCATTCCCCCCACATGCTGTGTACCTGCACAGGGTAATTTGGCGAAAGAAGTCTTTTAAAGGTGCTATCTAGGCGGCCTGGAGCCTTCGGCAGGCCTGCGCGAGGTCGCGAGCCAATCGGAAACCCTGGGGTTCCGAGCCCTCCAGGCTCAAGGCCTGGGCCGCCTGGTCGGCGATGCGGGCGAGTTGGGGCGCGCCGCAAGAGGGCGCGGAGCCGCGGATCTGAATGCAGACTTCTGCGAGGGCCTTGGCGTCACCGCCACTGGCCTTCTGGTCCATCAAGTCCGCGAGCTTGTGGAACTGCTCGACGAAGGCTTCGGGAATCCGGATCGCCGCCGTAATCGGCGTGTTCTGCTTGTCTTCGTCCAACTCAACGTCGTTGCCGGTCTGCACCAGCAAGCGCTCCGCAATCGCGCGAAGCAGCAGTTGCTGCGTCAGCGGTTTGGTGAGCAGACCGATGCGAGGGTCCTCCTGCACACCTGTGCGCATCAGCGCGACGGGGTCAGCGGTGATGATCAGCACGGGCGTGTTGATCGCGATCTCGCGCAGCTTCGCGACAAACTCCGTGCCCGTCATGTCGGGCAGGCGCCAATCGCTGATGATGACGTCGTAGATGCGATCGCACATCTTCAGCGCCTCGGCCACGGTCTGGGCCCGCACCACCGTGAGATTGGTCTCTCGCAGGAAGTGCTGCATCACGCGATAGTCGATGTCGCTGTCTTCGACGTACAGCAGGTGCCCTGTGAGCTTGTCGGGGTCGACATGCTCGAGCGAGTAGAACTCGGTGCCGCTTCCCGCGCCGAGATACTCGCGCAGGTCGATGGGTTCGTCGAACTCGATGCCGATCTCGTGCAGCGTCAGACGCTTGTGGATGCAGCGCCGGATCGTGCCGTTGACGGCCTTGGGCCCGCCGTGCAAGCGGGGCAGGGACACCACGGCCGTCGAGCCGGGGTGCATGAATTGATTGTGGAGGAGGGAGACGCCGCCCCGCGAGAGGTTGCGGCACGCGAGCTTCAGGTGCACCTCGCCGCCCGCGGGCTGCGTCAGCGTCACTGGAATCGTCGCCTGGCGGAAGGGCCAGCGGCTGAACTCGCGCCGAACGGGCGCCTTGGCCTTGCCGTCCATCGCCTCAAGCTTTGAAAGCAACAACTCAAGCTCACGCTGACCCAGGCCCAGCGTGTTCGGACGCTCGGCGGCGGTGATCTTGAGCGGGGCTTGGAAGTTGGAGCGGCTGGGAGCCATGAGGGGATTGCCGAGCAACACACACGGTGCACGAAGAGACGACGCCGCGCGGCGTGCGATTCCCCAAAGAAATCGACCCAATTGGACCAGAGGTTGATCGAGAGTGGAGAGGCTCCCCAAGGTTGGTTACCACTTGGAGCATCCAACCCCACAAACAGACGATCAATTGTCCCGTGCGCGTGAGGAAAAGTCCCCCGAGCGAACGTGGGACTGCGTGCGAATCGATGGCGAACAAAGCCATCCGCGCCGCACAGACGTCATAAACGGACTTTGGTCGCGAGGGAGCTCAGACGTCCAGGTTCTTCACTTCCAGCGCGTGATCCTCGATGAACTTGCGACGCGGCTCGACCTCTTCTCCCATCAGGATGGTGAAGAGCGCGTCGGCTTGCGTGGCTGCGTCGCTGGAAACCTTGAGGAGCGTGCGCTTCTGGACGTCCATCGTGGTCTCCCACAATTGCTCGGCGTCCATCTCGCCCAGTCCCTTGAAGCGTTTGACTTCGAGGCCCCGCCGCCCGATCTCTCGCAGCGCGGAAAGGATGCTGGGCAGGTTGGGCGTGTCGACGACCTTGCCGCGGGCCGCGGGGCGCGCAGGCGTGCGTCCGGTTTCCTGCGGGGCGGCGTCTTCGCTCGGTTCGGGCTCGGAGCCGACTTCGTCCTGCGCATCGCCGCCATTCTCTGAAGTTTGGACCCAGGCGAAGCGCGTCGGGGCCTTTTCGCCTGTCACGGTCTCGGCTTGCTGGGCGGTGTAGGCCTGCACGTTCACGGGCACGCCCGCGGCTTCGAGTTCGGCGAAGAGCTTGTCGAGCTCGCGGTTCTCGTGCAACTCGCGCACGGTCGCGGCGATGGCGACGGGCACGGCGGGGCCTGGGTTGGGGCCGCCGCTGACATTCGCGCCGCCGTTGTCGCTGCCGGCGTCGTGGTCGATCAAACGCAGCTTGCGTTTGGCGACGACTTCGAGCGCCTGCTGCTCGCTCCAAGCGTGCTCTTCGCCGCCCCGCCAGCTCACACGGTGCGTGGGAAGGCGATTCTTGCCCGCAGGATCCTGCTCGCGGCGGGCGAGGACCTGATCAAACGGCACGCCCCGGCGGCTGGCGATCTCGATGAGTTCCTGCACGCGCCGCAGCGTGACGACGACGCGCTTGAGCGGCTGGCCCTCGAGCCGGCGGACTTCACGCACATCAAAGCCGGCTTCGCCCTTCTGCGTGATGTCTCGCACCACCAGCGCGCAGCTTTCGAGGCCAAGGTCCATCAGGGCGTCGTCGAGGAACTTCTCGTTCAGGACGTACGTGCCCTTCTTCTTGTTGCTCGCCTTCGCGCCGGCCTTGGCGATCTGGTACAGGGGCGGCTGGGCGATGTAGATGTGTCCCCGCCGGATCAGTTCGGGCATCTGGCGGAAGAAGAACGTGAGCAGCAGCGTGCGGATGTGGCTGCCGTCCACGTCGGCGTCGGTCATGATGATGATCTTGCCGTAGCGGAGCTTGCTGATGTCAAAGTCGCCGCCGATGCCCACGCGCAGCGCGGCGATCAGCGTGCGGATTTCCTCAAAGGCGAGCATGCGGTCGATGCGGGCCTTCTCGACGTTCAGAATCTTGCCCTTGAGGGGCAGGATGGCCTGGGTTTCGACGTCGCGGCCCTGGGTCGCGCTGCCGCCTGCGGAGTCACCTTCGACGATGAACAGTTCGCTGCGTTCGACGTCACGCGTCTTGCAGTCGCGGAGCTTGTGGGGCATGCTGCCGCTGTCGAGCGCGCTCTTGCGGCGCGTCAGTTCGCGGGCCTTGCGAGCGGCCTCGCGGGCCTGGGCGGCGATGATGCCCTTGAGGCACAGCTTCTTGGCTTCGCTGGGGTGCTCTTCGAGCCAGCGTTCGAGGCCGTCGTTGACGACGCCCGACACGAAGGCTTCGATCTCCGGGTTCAGCAGCTTTTCCTTGGGCTGGTTGTTGAACGTGGGATTGGGCAGCTTGACGGAGATGATCGCAATCAGGCCCTCGCGGAGGTCCTCGCCGCTGGGGACCGGGTCCTTCTCCTTGATGATCCCGGCCTTGCGGGCGTAGTTGTTGAGCGTGCGGGTCAAGGCGACCTTGAAGCCCTGGGCGTGCGTGCCGCCGTCGACGTTGTTGATGTTGTTCGCGAACGACAGCAGCGACTCGTTGTACCCGTCGTGGTACTGGAACGCAACCTCCGCGATCAGGCTTTCCTTGGCGTCCTCACGCTTGAAGTAGATCACCTCGGACACTGCGGACTTGCCCGTCATCAGATGCTCGATGTACTCGGGCAGGCCCTGCTTGGCCTGATAGGTCTCGCGCTTGATCTTGCCGTCGGCGCCGACGCGTTCGTCGGTGAATCGCAGCGCCACGCCCGGATTCAGGAACGAGAGCTCGCGCAGGCGGTTGGACAGCACGCCCGAATCGAAACGCGTCTCGGGAAAGATCTCCGGATCGGGCATGAATGTCACGGTGGTGCCACGCTTGCGGGCGGAGTGCTCGGGAATCTTGCCGACCTCGCGGAGCGGCTCGGTCACGCGGCCGCGCTCAAAGCCGATGGTGTTGACCTTGCCATCGCGATAAACCTCGGCGGTCATGTACGTCGACAGCGCGTTCACGCACGACACACCCACGCCGTGCAACCCGCCCGAGACTTTGTACGCCGAGCCTTCCTGCTGAAACTTCCCGCCGGCGTGGAGCTTGGTGAGCACGATTTCGATCGCGGGGCGGCCGTTGAGGGCCTTGTCCTCGTGCTTCATCGGGTCAATCGGAATGCCGCGACCGTCGTCGACGACGCTGCAGGAGCCGTCGGGCTGGATGATGACGTCGACAAACGTCGCGTGCCCGGCCATCGCTTCGTCGATGGAGTTGTCAACGACTTCGTAGACCATGTGGTGCAGGGCGTTGAGGCCGGTGCCGCCGATGTACATGCCCGGACGCTTGCGGACGGCCTCGAGGCCTTCGAGCACTTGAATCTGATCTGCGCCGTATTGGTCGCCGGTCTTGCCGATGCCTTGGCCCACGGGCGTTGAGGCCGCTTCCGCGTCGGACATGTCTGGGGCAACAGCGCCAACCGGCGCAGCAACCTCCGTGGGCTTGCGAGACTTGCCAATTGTGGGGCCAGTCGTCGGGCCGGTCGAGGGGCCAGCAGGAGAGCCGGTGGTTGAAGATGCGGCGGGGTCGGGCATGGTGTTAGGGGGTGAGGGCAATCAAGGCGAGAGAGATTTGGCCGGCGTTCGTCGCGTGCGGGCAGGGCGTCAGAGTCCAGAAACGTGCTTGAAGTGAGCCTGAAATGGAGTTGCGTGAGAGGCTCGGAGTAGCTGCTCGCGCGCGACCCGAAGTATAGGTTCGCCGGGAAGTTGACCGACAGATAAATATCGGCTTTTGCCGATGATTTTCGGTGGTTTTGGTAGCAGGAATCGAGCCCGCGGCGGGCCCCGTCACGACCGCGGCGCACGGGCGTAGAACGCCGGTCGTGGGCGGCTTGTGGAGGGCGGTGGACGTGTCGGAATCCGTGACGGGTCGCGAGTTGGGAGCAGGCGTGGCGACCGCGACGCCCACAACCCAACCGGATATCTATCAAAATACGAACATTTCGACCATTGACGACCCCACTGCGATCCACGCCGCGATTGAGTCCAAGCAGCCGCCCGCGCTCTACGTGAACAGCATGATCATCTTCCTGTGGATCGGGCTGGTGGGCATGACGGCGAAGGTGGGCATCCGGCTCGTGATGCACTTCGTGCCGCCCGGGACTTGGAGGTTGAACACGATACTCGCGGCGTGTGTCGTGCCCACAGCGATCGCGATCTTCCTTTTCTTTCGGTCGCGCGCACCCAAGGTCGGCGATGCAAACCACCGGTTGCCGGACGGGTTTCGCGAGGATGCGCGGGTTCGCGTTGTCGGTCCCGAGAAGTGGGTGCGGGCGGTTCTGGCGAACATCACCAAAGACGCGGCGTTTGAGCCGGTGATTCAGCGGTTGGTGCTTGGGCACGCGTACGACAAGTCTCTTCCCAGAGGCAGCAACGTGCGCACGAATTGGTTCACGACCACGGCGCCCAGCGGAGAGTGGGAGTCAGGCGGCGGGTGGAGTTGGCCAGGCGCCTTGATCGGCGCGACAGTCGCTGGCGGGCTGTACGTCGCCCTGTGGGCCGCCATGGGCACGTGGCAGCGGCTGGACATCTTCCTGATCTGGGCATTGCTGGGCGCGGCGTTGGCGGCGGTGAGCCTGGCCAAGCCCGCGTTCGTGCGCATCGCGCCGGGGGTGCTGGATATCCAAGAAAGCGGCTGGCTGGGGATCGGGCCGCTCAAGACCACACGATATGACCTGCGGCGCGCGCGAATCTACATCGATCTCAAGCAGGGCGTGGCGCGGATCGAGGACAACGCGCGAAGCACGCGACGAACCGTCTGCATCCGCCCGGCGGCGATGGCATGGCCACGGAGCCCGGCGTGGTGGGCGTGCTGGAAGGCGGTGTTGGAGGGGGCGGTCACGAACGCGGAGACGCCGGGGTTGCCGGAGGATGAGTTGTTGGGGTGACGTGGCACGGACCTGTCCTCAGGTCCGTGTCACGGATCATCCTTCGAGGTACGTATACCCCTCCAACCCATCGTCGTAGTACTTGAGCAGGCTCTTGCCTTCGATCAGCGTCAATCGGCCTTGCTTGCACGCCGCTTCGATGTCTTTGCGCATGGCGCGCTTGAGGTCTTCGGGGTCGTACTGGACGTACTTGAGGACTTCCTCGACGGTGTCGCCTTCGATCACGTCCTCGATTTCCCACTCGCCTTGGTCGTCGATAGAGATGTGCACGGCGTGGGTGTCGCCCAGCAGGTTGTGCAAGTCGCCCAGGATTTCCTGATACGCGCCCAGCAGGAAGACGCCCAGGTAGTACGGCTCGCAGCCCTTGCCTTCGCCCGGCAGGTCGCGGAGGTCGTGGAGTTCCAGGGTCTTCTTGTCCTCGCGCTTGTCGACGAAGTGGTCGATCTTGCCGTCGCTGTCGCAGGTGATATCGGCGAGGATCGCCTGGCGCATGGGCTGCTCGCCCAAGCGGTGGATCGGGCAGATCGGGAAGAGCTGGTCGATGGCCCAGCTGTCGGGCATGCTCTGGAAGAGGCTGAAGTTGCAGAAGTAGATGTCGCTGAGCAGTTCGGGGAGATTCTCGAATTCGTCGGGCAATTCGCCCTTCTTGGCGGCCTTCTCCAGCAGCTTGTGCCCGATGGCCCAGAAGAGCTGCTCGGCGACGGAACGCATCGGCAGGCTCATGTAGCCCAGGCCAAAGAGGCTCATGGCCTCGTCGCGGGCCTGGGTCGCGTCGTGGTACGCCTCCATCAAGTTCCGCTCGGTCAGGTTCTTGTACGCATCGAGCAGGTCGAGCACGGGCTGGGGCACTTCCCGTTCGTTGCCGTTGCTGGCTTCTTCCTTGATCAGCTTTTCGATGTTCACAAGGTCGGGGCTGGCTTCAAACTTGCTGCTGCCCAGCACGTCCATGATCAGCACGCTGCCATATGCGACCATCGCCCGGCCCGATTCGCTGACGATCCGCGGGTGGGCGACCTTGGCGCTGTCGCAGACGCTCTTGATGCGGTACACCACGTCCTGGGCGTACTCGGCGACGGTGTAGTTGATGCTGCTGGACCAGGCGGATTGGCTGCCGTCGTAATCGACGCCCATGCCGCCGCCGATGTCGAGGTACTGGAGACCGGCGCCCAGGCGGACGAGTTCGCAGTAGATGTGCGACAACTCATTCACGGCGTTCTTGAAGACGCGGATGTCGTACAGCTGGCTGCCCACGTGGCAGTGGAGCAGGTTCAGGCAGTCGAGCATGTCGTGCTTCTTGAGGTACTCGACGGCCTGGAGCAGTTCGCTCACGAAAAGGCCGAACTTGCTGCGCACGCCTGCGGAGGACTCCCACCGACCCGCGCCCTTGCTGGAGAGCTTGACGCGCAGGCCGATCTTGGGGCGAATGCCGTACTGCTTGGCGTGCTTGACGATCAGCTCAAGCTCGGTCCACTTCTCAACGACGGGGATGATGTTCCGCCCCAGCTTGGTCGCGAGCGTCACCGTCTCGATGAACTCATCGTCCTTGAAGCCGTTGCAGATGATGGGCATGCCATTGACGCCCGGGCCGCCCGCGGAGGCCGAGAGGCCCAGCACGGCGAGCAGTTCAGGCTTGCTGCCGGCTTCGAGGCCAAAGTCCAGCTCGACGGCGAGGCTGGCGATCTGCTCGCAGATGTGGCGCTGCTGGTTGACCTTGATCGGATAGACGCACGAGTACCCGCCCGTGTACGACTGCTCCTTCATCGCATCGTCGAAGGCCTTGCGGATCTCGCGGAGGCGATGATTCAAGATGTCGTTAAATCGCAAGAGGACGGGCGTGTGGATGCCGCGGTCCTTGAGGCCTTGGATCACTTCGGCGAGGTCCACCTGCTTGCCCGGCTCCTTGGTGGGCATGACGGTGACGTTGCCAAGGCTGTTGACGCCGACGTAGCCCTTGCCCCAGTCGGGAATGCCGTAGAGCTGGGCGGAGTCGGCGGTGCTCCATTGTCCGTGGATGAATGCGCTGCGGGTCGTAATGGTGGCCATCGAGTGGGTGTCTTTCCCGAGCGACGGGACGTGCCGCGGCAGAGAGCATGCGAACAGAATTCCTCGTTCAACGACTGTGACGCGGGCGTCGCTGGCGAGGCGGGCGAGAGCGCGATGATGGCGCGCATGCCCTGACAGGACAAAACGATAACGAATCTGCGCAAAATAGCAAGCGCAACCACAGGAATCGTGGTGCGGATTGCCTGTCTCCGCCGCGATTCTCCCGAGTTGGAGCATCCGCAATTGACAGGAATGGCAGGTTGTGGTAGATTGACATGAATCGTCCGCGAGCCAGCGTTCCGGCGGCTCGCGCCGCACGCCCCATTGACACGGCGTGCCGCGGGTTGGTGCCAACATCGCCCCAAGGAACCACACCATGCAGTCGTACACCGCTCGGTTGATCGCCAACGCGATTGGTGGAGGCACCCCGGGCTCAGTCGAGAAACTGGAAGAACGGACCCTGCTCGCGTTTGTAATGGAGGGGAGCCAGCCCGCAGGCGAGAGCCGGAGCATTCCCGTGCTTCTGGACAGCGACGAATTGGTCGACATGGTCTCGTTTTCGCTCGCCGGACGGGCTCTGGTGCCATGGTTCCGCCAGACCGATGACACGCTCGTCGCGTCGCAACCAGTCTCCATCCCGGGCAACGACACGCTAGGAACGCCGTTCGCCTTCGACATTGACCAAGACGGCGACTCCGACATCCTGCTGAACACCTACCTCTTCCGCAATAACGGCAGCGGCACACTGACATACGACGACCAGACGCCCGTCCCAGCAATAAGCCGGGATCGTGTCATCGACTTGGACCGCGACGGCTGGCTGGACGTAATCAGCCGGACTGACGAAGCTTCATTCGCCGTCTACTTCGGCAGGCTGGGCGGCTTCGAGGATCGATTCGACTTCGGCGCAGGCTTCGCCTCCGCCCCCAGTGCCGTCGTGGGCGTGGCGGACATCGACATGGACGGGCGGCTGGACATCCAGTTCCATAATCGGTATCTGAACACGGTCATGACGCTCCGACAGGTTCCGGGGCGGCGCTTTGACCACATCGGTTCTCGCAGCGTGCATCCCGACACGACCGTGTACGACATGAACGGAGACGGTCGCGCGGACTACGTGCGGCGCGAAGGCGACGTTCACTTCATCGAGTACACCACGCAGAGCGGTCCCAGCACGATGGTGAGGGCATTCCTGGGTCGCCCGGCGTCCGCGATTTCCGCGGAGGATTCCACGTTCGTGTACAAGGATATCGATCGCGATGGATTGGCGGATGTCGTCACATTCGTAAGGAATCCCTCGGGTGCGTACACGAATGTGGACACCTACGTCTTCCTGCAGGTGGACACCAGCGGCCTGTTTACCGCTCCGATCCTGGTGCACGCCGGCGGATACCGGTTCACCAATACGACCTGGCAGAACAGCCTCCTGGTGCTGGACTCCTGGTCGGACATGAACGGGGACAGCGTCCTCGATGCGCTGATCGTGACCACCTCGGGCGGAAACGTCGGCGGATATGGCTGGACGAGCACCACGACGCGCTGGTCATACGGGAAGATCGCTCCATCTCCGCTGATCATGTCAGGATCCGGCCAGCAATTTCCCAACGCCGACTCGACCATCTCCATCCGGGCATACGGCGCCTGGGGCGAACTGCTCACGCAGATCGATCTCTACGCCGACTCCAACAACAACAACAGGTGGGATCCTTCCGATGCGCTCGTGGCCAGCCAGATGACCACGATCAGCCCCGCGACCGTAACCGTCAGCGTTCCCCCCGCCGATCAGGCTCGCTATCGCCGCAACTTCTTCGCCGTCGCACGGTCCGCCACGACCACAAGCGACCCCGCGCTCATCTCCCTCGCGCCCTGGGACCGCTTGTTCATGCCCGAGGGATTCCGCACCATCGACTGGGTCGATGAGCATGTGCCGCTGATCAATCCCAACTCCTTCGACGTGCCATACTCGATCGTCCTCCATTATGCCGAAGCGATCCCAAGCCAGGTGCTGTTCACCGGCGTGCTCGCCGCCAACAGCCGCGGCGGGCACACGATCTCGCTCCGCGGACGAGCGGACGTCTCCGCAGCGATCCCAAACACGCCGTACGCGGTCGAAGTGCTCAGCCAAGGCAAGATCGGCGCCACGATGGTGCGATCAGACAGCTTTGGCCGACCCGGCCCTGGCTGGGCTGTCTCCGCCGAGAGCTTCACGGACACGCCCCGCAGCAACTTCGTGTTCGCCGGCCTTGCACACGACTCGCTGGACTTCATCACAGTCTTCAACCCCACGCCAACCGAACAACGGGTGCGTGTGACCTACTTCGAACAGGGCCAAACCCTCGCCACGACGATCCGCTTTGTGCGTGGACTTTCCCGCGACGGATTTGCGACCTTTGACGAACCCGAACTCACGGGCAGAACCGGCGTGACCGCCCTCGTGGAGGCCGATTCCATCGTCGCCGCATTCTCCAGGCACGAACCCGCGCTGCGCCGCGGCCAGTTCGTGATGGGCAGCGAGATCACCACCAGCAAGCCCGCGACGCTCGCTGTGGCCGACCTCTCCGTCGGCGCCCAGCCGCGCCTGCTCGTCACCAACACCGCCTTCGTCCCGCGCACAGTCGACTTCCAGGTCGTCGCGGACCAGACGTCCCTCGTGCTCCAACGCATCATCCCAGCCCGCTCGACCATCACACTCACCCTTCTGGACGTCGTGCCTGCGGGCACGCACACCGTGGCCGTTTCGGTCTCCAACACACCTGGACTCGCTTCACAACTCCTGGGCGTGGACCCCGTCAGCGCCGACACATGGGCTACAACCCTGCCGCAGACGCCCGAGCATCGCTGGCTGTTCGCAGACAACTTCCTGAACCGCGGCGCTCTGGGCACCAGCAGCGCTGAGACCTTGCACTTCTTCAACCCGACCTTGGGTGGCGCAACGGTCTCGATTCGACTGCTGACGCCGAATGGCGGGACCGTGTCCGCTGGCGTCTGGCTCCCCGCGGAATCCGCTCGCTCGGTGCGGCTCCACGAACTAGCCGAAATCGCCGCGCTCCCCATGCTGGCTTGGTTCAGCACGCTCGTCACCTCCGACGCGCCAATCCACGCCTGGCTGATGCACACCGACATGAACTTCGGCGGCACTTGGGCCGCCGCGGGCCAGCGTTGGCTCTGAACCACCCGAGCAACGGGTGGCCGCCACACCGCTCGGCGCGTAACGCGAAGAACCGAGCACCGTATCGCGTGAAGACCGGAGGTGCTCATGCGCACGTGGTTCATGCCTGCGATCGTCGCGTCCTTGCTCGCTTCACAAACTTTGGCCCAGCAAGAGACCAGTCCTCGCGACATCGCGGCGGATCACATCCGGTCCGCCGCCTTCCGCCCCACTTCCGCCATCGCCGGGAGCGGCTTTGCAGACCTTGCGGGGCTTCAGGACATCGTTGGCGACGCACGCATCGTGTCGCTGGGCGAGCCGACGCACGGCACGCGCGAGTGCTTTCAGATGAAGCATCGACTGCTGGAGTTTCTCGTGGAGGAGATGGGATTCTCCATCTTCTCGATCGAGGCCAGCATGCCCGAGGCGTACGCGCTGTCGGACTACGTCATCCATGGCGAGGGCGACCCCAAGAAACTGATCGAAGGGATGTACTTCTGGACGTGGAACACCCAGGAAGTGCTCGACATGGTCGAGTGGATGAGGGGCTGGAACGTCAAGAACCCGCCGGAGACAGGCAAGCCACGATTGCAGTTCACCGGATTTGACATGCAGACGCCCGACGTTGCGTGGAAGATCGCAGGAGACTTCATCGCCGCCCGCGCGCCAGACCTCAAGCCCGCGCACGAACCGCTGCTCAAGGACGTCCAAGCGCTCGCGGCGTCGGCCAGCCTTGGACAGGTGACGCGGGGGTGGACCAGCATGACGGGCGCGTTTCCGGCAGAAGCGGCTCGCGGAAAGAAGCTCACGTTCTCGGTATGGATCAAGACCCAAGGCGTGGACGGTTGGGCGGGCGGGTGGTGGCGATGCGACACGCCCGGGGGAGTCAATGGCTTCAACAACATGGAGGAGCAGCAGATCAAAGGCGACACGGACTGGACGAAGCGCGCGTTCACGCTCGATGTGCCCGCAGACACCAACAACATCAACTTCGGCTTCATCCTGAGCGGCGATGGCGTCGCGTGGTTTGACGATGTGGAGATTCTGCTCGATGGCGTCAAGTACGAAGACCCCGCGAAGTTCTCGTTTGACTTTGAGAACGACGCGGTGAAGTTTCTCAGCGGCGGCTCGGGCGAGTACGCGATCAAGCGCAGCAAGGACCAGGCGCGATCGGGGAAGCAGAGTCTGGAGATGCGGCGCAGGCCCGAAGCCGAGGTGCCCAAGGTTGAGCCTGCGGACGTGCGTGACCGCGCCCGGAAGCTGTACGAGGACCTGCTGGCGCGGCGCGACAAGCTCGTGGAACTTCAAGATGCGCGAAGCGTTGATTGGGCGATTCAGAACGCGCGGGTGCTGAGCCAGTGTGCCGCGATGTTCGCGAGCGACAACGGCTTCAACGTCCGCGATGCGAGCATGGCCGACAACGTGCGGTGGATTCTGGATCAGAACCCGGGCGAGAAGATCGTGCTGTGGGCCCACAACGGGCACGTGTCGCGGGGCGGCATGATGGCGATGCGGTCGATGGGGCAGTTCTTGTCAGAAACCCACTCGAAGGAGATGGTCGTGTTCGGTTTTGCGACCGGGAAGGGGACGTACACCGCGATCAAGCAGGGCGAGGGCCTCACGCGCGACAACGTGCTGGTTGTTCCGCCCGACGACAGCGTCGAAGCGGTGTTCCAGCGGGCCGGGCTGACGACGGCGATCCTGGACATTCGAGGCGCGCTGGCATCAAGCGACGCCACGGCGTGGGCGGCGACGCCGCGACCAATGCGAAGCGTGGGAGCGCTGGCGCAGGAGCAGCAGTTCTTTCCGGTGGTGGCTCGGGATTGCTATGACGTGCTGGTGTGGCAGGGGGAGACGACGGGGAGCAGGGCGAATGAGTAGGAGCCGAGCGTCGCGAGCCGCCGGCCGAGCGTGCAAGTGGATTCGAGAGCGTCTGGTTTCCCGCCGAGTGGGTTGCTGACGCACTATCGCCACATGGCCCCATACACCAAGAACAACCAATAGCGAAGCACAAATCGCTTCTGCCTGTTGCGAGTTCGAGCGAGTCTTGTTTCGATCCATGTGGCGCAAGACGCGAGCGCGTTGTGCGGAATCTTGAACTTGGGCCGGCTGGCTTCCGGCTGGCTCGCCAGCCACGTCAAGTACGCTCGCGTGGCGGGATTCCCAGGCTTCCAGAAGCGCGGCGATGCGAATAGCTCGCGAGCGACGAGCGGGTCCGTTCGCATCATGAATGCAACTGCTTCGCGCTGGACGTCATCGTCCTCAACGTCAGCGTGGACCTTGCCCAGCGCGATATCACTGGCAACGGCGAAGATCATCTTGTCGAACGAGGATTCATCCTCCGCAAGCTCCGAAGCAGCGTCAAAGAGATCCATCGCTCGCTGCTCGCTTCCCGAGCAAATAAGCCGGGCAATGCGGGGACCGTCCTCCGGCTTGGCGAACATCGAAAGCGTGCGAGCGGCTTCGTCGGCGATGGGGCCGTCGTCGGCGTCACACCAAAGGCGGAGTTGGGCCAAGAACGCCGGGGTGGGGTTCTCGGTGAGGTCGGTCCAGAGTTCTTCGGTGGTTTCGTCGATGCTGCGGGCGCGACGAGTGCGAAGCCGCTCAACGCGGAGCTTTAGGTTGGCAAGCGCGTCGGACGGGGCGTTGGGTGAGGTGGTGGTCTTGCGGGTCATGGGGCATGGCCTTGGACTTCAATCAACCAGATACAACTCCCAAACATAGTCTGTCTGCGGGAGACGGCGGGGAGCAGGGCGATGGAGTAATGGCGCTCCGGCGGCTGAATCCGCCTGAGAAGGCGCAGCAATGGCATCTGCGGTCAACTAGAACCGGACTTCGCTGCGCCTAACTGAACACCTCCGGGTGCCTCCCGGCATACTCCAATGCTGCATTCATAATGCGATGCCCATTTCTGTCAACGTTCTTCACGTCGCGCCGCAACGCGGGAGGGAGGTGCTTGATGAAGGACCAAAGATCTGCGTCGGCGACGCGATCCTCGAATGCCGCATAGCAATACTTCAGGGTGCGAGCATAGTTTGCAAGTCCAAGCTCTTGCAACCCTTCACATGCTAGTTTCCAATGATCACCACAGCTATCCAGGTAGGACTCGAACGAGTCGTTGTACAAGCACTCACCAAATGATCGCGCGTGCAGGACAGCCTGCGCCTTGCGTGAAAGCTGCTTCATCGTCCGCTCGGCCCGCGCCAGCACCGACTGTGGATTGGGCGCACCCTTCAGCATTCGTTTTGCTATTGCCACATAGGCTCGCAGCGACGAGTTGGACTCTTGCTGGGCATGTGTCTGCGCTATCTTGATCTCAGCTTGCGCCCTCACTGGATCTGATCGCACTCCTTCAACGAGCAGCAGCCCGAGCAATCCTTCTGATTCCCCATAATGATGTGCTTTCCCGTCACTCAAGCGCGTAGCGACACTCTCGTACAGACTCCAGAGCAGCGTTGGCTCAAGCAACGGCGAACGCTTGCCATTGTCCCGATCGATCTCAAACCTCACGAGGACATTCCATAACAGCGGGTTCTTCAAATGCAGGCAAGCAGCACTTGACAGAAACTTGTTCGCGTTGGTGGCATCAGTGATTCGAATCACATCGATTGCGTCAGACAACTCGTAACGGACGCTCGCGTGAATACTGCCAGATACGACCCGCCTCGCGAACGAATTGATCAACTTCGTGAACTTGGTGGAAGGGCGTTTGGACCCGTGTGCAAGCTTGAAACCCTGAAACAAACCTTCGGCAACTCGCGACTCGCGGGTCGCTGCCTTGACCAACAAGTCGGCGTCCGCATCGAAAGCCAGCCAAGCCAAGCACTCAGCCGCCTCGCACCGAATCACACCGTTCTTGTCCTTGATGCAGCGGCGAAGAACCTTCGCGAAATCGCTTGACCGCAGACGACAGAGGTCTCTCCACACATCATCGGTCACTGCGCTGAGCTCGGGCACGCCATCAGCCAGGCCTTCGAATGATCGAACGACAATCCGCGGGTCGGCGGCGATCTTGAGCAGGCCACGCTTGACAAATGCTGGGAGCGTGCTCACCGACTTGTGTTTCCAGAACTGGTAGTCGCTCCCCAAACTTCGCTTTAGCAGGATGTACTCAGCTGCAAGCGACAGTTGGTCCGGAGGACATCTCCTCAGCATCGAGATATCAAAGTCGAACTGGAGTTCCCGGGAATCCACACTTTACCCCCGCGGCCCCGCCGCCCGCACCGCCTCCGGCATATCAAACTGCTTGTCATTGTTCCTAAACGCCGCGGCGAGTTTCTTCGCCGTTTCGTCATACTTGGCCCCGTCCTTCCAGGTGTTGCGGGGCATCAGGACTTCGCTGGGCACGCCCGGCACGGCCTTGGGGATGTGCAGGCCGAACACCGGGTCCTGGTGATACTCGGCCTTGGCCAGCGAGCCATCGAGGATGGCGTTGACGAACGCGCGGGTGTACTTGAGGCTGAAGCGGTTGCCGACGCCGTAGGGGCCGCCGGTCCAGCCGGTGTTGAGCAGCCAGACGTTGGTCTGGTGCTTGGCGATCTTCTCGGCGAGCTGTTTGGCGTAGCTGACGGGCGGGCGGGGGAGGAAGACGCCGCCGAAGCAGGGGCTGAAGTTGGGCTCGGGTTCCTTCACGCCCGCCTCGGTCCCGGCGAGCTTGCTGGTGTAGCCGTTGATGAAGTAGTACATTGCCTGCTCGCTGGTCAGCTTGCTGACGGGGGGCATCACGCCGTATGCGTCGGCGGTCAGGAACACGATGTTCTTGGGGTGGCCGCAGACGCTAGGGATGACGGCCCCTTCGATGTAGTCGACGGGGTACGTGACGCGGGTGTTTTCGGTGTACTTGGCGCTATCGTAATCGGGGATGCGGGTGACGGGATCGATCACCGTGTTTTCGAGCACGCTGCCGAAGCGAATCGCGTTCCAGATCTCCGGCTCGCCTTCCTTCGAGAGCTTGATGCACTTGGCATAGCAGCCGCCCTCAAAGTTGAAGACGCCGTTGTCGCTCCAGCCGTGCTCGTCGTCGCCGATCAAGGCGCGGTGCGGATCGGCGGAGAGCGTGGTCTTGCCCGTGCCCGAAAGGCCGAAGAAGAGGGCGGGGTTTTCGCCCGTCTTGCGATCGACGTTCGCTGAGCAGTGCATCGGGAAGACGCCGACTTCGGGCATGTCGAAGTTCATCGCGTAGAAGATGCTCTTCTTCATTTCGCCCGCGTACTCGGTACCGATGATCACGACCATCTTGCGCTCAAGGCTCTGGGCGATGATGACGGGCGCGTTGTAGCCCATCTTGGCCTGCTCTTCAGCGGTGAGCCGGCGTTTGCCCGCGTTCAGGATCGTCCAGTCTTTCTTGAAGGGCACCGGAGCGCCCGCGCCCTTGCTGCCCTGCTTGATGAACAGCGTACTCGCGAACAGGCTGTGCCAGGCCTGCTCGGTCACAACCTGCACGCCCAGGCGATACTTGGGATCGGCTCCGGCGTAGCCCTCGAACGTGTACAGCTTGGGGCGCTGATTGAGGTGCGCCACCGCGATCTCAAGGGCCATGTCAAACTGCTGGGGCGTGATGGGCGTGTTGACCTTGCCCCACCAGATCTTGCCGTCGATGCCGGGCGTCTTTTCGAGCTGCTTGTCCTTGGGGCTGCGGCCGGTGCGGTCGCCCGTCAGGCACGAGATCGCGCCGTTGGCCGCGAGTTGACCCTCGCCGTTGGCGATGGCTCGCTCGACCAGTTCCGCGCTGGAGAGGTTGCGAAGGACGCGATGGGCGGAGAGGTCAAGACGGTCGAGGGCGCTGGCCATGGCTACACAACTCCGAAGCCCGGCGGCACCATGCCTCACCGGGATGCAAGAGTAACCCCCTAGCCGCAAGCGGGCGCGCCCACGCCTTGGCACAGGCGTCCCGCCCGTGCGTCGCAGGGCCTTCCAGGCCCTGTCGCGAAGGCCGCATTACGAGGCTTGGGCGATGATGGCACGCACGAGTTCATGCGTGAGCGAGTGCCCGCTGCGGGTGGCCGTCACGTGCGCCCGCAACGGTCGGCCCAGCAGCGCAAGATCGCCGATCAGGTCGAGCAGTTTGTGGCGAGCCGGCTCGTTGGGAAATCGCAGCGCACCCTGCACGGGTGTGCCGTCGTTGCGAAGGACGAGCAGGTCGTCGATTGAGAAGCCGCGGAACATGCCCAGAGCCTGGGCCGCCTTCGCCTCGTGTTCGAAACTGAACGTGCGAGCCGGGGCGACGTCGCGAAGGAAGATCGCCGCGCCCTCGGGCCCGGCCGTCCACGTGGCGGACTGCTTGGCAAAGTGCTCGGGCAGCGCCGCGGCGAGGGGGCCGTCGTACACGACGTGGTACGTCGCGGCGGGGTGCTCATCAGCATCGATGGGCGAAGCGATGATGCTCGCGCCGCTGGCCGCGTCGTCGACGCGGATGGGGCGACTGAGCGTGAGCGGCTTCGGAGCCGCTTCCTGCGCGACATCCACCTCGCGAGAGGCCTCCATCAGCGCCTTCGCGAAGTCGAGACAACTTCCATCGAGAATCGGAATCTCCGGCCCCTCCACCTCGATGGTCGCATGCGCGATTCCAACGCCCGCGAGCGCGGCGAGGATGTGCTCAACGGTCGCGACGGTGCTGGGCCCGACCGCAAGACGCGTGTTGCGAATCAGCCGCTGGGGCGAGAGGCCTGCGGGCAACTGCGTGGGCAGGCTCGACCAACTCGTGTCGTCGGTCAGGCTCGCGATCGTCGCCGGGGCGGCCGCGACTTCGTCGAAGCTGATGCGTCGAACGAGGATGCCGGAGGCATGGCCGCTGGACGGAAGCACGCGGATGCTCGCCCGCTTGCTGCTGAACAGCCCCAGCCCTGCAAACAGCCCGACTGGACGGGTGAGTTCGCGAATGGCGAAGGGGGAGAGCATGGGGGAGGGTATGGGGAGAAGGCGACAGAGCGATGGAACGATCAAGCGATGAACAGCTGCGAGGGTGGTGATGCCTTTGCAGCTCTGCATCGCTCTATCGCTTCGTCGTTTCGTCGTTTCGTCGTTTCGTCGTTTCGTCGTTTCGTCGCTTCGATGTAGCTGCGAACTCAACCACCCGCAAGCAACTCTCGAATCTGGCTGGCAATCTCGCGCTTCTGCTCTTGCGTCAACGTCCCCGCGAGTTGCTCCCTTGGCCATCCCCACACCGGATTCCGCGGATCGGGGTCGTTGGCGTGGCGGGGGATGACGTGCCAGTGAATATGTGCGACCTGATTCCCCAAGCACTCGTAATTGATCCGAGGCGGCGTGGTCGCGGGTGGCAAGCCACACTCCAAGCCGTGTCGCTTCGTCCACACCCGAATCGCGCGAGCGACCGCTCCGACCTCTCCGAAGATCGCCTGCTGCATCTCGATGGGCAACTCATCCATGTGCTCGACATGCTCGCGCAGCACGCAGACGCACCAGCCCGGACAGCCCTGATTGTCGCCCAGCACCACATGCGTATGCGCGAGCGTGGCGATGAGGAGGGGATTGGCCGCGGCGTGGCAGAGGGGGCAGGTCATAAAGCGAAAAGCATCAAAGCGAAAAGCGAAAATGAACTGGAGTCGGTATCAGTTGGTCAGAATGGCCTCTTCGTCGGATTGATCAGCAGATTGTCCCGCCCAGGCACCACCATGTCCGCGATCTCGATGATCTCTTCAAAGCTCGTGCGAGCCTGTTCGATGTCCACTGCCGTGGTCAGCACTTTGCCCTGCTCCAGGTGCTCCTGCGTGGGCATCGCGTCGCCGCACACCACGGTCGTAAATCGCGGGCCGCTCAAGATCAAGCCGCACAGCCCCGGACTCACGCCCGGCAGCGGAAACACGTCCACGCGATCCGCCAGCGACTGCGGCGCAGGCTCGCAGCGTTGCAGAATCGCCACCTCCCCGCGCAGAATGCCCAGCAGCGACTCATCCTTCGCCACCCCGCCCTGGTCTTCGCTGCGGGTGTAGATGTCCTTGAGCGCGGTCGCAAGCTGCACGCCCACGCTCTCGCGCTCCTCCGCGCTGATGAGCCAGCGGGCTTTGTCAAACGCCGCGAGGCCCCGATGCGTCTCGGGGTGAAAGCTCGTCAGAAACACATCGGTGATGTCGCTGGGCTTGAGGTTGGCACGCTCGCCCAGTCTTGCGGCGAGCATCTGGCCCGGCAGCCCCGGATCCACGAGGATGCGCCTATCGCCCGACGTGATCAGCGTCGTGGTCGTGTGCCCCGTGCGCACTCCCCCGCTGCTGCCAGCCGCGCCCGCTCCGCCCGCCACCGGCTTCTCGTTCCAGAGCGGATGCGCGCTCAGCGCGCCAATCGAGATGATGCGGTAGTCCATGGGCCATTGTTGCAGCGCGGACGCCAGCGCGAGCCGTGACATCACGGTGACGAGCGGAAGGCCTGCTCAGGAGTATCACTACACGAAGCCATCGCGCAGTGCGATGCTGCAACGCTGGTCCGCTGTTTGGGAGGCCTCTCATGAACGTCCAGGTCGATCGTCACGCTCACGTCACAACTCGTTCGCTGCCCGCTCGGGGTGATGGGACCCGCGTGCTGCGACGCGTGGTGACCCTGTCCCTGCTCGCCGGGCTGCTCGTCGTGTCGGCGGGCAGGGCCACGGCGTGCCCGCCCGTCGATCCGATCTCGCAGCGTCAAGGCGAGGATCCCAAGCCCGCCGATCGCGCCCCGCAGGTCTCCATCGCGCTCCTGCTGGACACCAGCAACAGCATGGACGGCCTGATCGGCCAAGCCAAGTCTCAGTTATGGAGCGTCGTGAACCGCTTCCGCAACTGCCGACGTGACGGCAAGATGCCCGAACTGCGCATCGCCCTGTACGAGTATGGCAACAACAAGCTCTCCGAGAGCGAAGGCCACATTCGCATGGTCAGCGCCTTCACCACCGACCTCGACAGCCTCAGCGAGAAGCTCTTCGGCCTCCAGACCGACGGCGGCAACGAATTCTGCGGGCATGTCATCGACCGCGCCACCCGCGAGCTCTCCTGGGGCACCTGCCCGGGCGATCTCAACCTGATCTTCATCGCGGGCAACGAGCCCTTCACCCAAGGCAACGTCGCCTACGCCGACGCCATCGCCAGCAGCGTCCGAGGCAGCATCCGCATCAACACCATTCACTGCGGCACGTATCAGGAAGGCGTCGACGGCAAGTGGCGCGATGGCGCAACGCTGGGACGCGGTGCCTACAGCGTGATCGACCAATCCAGCGATGTCCGCTACATCTCCACGCCCTACGACGACGAGATCTCCCGCCTGGGCACCGAAGTGAACGACACCTACATCCCCTACGGCAGCCGGGGCGAGGAAGCCCGCGTGCGCCAATCGATGATGGACGCCGCGCCCAAGGCGATGCCAGGCAGCGCGGGCGTCGCGGCGTCGGTCGAGCGGTCCGTCGCGAAGAACTCCGCGGCGTACGTCAACACCCACTGGGACCTTGTCGACGCCCTCGACAAAGGCAGCGTCAAGCTCGAAAGCCTCGCCGAGGCCGAACTGCCCGACGCGATGCGGAAGTTGTCCCGCGAGAAGCAAGTTGAGTTCGTGGAAGCCAAGCGCGGCCGCCGGCTCGAGATCAACCGCCGCGTCGCAGAACTGCAGCTCAAGCGTGAGCAGTTCCTGAAGGAACAGGCCCCCAAGGGCGCGGACACGACGCTGGGCGCCGCCCTGCTCGCCGCCATCGACTCGCAGGCACGCGAAGCCGGCTGGACGTTCGAAACCAAGTAACGCCCGTGGCACGGACCCATCCTCGGGTCCGTGCGACCTTTTCTTGCAGCCACGTTGACAGCACGCTCGACACCGACCGACTCATCGTCGATCGGAGGCAGACTCATTCATCCTCGCCCACTTCGTGCCACCGCACGACTTCCACGAGCGGCTGCATCGCCGCCTCGTCAAACGTGTAGTACTGCGGGAAGGTCCGTCCCGCGATGGTCGTGGTCGCCGTCGAAGGCGTGACCTGCACCGCGTACTGGTCACCCGTGGGGCGATACACGCGCAACGTGTACGTGGTCGCGGGATTGACGCCTCCAAAGTGTGCGATGAGCGGGTCCTGGCCGTTTCCGCGGCTTCCGCCGATGTCGCGGCGCATGAGGAACGTGGTGTTGGCCGCGTCCCAGAGTTCAAGACGGGTGCCGATGGCGAGAGAGTTGATGCCGCCAGCCCCGCGGCCGAGCACGCGGACGAGCAGGTATCGACTCTGGTTGGTGATGGGCGTGTTCTCGAAGAGACGATTGAGGTAGCTCGCGGACGCGCTCGCGTTGGTCACGGCCAGGTCGAGGTCCCCATCAAGGTCATAATCAAAGAACGCGCAGTCGGCGATCTCCGACATCGTGTTGACGCCCCGCTCCTGCACGCTGAAGGTGTAGTTGGGCGCGCCCGAGTTCACATACAGCTGAGCCTGCGTCGCGTTGCCAATCACGTACAGGTCAAGATCCCCGTCGTTGTCAAAGTCTCCCCATGTGCTGCTGCTCACCCGCGTCGCGAGCGCAAGCCCCGCCGTGCTCGCGACGTTCGTGAAGTTGCCGGTCCCGCCCGGATTCCGCCACAGTTGCATCACCTGCGCGCCATCCGTCGTGCCAAAGAACAGGTCCAGATCCCCGTCATTGTCATAGTCCTCGAATGAAGCGTTCAGCACGTTGCCGCTCGTCGCGATGCCGCGATTGGTCGTCAGCCACGTGCCATCCGATTGGCTCATGAACAGCCGCCCGCCGTTGTACACGTAGAAGTAGTCCGGTCGCCCGTCGTCGTTCACGTCCCCGCTCGCGATGCGACTCCCACTCCCGCGATCAGCCGCTGAGTTGGGCATGCCGGTTGGCGTGGGCACAAACGCAGGCAGTCCATCGGGGAAGAACGTGCCCAGCGTCCAGCCGGACTCGATGGTCGCAGCACTCGCAAGCGCAAGACTGTTGCCAGAACTGGTCGCGATCAGCAAG
>JALHOJ010000062.1 GCA_022843045.1 Phycisphaerales bacterium
TTCAAGCTGCCGCAGTGCCGGCACCAGCGACTCGGGCACATACGCCCCGCCAAACTGGCCAAACCGGCCTTCCTGCGAGGGAACTTCGGAGACCTTGGGCAGAGCGGCCTTCTTGGGCAGGGTGGGGATGGGCGAGGGCATGGGAGAGGGTATCGGAGCGCAGCCCGCGCCGGATGCATGGCACGGGTGCGATAAGTGGCGACGATCGCGCCAAACTGGGGACTTCGTTGGGGGCTTGCAGGATCCGGTACCATGCTCAAATGGACCGTCGCACTGCCTTGCAACTTGCAGCAGCAACCGGCGCGGCGTGGCTGCTCGCGGGGCCCGTCGGGGCGCAATCGCTGTTGGCACGGCCTCGGATGATGGCCTGGCGCGGGGCTGATCTTTCGTTCCTGCCGGAGGTCGAAGCGCAAGGTGGCGTGTTTCGTGTCGCGAGCGTGCTGCGTGATTGCGTGCAGATCGTCCGCGAGCGAGGCGTGAATCTCGTGCGACTTCGTCTGTGGGTTCAGCCGCCCAGTGGGAACAACGCGTTGGCGCCGATGATCGCGCTCGCCCGTCGGGTTCGCCTCGCAGGGATGGACGTGCTTCTCGACCTGCACTACAGCGACACGTGGGCGGATCCAGGGCAGCAGGCGCCACCGGCTTCGTGGGCCGGGCTGAGCGGCGCCGCGTTGGCGACAACTCTTCGTGAGTACACCCGCGACACGCTGCGGGCGTTTCGCGACGCGGGCGCTGCGCCGATCGCGGTGCAGCTGGGCAACGAGATCACCGATGGCATGCTTTGGCCCCATGGACGCATTTCCAGCCAGGCTGGTGGAGCGGGCTGGAGCGGGTTTGCGACGCTGATGCTTGCGGCTCGCCAAGGCGTCGACGAGGCGTGGGGGGCGACCCGTCGCCCGCGCGTGGTCATTCATATCGACCGTGGTGCGGATGTCGGCGGCGCGACTTGGTTCTTTGACAACTTGCTGGCTCGCGGTGTGTCGTGGGACATCTGCGGCTTGTCGTATTACCCGTGGTGGCACGGCTCGCTGCAGGCGTGCCAAACCACCGTGCGCACGCTCGCGACGCGATATGGCCGCCCAGTGTTCCTGGCCGAGACGGCGTATCCATGGACGCTGGGGTGGAACGACAACACCAACAACCTCGTGGGTCTCCCGTCGCAGTTGCTCCCCGGCTTTGCTGCGACGCCAGCGGGTCAGGCGGCCTTTGGGGCGAGCATCGCACGGATCATGTTGGATGCGCCTTCGGGGCTCGGGCTGGGAGCATGCTGGTGGGCGCCGGATTGGCTCGCCAACCCTTCGGGCTCGGCGTGGGAGAACTGCGCGTGGTTTGACTTTGGCGGCAACGTGCTCCCCGCGGCAGGGGCGTGGACGACGCAGCCATCATGAACATGCGGCCTTGCCCCAAGCGCCGGCCAAGTCAATGTCAGACGTACTTGTAGATGATCGGCGCATCGACCTCGGGATGAAGGCTCGCGTGCACCGGGCACTTGTGGCCGACTGCTTCGATGCGTTCTCGCATCTCGGCGGGGACGGCCTTTGCCGGGATCATCACCGTCACGGGCAGTCGTGCGAGGCGGCGCGGGGCGGGGGGCTGGCTCATGTGCTTCTCGACGGTCGCGGTTGCGCCGGAGAGATCGATGCCGTGGCGCTCGCCCCACATGGCCATGGTGGTGAGGATGCAACTGGCCAGGCCGGTGGCGACGAGGTCAGTGGGGCTGAAGGCGGAGGCGTCGCCGCCTATGTCCTTGGGGGCGTCGGTGCGGAGGGTGGCGCCTTCGGGATGGACGCACTCGCACTTCTTGTTGCCCGAGTAACGGACGTTGATGGTGAGCATGGTCGAAGGTATGCGGGAAGGCAACCCACGTGACGCGACCGTGAGGAAGCGTCAAACGTGCAGGGCGTGATTCAAAGCGAAGGGCGTTCGACGCTCCCTGATGGTCGCGTTTCGTTTCTCACTCCCACTCGATCGTCGCGGGCGGCTTGCTCGAGATGTCGTAGCAGACTCGGTTGACGCCCCGCACCTCGTTGATGATGCGGTTGCTGATGCGGGCCAGGATGTCGTAGGGAATGCGGGCCCAGTCCGCAGTCATGAAGTCCTGGGTTTCCACGGCGCGGATCGCGACGGTGCGTTCGTAGGTCCGCCCGTCGCCCATGACGCCCACGCTCTGCACGGGCAGCAGCACGGCGAAGACCTGGCTCGTCGAGCGATACAGGTTGGCGCTCACGATCTCTTCGAGCAGAATCTCGTCTGCATCGCGGAGGATCGCGAGCTTCTCCTTGGTGATGTCACCCAAGACTCGCACGGCAAGGCCAGGGCCCGGGAACGGATGCCGCCAGACGATCTGATCGGGCAGTCCCAGCACGCTGCCCAACTTGCGGACTTCGTCCTTGAACAGTTCGCGGAGCGGCTCCACCAATTCGAAGCCCAACTCCGCCGGCAAGCCGCCCACGTTGTGGTGCAACTTGATGCCTGCGGCGGTCCCCGCGTGGCCATGGCCGCTCTCGATCACGTCGGGGTACAGGGTGCCCTGCGCGAGGAACTTTGCCTTGGGAATGTGCTTTGCGGCGTCCTTGAAGACATCAATAAATCGATGCCCGATGCGACGGCGCTTCTCCTGCGGATCGGTGATGCCCGCAAGGTCCGCGAGGAACTGCTCGCCCGCGTCGGCGACACGCAAGTCAATCTTGAAGTGATCGCGGAAGGTGCTTTCGACCAGTTCTCGCTCGCCGTTGCGCAGCAGGCCGGTATCGACGAAAACGCAGTGCAATTGCGAGCCAATCGCCTTATGCAAAAGCGCCGCGACGACGGCGGAGTCGACGCCGCCCGAAAGGCCGCACACCACGTGTCCATCGCCGACCTGAGCCCGCACCTGGGCCGCCATGGTCTCGGCGAAGTCGCTCATCCGCCAATTGCCACGGGCCTTGCACACCTCGTACACGAAGTTGCGCAGCAGGTCCATGCCATGGGGCGTGTGCGTGACTTCGGGATGGAACTGCACGCCGTAGAACTGGCGCGGACGTCCGCTTGCGTCGGGCGTGGTGCAGACCGCCGCGGCGAGCGGACAGGTGGGCGTGCTTGCGAGGGGGGTGAAGACACCTCGCGGGTCTGACACTTGGTCGCCATGGCTCATCCAAACCGTCGTGCGATCCGGCACGCCATGCAGCAGCACGTTGCGAGTTCCTGAGAGCGCGATGTGGGCACGTCCGAACTCGCGTTCTCGCGAGGGCTTCACTTCGCCGCCCAGAACATGGGCCGCGAGTTGCATGCCGTAGCAGATGCCCAGCACGGGAATGCCCAGATCGAAGATCGCCGGGTCACACTTTGGGGCGCCGCTTTCGTACACGCTCGACGGCCCGCCCGACAGGATGATCCCCTTTGGGTTCATCGCGAGCAGTTCCTTCGGGGAGATCGAGGGGGAGACCAGCAGCGTGAAGACGCCCAGTTCGCGCACACGCCGGGCGATCAGTTGGGCGGTCTGGCTTCCAAAGTCGAGGATCGGGACGACCTCGTCGTGGCGGGCGGTGGGGGGAGTTGGGGACGGGCTGGGCATGGGCGGCTTTCGTGTCGCGGGTTCACCGAATGGGGAACCACGAGGGAAGGGGGATACTAGGGTCGGCGGGTCTGGTTGGAAACCCCGTTGAGTGGCGGGAATCCAATCTAAGGACCGATGTTGAACCCCATGAGGCGCATGTACCACACTAAGCCGCTCTTCACAGTTGCTGCATGGATCGCAGCGGGACTGGCATCGATGCTGGCTTCATGCGGGCCAACAGTCCGCCCCGACTTCAATTCCGCCGAACCCGCGGCACGCAACGCGGCGATCGTCCAGGCGGCCCGAGGCAACGACCAATCCCGGATTCCCGACCTAATCCGCATGTTGCGGAGCGACGACCCCGCGACACGGCTGTTGGCTTCTGAAGCCTTGGAGTCCATGACCGGTCAAACCATGGGGTACGATCCGGAAGGTCCGGAAGTCGAACGATTGGCGGCAATCGATCGCTGGCGCGAGTGGGACCGGATTCGAGCGAGCCAACCGTCGCTCCGATAGAAGGAATAGGCGGGGGTCGGATCCGTGGGGGGCGGGGAGCGGAACGAGTTGATGCACCATCAGCCACACACGCCGCAGCAGGACCAACGCGCCGAAGCACGCGCGGGCGCGGCACGGGGCGAGGTTCGCATCGAACTGGACAGCAAGACGTCGTACCTCTGCTCGGTGCGGGCGTTCATGCAGTCCTTTTGTCCCCGCATCGGCTTCGATGGGGCGCAATCCTCGCAGATCGTGCTGGCTGTGGACGAGGCCCTCGCCAACGTGATGAAGCACGGCTATCAGGGCCGCGACGACGGACGCATTGTGATCCACATCCAGCCCTTTCAGGATTCGCCAGTTCATCGTGGTCCCGGCGTGCGGGTGGTGATCGAAGACGAGGCCCGACAAGTCGAACTCAGCCAGATCAAGAGCCGCAACCTCGATGACGTGCGCCCGGGTGGGCTGGGCGTGCACATCATTCAGCGGGTTATGGACGAAGCAAAGTACGAACACCGCGAGGGCGGCGTGGGTATGAGGCTCACGCTCGTCAAGCACGTCGCGTCTCCCGCCGCGAGGGGTGATACGTTGGGGCTCGACGGGCAGGGCCTGGACGTTCCGGGCATCAAGTGTGAGTGTGACGAAAAGGGAAGCGGCGGAGCCTGCTCATGAGCGATTCGGGCCATATCCAGGTCGGCGTGACGTTTGCCAACGGCTCAACGGGGCAAGTCGCGTTCGTCGCGCCCGTGGGCGATATCGGCACCCACGAAGCGCCATCGCTGCGGAACGCGATCAAGGGTGCGTACGAAAAGAAGCCGACGAAGGTCGTCGTTGATCTTGCGGGCGTGGCGTACATGGCGACGGCGGGACTGGCGACGCTCGTCGAGGCCCTGCAACTTGCCAAGAAGAACAATGTCCAGTTCGTGCTCTGCGGCTTGCAGGAGCGCGTGCTCGCGGTCTTTGAGATTTCTCGCCTCGCCAGCGTCTTCAAGATCGTGAAGACACGCGCGGAAACTTGATTTGGAGCGGACCGGCGGGTCATCGGACCGGATCGCGCGTGCGCTTGTCTTTTCTGACTCGCTGGCTCGCTACGGTTCTACTTCGATGGCCGACTCCTCACCCAAACCCGTCCCTACACCGCTCGTGCCATTCGAGTTGGTTGGTCGCGTCACATTTGAAATGCTCGGCCACATCGGGGGCGCGTGCTACCTCTTTTTCGACGCAATGACCTGGGCGGTTCGCGGCACGCTGGTGCCGGGCGTGCGGCTGGGGCGAGCGGCGGTGGTATCGCAGCTTGTTCGCATCGGTGTGCGAAGCGTCTTCATTGTGTCGCTGGTGTCGGGCTGCGTGGGCCTCATCCTCGCCTTTCAACTCGCTCCGCCCCTCGATGACTTCGGCCGCAAGGACCTGGTCGCCAACATCATATCAATTGCCGTGCTGCGCGAACTGGGGCCGCTGATCGGCGCGATCGTACTGACCGGCTTCGCCGGGGCCAGCATCGCCGCCGAGATCGGCACGATGGTCGTCTCCGAAGAAGTCGAAGCCCTGGAAGCTCACGCCCTCGATCCGGTGCGGTTCCTGGTCGTGCCTCGCCTGCTCGCGTCGATCATCGGCATGACCTGCCTTGCTGTCCTTGCCAGTGTCACCGCCATCATCGCCGCGCTGGTCATGAGCGTTGTTGTTCTCCAGATCCCCTACGCCACCTTCATGCGCAACATGCTCGACCAGGCAAAGCTCGTCGACTTTGCAACTGGCGTCGCCAAGGGCGCGGTCTTCGGCATCCTCATTGGCGTCATCGCCTGCATCAACGGTTTGCGCGTCTCGGGCGGCGCGGCGGGCGTCGGCAAGGCCACCACCAGCACCGTCGTCCAATGCGTCGTCGCCATCGTGATCGCCGACCTCGCCTTCACCGCCGTCTTCTACGCCCTGGGTCTGGTTTGAGTGGCGCGGGCGTCCCGCCCGTGGCTCTCCCGGTCATCTTGGCCGGAGGCTCTTCACATTCGCACCACGTCACATCACCCTACTATCGCGTCCAATGGCCCGCCGCCCCCCGCGTCCTCCCCGTTCCACGAAACCACCCCTCGCCAAGCCGCCCGTCGGCTCGGGGGTTGCCCGTACGCGCCGGCACGCCGCCGCCGCGCCGCGCCTCGCGATCATCATCAGCCGTTACAACGAGTCGATCACGAGTCATCTGCTCGAAGGCGCGCTGGGCGAATACGAGCGCAGCGGCGGGGATCGCAACGCCGTGATGATCATCGACGCTCCCGGTGCATTTGAAATCGTCGCGCTCGCCAACGCCGCTGCTCGCAGTGGTCGCATCGAGGCCGTCGTCGCGCTGGGCTGCATCATCAAGGGCGAGACGATCCATGATCGCGTGCTCGCCGACGCCGTGACGCAGGGTCTGGTCAACATCACGATCGTCACGGGCGTGCCCATTGGTTTGGGCGTGCTGACGGTCGATTCGGTCGCCCAAGCTCGCGCCCGCGCGGGCGGCGACAAGGGCAACAAAGGCGCGGAAGCCACGTCCGCCGTGCTCGCGGCGCTTGCCGGGCTGCAGCGCATCGCCGCTGCGGCCGCGTCAGCAACCACGAAGTTCGCCGGGGCTTCGTCGCGACTGGTGCGACCCGACAAGGCCGGTCGCCATACGGATCGCGGCTTGCGTCGTGCGCGGCGCGGGCGCGGGCCTCGGCGCGGACAGGATGGAACCGGCGGGAACGGCGGAGCGGGGGGCGGCAAGTCATGAGTGCGTCACGCACCGACCCGATTGCAACACCCGCCAGCGGCGTCCACTCGACCGCCCAGCCCGATATCGTCCGCCAACTCGCCTTGCAGAGCGTGCTCCAACTTGCGGATCACGACGAGCCCGTGAAGCGCACCGGCCCCGACCCGGCTCAGGCCGAGGCCCTCATGGCGACCCTCACGCCCGAACAACGCGAGCGAGTCTTTCACGTCGCGGGGCGGCGGCTGGCGATGCAACTATTGTACGAACTTGATCTTTCGACGGGCACCGCGGAGGGCGACCCTGCGCTGGTGCTGGCAAAGCTCGCGACCGTCGATGGGCTCGGTCCCTTCCAGGGCGAGCGGGTACGGGCGCTGGTCGTGGGAGCATGGACCAACCGCAAGCCCGCCGACGCGGTCTTCGCCGAGATCGCGCCGGAGTGGCCCACGCACCGGCTTGCGGCGATCGACCGCGCGATCCTGCGACTGGGGCACTTTGAAGCCTCCAGCAAGCTCACGCCCGCACGCATTGTCATCCACGAATGCATCGAACTCGCGAGAGCCTTCGGCACCGACAAGAGCCCTTCGTTCGTGAACGCACTTTTGGACAAGGCGCTGCAGGCGGTGCTTGGTGAGCCGGCGCAAGGCGCGACGTAGGGGTCATCGTCTTGTTCGAAGCGGACCAGCAGGCCGGCGGACTATCGGGCCAGAAGAGTCTCCGCTCAACATCTGGCCTGCTGACTTTTGACCCACTGACCCGCTCGATCACTGTCGCTCCACCGCTCTGTCGCTCTTGCTCCTTATCCCCATGAGCTTCTTCCGCAACATCGTCGACAAGTTCAAGCAGGGTCTGCAGAAGACCCGCGAAGCCGTCGTCACGGGCGTGCAGGGCCTGCGCAATATCCTCACGGGCCGCAAGCTCGACGAGGAACTCATCAATGAGATCGAGCGACGCCTGCTCCAGGCCGACGTGGGCGTCAAGACGACCGCCAAGCTGATCGACGGCCTCCGCGCGGACTTTCGCAGCGGCACGATGGAGAATGGTGATCAGGCGCTCGAGTACCTGAAGCGCGAGATTGCCGCGCTCTGGCCCGCGCAGGATCGGTCGCTTCGGCTGGCCCCCGCCGGCGAGCGGCCTTCGGTGATCCTCATGACGGGCGTCAACGGTGTGGGCAAGACCACCAGCATCGCCAAGCTGTGTGCGCAGCTTCGCAAGGAGAACAAGACCGTGCTGCTTGGTGCGTGTGACACGTTCCGTGCGGGTGCCGTCGCACAGTTGGAAACGTGGGCCAATCGCCTGGGCGTCGAAGTCGTGAAGGGCCAGCAGGGCGGCGACCCCGCCGCCGTCGCGTTTGACGCGTGCAGCGCGGCGAAGAGTCGCAATGTCGATGTGCTGATCCTCGACACCGCCGGGCGATTGCAGACGCAGGATCCGTTGATGCGGCAACTGACCAAGATCCGCTCGGTGATCCAGAAGCAGATCCCCGGCGCACCGCACGAGGTACTGCTCGTGCTCGATGCCACCAGCGGCCAGAATGCCCTGCGTCAAGCCGAGGAGTTCTCCAAGGCCGCGGGCGTGACGGGTATCTTCCTCGCGAAACTCGATGGCACAGCCAAGGGTGGGATCGTCATCGCTGTGCGCGAGGTCACGGACATTCCCGTGAAGTTCGTGGGAGTGGGGGAAACGCCTGAGGATGTGCAGGCGTTTGAGCCTGGGGCGTTTGTGGAGGCGTTGTTCGCGGGGGCTGAATAGGGGAGGCGGGGACGTGTTGACAGCGACTCGTCGATAAATCAATACGGCGATACAAGCCCGATGAGGTCCGAAACCTCCTCCGCGTGACGAGGCGTTTGCATCGATGTATCGCTTTATCGATGTATCGCTTTACTCCCTCATTTTCCTTGCCGATAACCCCGTTATGGCCACCGGCACCCCTCCAGCAATCACCGGCGACATTCTCCTTGACGCGGGCACCAACGAACTCGAAGTGCTCGTTTTCCACGTGCGTGGCGGCAGCTACGGCGTGAATGTCGCGAAGGTGCGAGAGGTCATCAAGCCGTTGCCCATGACCGCGACGCCGCATCAGCACACGAGCATCATCGGCATGTTCAACATCCGCGGGAACGTCCTGCCCGTGGTGGACCTTGCCAAGCACCTGGGCCTTGCCGAGAAGAGCGACCCAGCGTCCGGTCGCGTGATCATCACTGAGTTCAACGGTCTGCGCACCGGCTTCCTCGTTGATGGCGTGGATCAGATTCACCGCATGAGTTGGTCCAAGGTGCGCCCCGCGCCGGAAGTGGGCGAAACAGGAAGCGGGGGTGTCAGTTCGGTCACGGGGGTGGTTGAGCTCAAGGACTCGCTGGTTCTTATGCTCGACTTTGAATCCGTCGCAGATGCGATCCTGGTCGAGCGTCGCCTGCACGTTGACAAGGTTGAGAATCCCACGGGCGTGGACCGAGCTCGCAAGCGCGTGGTCCTCGCCGAGGACTCGCCCTTCATGCGAAACCTGATGCGCGAGGTCTTCATCAACAGCGGCTACGCCCGCCTGGAAGTCTGCAGCGACGGCGAGCAGGCGTGGAAGCTGGTGAGCGGCGCGACAGAGGCCGATCCGATCCACTGCATCGTCAGTGACATCGAGATGCCCCGCATGGACGGCCTGTTTCTGTGCAAGAACATCAAGCAGCACGCCGCCCTGCGCGACGTGCCCGTGATCCTGTTCAGCAGCCTGATCAGCCAGGACAACCTCAAGAAGGGCCAGCAGGTGGGCGCGGACATGCAGGTCGCCAAGCCCGAACTCGCGGAGATGGTGCGGCTGGTGGATCGCGCGGTGACGGGCACGCTCAAGCAGTCATTGAAAGCTGCGGCGTAGTCCTCTGCTCGCAAAGCTCTGATCCGTGCACACCCAACGCTGTCCTGCGCACAGTCGAGCGCAGGCCGTTCAGTCTCGCGGAGCGTCTTCGGTCCGCACTTCATCAATGATCGTTCGTCGCAGCGTCACCGGACCTTCTTGGGTCTCGAGGCGCGCTTCGCCCACTTGTTTGCGCACGATCTGTGTGGCGGCATCCGGTTGCTTGGTGACGTCGGTCTTGACTGCCTGGACGATGTGCCCGAAAAACGCGCCAAGATTGAACGCGAGCGAATTGTGCTGCGGATCACTCATGATCACTGAGGCGTATGCGTTTAGAGTTTGGGCTGCTTCTTGAGGTCGTCGTCCTCATCGAGGAAGTCAAAGTCAAACTCGTCGCTGTCGTCGGGATCTCCCGAGCCAGCCTTCCCCGCCGGCTTGCCGGGGATCAGATCGTCGTCGTCATCCTCGGCGAGCGACTTGAGCGGAGCCTTCTTCTGTTCTGGAGCCTTCGCGGCCGGGCTCGGCTTTGCCGGCGCATTCGCCGCGGATGCCGGTGCCGCTGGAGCGCCGCCCGCGTTCGCGACCGGCACAAACCCATCGTCAAAAGCCTCTTCCGGGTCGATCGTCTCGGGCAGGCCGTTGATCCGCACCACAAACACCTTGCCGCCGATGGACAGCAGATCGCCCGCCTTCAGGTCCGTCTGCGTGATCCGGCGTTTGTTGACAAACGTCCCGTTGCTGCTTCCCAGGTCCTTGAGTACGACCTTGTGATCGGCGAGCGCGACCTCGCAGTGATGTCTCGACACGGACGAACTGGGAATCCGAATCGCCACGTCGGTCTGTCGCCCCACGACGCTGACGGGCTTGCGAAGGGCCACATCTTGCTGGCGGCCTTCTTCGGTGACGAGTACGAGCGAGACGTTCATCTGCATAGCTGTTTCGCCGCTTCCTTCCTGCCACCCACCCCTCCGCCCCCGAAACCCCGCTCCCCAACCGCACTCTCTTGATCCGAATAGGTCCTGTGCGACGCACACGACCTACCGGCAAACATCGACGCGATTCACACACGTTGTCCACATAGGGTAGTGCCCGTGCCCGCCAAGAGTTCGCCTCCCGCCGGGCCCTCCCCAACCCAAACCCTACCCTGCCCCGTGACCGCCCGGCCCCTTCCCCAGCTTGCGTCTTCGCCGCCCGTGCTTGGCTGGGCGGGCGACCTGTTCGCCGGGTGTCAGGCCAAAGCCGCGTCGCTGTACATCCACGTGCCTTTCTGCTTCCACAAGTGTCACTACTGCGACTTCTACAGCATCGTCGACACGCGCGACCGCCAGGACGCGTTCACGCAGCGGCTCGTCCGTGAACTGCGTGCCCTTGCGCCCTTTGCCCAGCGACCGCTCGAGACCATTTTCGTAGGCGGCGGGACACCCAGCCTCCTGAGGGTGGACCTTTGGCGCGAGGTGCTGCGCGTGCTCGCGGGCGAGTTTGACCTCTCGCTCATGCACGATCCCTCGCAAGGCGAGTTCACCGTCGAATGCAACCCGGAAACCCTGACGTCCGAACTGCTCGACACCCTCCGCGCGGGCGGCGTCTCCCGCGTCAGCATCGGCGCCCAGTCCTTCCACGCCCAGCACCTCAAGACCCTCGAACGCTGGCACGATCCAGCGAACGTCGCCAAGGCCGTCGCCCTCGCGCGTGCCGCGGGGATTCACCGCCAATCGCTTGATCTCATCTACGCCATTCCTGGCCAGTCCATCGCCGAACTCGACGCCGATCTCGACGCGGCACTCGCCCTCGAGACCGAACACCTCTCCGCGTACACACTCACCTATGAACCCAACACCGCCATGACCGCCCGCCTGAAGAAAGGCGAGTTTCGCAAGGCCGACGAAGACCTCGAAGCCGACATGTTCGAGCATGTTCTTTCGCGATTGCGAGCCGCGGGATTGGATCGCTACGAAGTGTCCAACTTCGCCAGACCCGGAGCCGAGTGCCGCCACAACCTCGCGTACTGGCGCCAACGCAACTGGCTCGCCGCGGGGCCCAGCGCGAGCGGCCATATCGACGGGCATCGCTGGAAGAATCTGCCCAGGTTGGACGACTATCTCTCGCGTGACCGCGATGGATTCGCCGCGATCACCGACCACGAAACCCCCGACCCGAAGCGCAACCTGGGCGAATGGATCTGGACCGCCCTGCGCACCCGTGAAGGGCTCGACGCTGCGAGCGTCTTCGCCCGCACCGAGGCCCTGTCTGACGCCGGGATCATCGCGCCACGCCTTCGTGCCTGCATCCAACGCCATCGCGACGCCCGCAACCTGTACGACCCATCGTCCGACACCCCCGAGCGCATCCGCCTGACCGACCAGGGCTTCCTGATCGCCGACCGCATCGCTGTGGACTTCCTGCACGCACTGGATTAGGCACAACCTGCCCAAGTACCCTTCGTCGACCCTTTCATACGATCCGCCGTGCAACCCGACGACGAAGTCTGCCTCTGCTTTCACGTCTCATTGCGGAAGATCCGCAACTACCTGCAGCGTGAGAACCCGCCCGTCGCGAGCCTGATCAGCGAGTGCCTCTCCGCCGGCACTGGCTGCATGTGGTGCGTGCCGTTCCTGAAACACCTGCACAAACTCCACCAGGAAGGCAAGGAGCCCGACCTGAGGGTTTCACCCGAGGAGTACATGCGGACGCGGGCCACCTACCGGACCACCAACGTTCGCAACCCCGACGTCGTCGCCCGGGCCACCCAGCCGGATTCCTCCCCCCCAAATTGAACCCACCCCAACCGCCGCGCCGACTACCATCTCAACGCAACCGCTCCTGCGTCGACATCGAATCTCTCACGGCAACATCGTTCCCAGCCCCCGTCACTCCCGTGAAACTTCTCGAAACCGCTCGAACTCGTGCCCTCTGGATCGTCGTCGGCGTCGCCGCAACGGCGTTGGGGGTACTTGCCTGGACCACACTGCCCGCGTGGCCCGTGGTGGGTGTGGCGGTGGCAACGCTGGTCGTCGCCGTGAACACCGTGACCAGCCGCCTCGCCAAAGACACCTGCCTCGCCTGCGGCAAGTCCCTCAAGGACGCCACCTGGAGCGAGCACGGCGGCATCTGCAGCCACTGCCACCAGATCAACCCGCCCACCCACGCCCACCTCGCCAAGCTCGACGCCGCCCGCGCCCGCGAGTTGCTTGAAGCAAATCGCCAGGCAAGCACGAACGCACGGCCCGACGCTCCGGCGTCCAACGTCCCTGACCGACAGGCTTAGGCCGACGCGCGGCCCTCTCGCTGTTCGCCCCCGTACGAAGCAGTCGGCTCCCCGTCTGGCCCGCTCCCCCGCTGGTGCTCCCGCGCTCGCACTCTGACCTGCCGCTTCCCCCTACCCTGCTCCCATGCAGGGCGTCCTCGATGTTCCCCCCGATGTCCTCCCCGTCGCCGCCCTTTTGACGCGGCAACTGCTCCGCGTCGAAGAAGTCTTTGACCAGCAACTCGCCAGCGACCTTCCGCCCGTTGCGAGTCTCGTCAAGCACGTCGAGAACTACCGCGGCAAGATGCTTCGCCCGTCGCTGGTGATAGCAGTGGGGCTGGCCACCCACCCCCAGATCGCTCAAACACCCGTCGCCGACTACGAAAAACTCATCACCCGCGATCACCTCGTCATGGGTGCTGTCGTCGAGATGGTCCACATGGCCACGCTCGTGCACGATGACGTTCTCGACGACGCCGAAACCCGCCGGCGAGGCCTCACCGTCAACAAACTGCGCGGCAACGAAGCGGCCGTGATCCTGGGCGACTACCTCATCGCCTCCGCGTATCACCTGTGCTCAACCCTCTCCACCAACGACGCCGCGCTCGCGGTGGGACGTGCCAGCATGGTCACCTGCGCGGGGGAACTTCTGCAACTGCACCATCGCGACGACTTCTCGCTGGACGAACCGACTTACTACGAGATCGTGGCCCGCAAGACCGCCGAATTGATCGCAACCGCCGCCGAATTGGGCTGTATTGCCTCCGGATCAGATCCGCAAACCCGCTCAGCCCTCGCCCGCTTTGGCCGCTGCCTGGGTGTCGCGTTCCAAGTGCAAGACGACATCCTCGATCTGACTGGCAAGGAAAGCGTGGTGGGGAAGTCGGTACAGAAGGACATGGAAAAGGGCAAGATGACCCTCCCAGTGATCCACCACCTCGCCCACGCCTCGCCCAAGGATCGAGGCCGCACCCTCAACTTGCTCGAGCAAGCTTCTGGCGACCAACTCCACGCCGCGCAGCGCGACCTCGTCCGCGCCCTGGAACAAACCGACTCCTTCACCGCCGCAAGAACCGGCGCTGCGACCTTCATTACACATGCGAAACGCGAACTTGCGATGCTGCCTCAGACGCCAGCCCGCACGCTGCTGCAGGTGATGGCGGAGAGCGTGTTGACGAGGGCGTTCTAGGCAATCACTCGACCAGTGTGGGTTGCCATGACGGATGGAAGCGGCAAGTGGCGATGGCTGCCGTGAGGCACGATCTGGGGGTGCTCTTCCGCCGATAGTTCTACACTCGCGCATGTACCAAGCGTTGCTGGTCCGCAAGTACCTCCTCAGCAAGATCATGCCCCTCCTCGCCGCCGCGGCGGTGTTGCTCTGCACCACCATGGTGCTCGTGACGTGGTCGGTGATGGGCGGCTTCCTCAACATGCTGGTCTCGTCGGGGCGGACCATGTCGGGCGACGTGATTGTGACCTGGCCCAACGTTGGCTTTGCGCACTACGACGATCTGGTCAAACGCCTCGAATCCGATCCGATGATCGCGGCGGCCGCGCCGGCGATTGAGTCCTTCGCGTTGCTGGGCCTTGCCAACGGGCGCAAGGAAATGGTGATGGTGCGGGGCGTGGAGCCTGAGAGCTACGCGCGAGTGACCGAGTACGACAAGATCCAGTGGTGGCGACCGATGGACAAGCCGCTGCGAAAGGATGAGAATGGCGACGACGTGCGGCTCAAGCAGGAAAACCTCGACGTGCTCAATCGAGCGGTCGCAAACTCCCAGTCGCTGACACGCATCGATCCGCTCACGGGCGAGGCCGAGCCCGCGGTCGTCATGGGCATCGAGGTCTCCGGCTTCAACGCCCGCAAACCCGAGGGCTACTACGACCCGCAGCGATACATCAAGCGCGACGCAACCGGCAGCGCCCAGCCCGTGAACGAATTCCTGCCCAATTCCGGTCACGTCGTGATGAGCGTGCTGCCGCTTGATAGCGACGCTCGCGTGGTGGGGGAGCAGGCGACCATGAAGATGGCCGTCGCCAACGAGTTCCACTCAGGCGTCTACGAACTCGACAGCAAAGTCGTGATCGCCCCGCTCGCGACGCTCCAGAAGATGCTGCGCATGGACGCTGTGAAGGCCGCCAAGACCGCGCCCGGGAGCGACAACGAAGACGGCTTCGCCACGGGCATCGGCTCGGGGGCCAGCAAAGACACGCCCGCCCGCGTCACGCACGTCATTGTCCGTGGCAAGGCCGACTACGGCAAGCTTGGCACCTCCGAACCGCTCGTCGATCGCGTTCGAGCGATCTATGCCGAGTTTGAACAGGCCCATCCGGGCCAGGTGCCGGGAACGTTCGATGTGTCTGTGCTGTCGTGGGAAGATCAGAACCGCACGCTCATCAACGCCGTTAAGAAGGAAACGGGCTTGGTGCTGTTCCTCTTCAGCCTCATCTCCCTCACCGCGGCGTTCCTCGTGCTCGCGATCTTCTGGTCGATGATCGCGGAGAAGACCAAGGACATCGGGATCATGAGGGCCCTGGGCGCAAGCCGCTGGGGCGTGGCTGGAGTGTGGCTGGGGTATGGGGTTGTCATCGGCGTGGTCGGCGCGCTGCTGGGCCTGGGCGTGGGCACGCTCATCATCCGCAACATCAACCCCATCCACGAATGGCTGGGCAGCGCGCTGGGCCTCACGATCTGGGACCCGCGGATCTACTACTTCACCGAAATCCCCAACGCCCTCAACGTCTCCAAGGCGACCATCGTCTGTCTGGGTGGCGTCGCGTGCAGCGTGCTGGGCGCGCTCATTCCGAGCTGGCGAGCAGCGCGGATGGATCCGGTCCGGGCGTTGCGATTCGAATGATCCAGGTGCCGAGGTTTCAAGGTGTCGAGTTTTGTGGGTGGGCGCGTAACGCCCATTGCGTGGCGGAATATCAATCCGCATGCAGCAAATCAGCCTTGAATCGGTGCGGTCGTCTCGTCGTTCGTTTCTGATGGCCGCGGGCGCGGGTGCTGCCTTGGCCATGGCCGGTTCTGCGATCGCCAAGCCGGCCGCGAGCCCCGCGCCGACCCCCGCCAACCGCAAGAACCTGAAGATCCTCATCCTGGGCGGCACGGGCTTTCTGGGCCCCGCAGTCGTCGATGCGGCCAAGGCCAACGGCCACAAACTCACGCTTTTCAACCGCGGCCGCACCGAAAAGCGCATTGGCGTCATCGAGGACGTCGAGAAGCTCAATGGCAATCGCGATCCCAAGTTGCTCGCTGACGACGAAGACAAGCAGTCGCCGCTCGGTCTAAGCGAAATCGAAGCCGCGATCAAGGGCGGCGCAACCTGGGACGCTGTGGTGGACACCAGCGGCTACGTGCCCCGCATCGTCAAGGCTTCGGCAGAACTGCTCGCCCCCGCAGCCCAGCAATACGTCTTCGTCTCGACCATCAGCGTCTACGCCAACAACGACCGCCCCAACGAGGACGAGTCTGCCGCAATCGCCACCACCGACACGCCCGAAAGCGAAGAAATCCAGCAGTTGTACGGCCAACTCAAGGCCCTCTGCGAGCAAGCCGCCGAGGCCGCGATGCCCGGCAAGACCACCAACATCCGACCTGGCTTCATCGTCGGCCCTGGCGATCCGACCGATCGCTTCACGTACTGGCCCGTGCGCGCCGCCAAGGGCGCGGGCGTGTCGCAGGTTTCCGAGTGGGGCTCGGAGATGCTCGTTCCGGGCACCGAAGAAGAGCCCATCCAGTTCGTCGACGTTCGCGATCTTGCCAAGTTCATCATCCACTGCATCGAGCAACGCCACGTCGGCGCGTACAACGTCACCGGCCCGCAAAGCGGTCTCCCAGTGGGCGACTTCGTCAAGGCCTGCCGCGAAGCCGGCGGCAAGGATGCGCCCACGCCCGTCTGGGTCCCGTGGGACTTCATCCAGGAAGTTGAAGGCCCGGTCGACACGACGATCGTCATTCCCGGCAGCGGCGAAACCGGCGGGTTTCACCGCCGCAACGTTGGCAAGGCACTCGCCGCGGGGCTCACGCTCCGTCCCGCCGTCGAAACCTGCAAGGACACCATCGCATGGTGGCCCAAGGAAGTCGCGCGGCGTGACCGTGTGGGCAAGCAGATGGTCGAGGATGCCAAGGCGGCCGGCAAGCCCGCTCCCACTCTGGGCGAGCCCACCCGCCTGCGCGTCGGCCTCACGCCCGCTCGCGAGAAGGAAGTCCTCGCAGCATTCCGCACGAAGACGTCCAAAGCTCCGGAGACCCCAGCCAAGGCTCCGGGCGGTTGAGTTGTCGCACAAACGTGGCGATTCGCGCGGGTTGGGGCCTTGTGCGGGATGCGAAAATCGAGTATGCTTCCTCCTGACGTGATTGGACGTCGGGAGGTGTCGGCATGGCTGGGGAAACGTCAACGGGGAAGGTTTGCGTAGTCTGCAAGCAGGATTGCTCGAAGCGGCCCCGCATCAAGGACCCGCAGGGGAGATACACCTGCCAGGCATGTGCGGACAAGCTCGCCGCCAAGCAGCAAGTCGCGGCGGTACCCGTCGGGGCTGCCTCGTCCGGGGCGAAGGCTTCGGAGGCTCTGCCTGATGAACCCGAGTTGTCGATCGACCTGCTCGCCGAAGAGGCCAAGGCTCAGGCGAGCGTCGCCACGGATCAGGTGATCGACTTATCTCCCGCGGCCCCTCTGCCGGCCAAGTCCGGGCGGGGCGGCGGAAAGCTGCCCGCGTATCCGGGCATGCGCAAGGACGAAGCGCCGAGCAAGTGCGCCAAGTGCGGGTACTCGCTCGCTGGGATTGCATCGCTGAAGTGCCCCGAGTGCGGGCATGTGACGCCGCCTCGCGATTACAAGACGCTGCTGGACGAGCAGTCGCGGGCCCTGGCTCGCAAGACGTGGCTGCAGCCCGTGATCGTCGGCGTGATCTGCCTCGCGATTTCTGCCGCTTTGCAGTCGATCGGGCCGGCCGGGTGGGTGGGCGCCGTGGTGATGCTGGTGGGGTGGGCGGTGATGATCCCGATCGGTCTGATCGCGTTCTTTCTCTGCACGCTGGTCTTTCTGGAGTTTGATGCGCCGTGGGGTATCACTTCACTGCGGTTTGGCCAGATTCTGGCGATCATGACCCTGCCCGGGGCGCTGCTGGCATCGCTTGGGCTCTCTGGCGGCGTGCCTGTGGTGGGGGGGATTCTCACGTTCGCCTTGATGGTGACGCTCTGCATCACGATTCTGGAACTTGAAAAGGCCGATGCCATATGGCTGACGCTCGTGATCGTCGCGGTTCAGATCGCGGTGATCCTCGGGCTGGCGGCCGTCGCCGCGGCGATCTTCGCGTGATGGCTGCGAGAGAGGGAGCCCCGGAACCCGGCGTACGCTGGCGCATGCGCAGCGTGTTCACTGCATGGACGTTGGTGACCTTGGCGGGTTGGTGCGTCGCGAGTTCGCAAGCGATGGCGCAGGTGCGAATCGTGGACGGCCCCGCTCCTTCCGGTTCCGCGCCGGGGCCGACGCAGCCCGCGCAGCAAGCCTCGCCCGCACCCGAAGACCCCGAAGCGATCGTGATGCGCGATGCCCGGCGGGCGATTGTCGAGGGCAAGCCGGGGGATGCCAAGCGGCTGCTGGATGACTGGATCGAACGGTTCGAGGGGACCGACCATCCGCGTTTTGGCGAGGCGTTGTATCTGCGAGGGAACGCGAACCTCGCGATCGACGAGGAATATGACGCGCTGTTCGACTATGAACGGCTGGTGCGTGAGTACCCGGGCAGCGAGTATTTTGCCAACGCGCTGGAACGCGAACTCGATGTCGCGAAGTTGTACTTGAACGGTCGCCGCAAGCCCGGCATGTTCGGCTGGCGGCTGGACAGCGGCGTGCCGATCGCGGAAGAGATCGTGGTGCGGATCGCCGAGCGGTTGCCCGGGAGCAAGCTCGCCGAACGTGCGTTGCTGGAACTGGCCGACTACTACGCGCGGGTGCGGGAGTTGCGGATGGCGGTGGAGACGTATGACGTCTTCGTGCGGCTGTTTCCGCGGAGTCCGATGCGGGCCAACGCGATGCAGCGGCGTATCTATGCAACCGTTGCGCAGTTCAAGGGGCCTCGATACGACGTGCGGATGCTCAAGGACGCGCAGGTGCAGATTGAGGACTTTGCGGCGGAGTTTCCGGCCGAGGCCCAACGGACGGGGCTCAATGACGGGCTGGTAGCGAGATTGGATGAGTCCGCCGCGACGGGGATGCTGACGCAGGCGAAGTGGTACGCGGATCGGGATGATCCGGTGTCGGCGCGGCTGACGTTGGTGCGGCTGGTGCGCCGGCATCCCAAGACGGGCGCGGCCCACGAGGCTCTGGAGTTCATCAAGCAGCTTGATGAGCGGGAGCCGGGGATCGCCAAGAAGAAGGTGGGGGCGGATCGAGAGGCGGCGAACGGCAGCGGGGAGTCGCGATGAGGACTGGCGCGGCGCGAGATGCGAAGATCACGCTTGCGATCGCTGCACTCCTCTTCGGGTGCGCGGCGTGGAGCGCTGGTTGCGCGGGTAGTCCTCGCGACGGCTACACGTTCTCGTCTTCGCGCGTCGAGGGAGTCCGGACGGTGAACGTGCCCATGTTCCGCAACCGTACCAACGCGCCGGGGCTGGAGCAGGAACTCACCGAGGCGATCATCAAGGAGATTCAGGCTTCCACCGATATGCGCGTGGTGCAGGCCAGCAGCGCGGGCAGTGCGGCGGACTCGGCGCTTTCGGGAACGATTACGAAGGCCGACCTGCGCACGCTGTCGTTGCGTGATGGCACGGGGCTGGTGCAGGAAGTGGCGGTGCAGATCGTCGTCGACTTTGCATGGACGCGGACGAGTTGGGGCGCGGACTGGAACGGATCGGCGGGCGAAGGCAGGCGCGAAGCGGGCACGCTGGTGGCCCGTCAGAACTTCGTCGCCACAGACACGTTCGTGCCTTCTCGTCCGATCAGCGAGCGGCTCGAAGTGGGAGAGAGCGCGGCGATCCAGCGGATGGCCAAGGCCATCGTGTCAGAGATGCGATCGGCGTGGTGAGTCGCGATGAAGCGAGCAGCCATCAGGCGGCGTTCGCCGAGTCGCCGCCGATTTCGCGATCGCGAACCCGCTTGAGCTGCATGGTACGAAGGCGGTTGACCTTGGCCTTGAGGTCGTGGACCTGATGGTGGTTCTTGACCGCGCACGCGGCACAGTGCAGCACCGCCAGGCCGGCGATGCCGGACAGAATCAGCGAGAGAACGAAGAACTGCTCGAGCAGGCGGTCCATAGAAGATGGATCGACGCTCGCGGGGGGCGGCTTGAGGGGGCTGATGGCGGGGTTGCGGACGGGGACGTTCGGAACCGGTTAGAATCGGCCTCAGAACTGGTGTTGATGAGTGCGGGCGAGCTCGAAGCGTCCGAAAAGAACGGGGCAGGCGATGCGCAGCATGTGGCGATCTGAGATGTGGCGACAAGGCGGGTGGTTGAGGCACGTTGTGATTGCGTGGGTCGTCGCCGCGATGGCATATTCGCTGGGAGCGGTGCAGATCGCGCACGCGATGTCCGCGGCGAGCGCGTCGCAATCCCAGGTCCAAGATGGTGCCGGCTCGGACGGCGGGGATTCGGATGCATCGTCGGGGCAAGACGGTGGCACCGCTGCGAACGAATCGGGCGCGAACGAAATTCGGATTGAGATCGAGCAGTTTGGCCTTGCCAATGTGCCGCGGCTTGGCGATTGGGTGGGCGTGCGGCTGCGGATTCAGGACGTGGGCACCAGCCAGCGGACGGTGCTGGTGCGGTTGTCGACCACGGACGCGGATGGCGATCAGCCCCAGCAGCAGCGTGAGGTGACGACCAATCCGGGCGTGTGGCAGGGGACGTGGCTGTACATGCGGTTGCCGTACGCGGGGCTGGATCGGATTCCGGTGCGGATCACCGTGCATGAAGCAATTGAGACCGGCGCGGCGGCGGTGACGGCGGACGGGGGCGGCACGGTCGGCTCGACGGCTGCGAGCGAACGCGTATTTCGTGCGGGGCGGTTGCTGGGACGGCTGGATATCCCTGCCAATCGCGTGAACGCGCAGCCGGAGAGTGTGGGGCTGATGGGCGTGATCGGGGATCGCGACCTTGGCTTGCGGCAGTATTCGGATCGGCCCGACACCCCCAACTCGCCGTATTCGCGGTTGCTGCATGAACTCACGCAGGTAGCAACCGGGATCAAGCCTGGCACGCTGCCTGATCGGTGGATGGGGCTGGCGGCGTTTGACACGCTGCTGTGGGGCTCGGGAGAGATCACGGAACTGCGCGAGGAGCGGGCGCGTGCGCTGCGGGAGTGGGTGCAGCGGGGCGGGCACTTGATCATCGTGTTGCCGCCTGTCGGGCAGCAATGGATGAACCCGACGAGCAATGACCTGTACAACATCATGCCGGCAGTCACGGTCAATCGGCGCGAGAACGCCGACATGCTGCCGTATCGCCCGATGATCACGTCGCGGGTTGATGCGAGATATCCGGCGCGGGGCGTGGTGCACACGTTCACGCCCAATCCTGCCGCGCCGGCAGAAGATGCGATGCCGATCTTGAACGGCCCGGATGGCGCGTGCGTGGTGGTGCGGCGGATTGTCGGGGCGGGCGCGGTGACGATGATCGGGCTAGATCTTAACGCAACGCTGCTGTCGCAGACGGCGACGATCGAGGCGGATGTCTTCTGGCATCGGATTCTGGGGCGGCGGGGAGAAATGCTGCCCGAGCGGATGCCCAATGTGCAGGGGCTCGCGGGAGATCGCAGGCCTTGGTATGTGGATGGGCAGATCGCCAGCGAGATCGCGATCACGGGGCGCTCGGCGGTGGGGGCGCTGGTTGCGTTTGTGGTCTTTGGGTTGTACTGGGTGATTGTCGGACCGGTGGCGTTCTATGTGCTGCGTGGGCGCGACTTGCACAAGCACTCGTGGATGGCGTTTCTCGCGGGGAGCGCGGCGTTCACGATGCTGGCGTGGGGGCTCGCAACGTTTCTGCGGCCGCAGCGGGTCGAGGCGACGCATCTGACGATTCTGGACCACGTGTATGGGCAGAACGTGCAGCGGGCGCGGATGTGGACGAGTCTGCTGATTCCCAGTTACGGCGAGGCTCGCGTGACGGTGGGCGATGCGTCGGGCGAAGCGCCCCAATCGCTCGCGGCGATTGCGCCGTGGGAGGCGCCGGGCGAGGACGCGGGCCGCATTGGCAGTTTCCCGGATGTCCGCGGCTATCCGATTGACACGCGCACACCAGATGCGATGATCGTGCCTGTGCGGGCGACGGTGAAGACTCTACAGGCCGACTGGGCGGGATCGCCCGCTTGGCGGATGCCCACGCCTCTGAACGCGGATGGCACGCCGGGGCAGTTGGTGCTGACGCCCAATTGGAACGCGGCGTCGGGACAGCCGTTGATCACGGGGTCGCTGGTGCATGGTTTGCCTGAGCCGCTGCGGCGGGTGAAGATTCAGGTGGTGGTGACGCAGACGCCCATCATGGGCACGGGACCGTCGCGATTCTTGCTGGCGAATGTGCTGGAGTACGCGATTCGCGAGGAGTGGAAGCCCAATGAGCCGTTTGATCTGGGCGTGGAGTCACGGCGTGACACGCCTCGCTCGATGCTGACGCGGCTTGGGCAGCTGATGCCCAACGCCGCGATGCTGGAGCCGGGCGCGGCGGTGAATCTGCGCAGTTCAAGTTCGCTGGAGAATGAACTGGACGCGTTGACGTTCTTCCATCTGTTGCCGCCGCCAGAGTTTGACACGGGCACGATGAATCTATCGGGCGTCCTTGCGGCCCAGCGACGCTCGACGCATGGATTGGACCTGTCACGCTGGACGACGCAGCCATGCGTGATCGTGTCGGGGTACATCGGCGACGAATCGCGGCGGAGCGAATCGCCCGTGCCGCTCTTTGTGGATGCCGAGCCGGTCAAGACGCGAGGCAGGACGCTGGTGCGATGGGTGTATCCGCTGCCGGCGAATCCGCCCAGCGTGATTGATGTCAAGGAGCAGAAGGGGCGGCCTCGGCCCAAGTCGCAGACGGATCCGGCGGACCTGAACTCTGAAGGCGAATCAGGAAGCAGCGGCGGGAACTGACGGGCGGCGACCGCCTCGTGGCGATCATGCTTGATCGCCGCAGTACGCGAGCAATTCGGGCGGCAGGGAGCGGATGCCGCGGCGTTGGGCTTTGCGCACGGCGTATCGCAGGCTGCGCTGCACGCGGCGCTCGACGCGGGGCGTGATGTCGATCTGCCACGCCTTCATCTGCTCGAGGGAATACATCCAGGCCATGTATTCCTCGAGGCAGCGGGGCTTGTGGATGCCCAGGCCGATGTGATGGTGGCCGATTTCGTGGAGGAAGATCGCGGCGGACATCGGGCTCTTGGGTTTGGGAGATTCGATGAGTCGCTGGATGCGGCCGTCGCGATACTCGACGTACCACGCGATGCCGGACATGCTGGTGCGCCACTTGCGAACGCGAACCTGGTACCGCTCGCACATCTCGCGGACCATGGTGTCGTAGAGGTCTTGCTTGGTGGCCTTCTTCCTTGGAGCGACTGACCTCTCCGACCCAACGGGCCCCTCGCGCAAGCGAGGGCGAACGGCAGCACGCGTGGGTTTGCGCGGGGGGCTGGCGACTTCGATGATGGCTATGGGCGTTGAAGACGCGAGCGACGCGAGTGGTGATGGTCTGGATTCTTGGGCGCGGCGATTGCCTTCCGGCCCTCGCGCTGGCGCTTGGGGGGCTTTGGGCGATACTCCACGCGGCGCGAGCCAGTCGAAGAACATTTGGACGAGCTTCACGCGTCGCCCTCCGCGGAGGGAACGACGCACGTCAGCACCGAGCCGCGAGTAAGCTGCGCGCCGTTTGCGAAGTCGGCCCAGGGCATGGAACGCTTGCCCAGCGGCTGCACATCGAGCAGTTGGACCCATGTGCGGTTACCGCACGAGATGACGCCGGCTTTGGGATCGACCAGCGTGCCGGGGGCGTCTGTCTCGAGCGCGGCGGCTGGCGGCGCGAAGACGGGACCAGCCCGCAGGAGCTTGACGCGAGTCTCGCCGAACGCTCCGGTGATGCCGGGCCAGGGCGACAGGCCGTTGATCCGGCAGCGGACTTCGGTCGCGGGCTTGGCGAAGTCAACGACTGCATCTGCTCGGCTGAGTTTGCCCGCGAGCGTGACTTTGGACTCGTCCTGGGGCTCGGGGATCATCGAGCCGTCTGCGTATTCACGCAAGACGCGGAAGACCGCACTGGGGCCGTCGTTGGCGAGCAGGTCGTGCAGTTCCGCAACGTTGTGGGTTGGCTGAATCTCGCGGAAGGTCTGGCCCAGCACTTCGCCTGCGTCCATCTTGTCGGCGAGGGTGATGACCGAGTTGCCCGTGCGGGTGTCGCCCGCGAGGATGGCGGCGTTGATGGGTGCCGCGCCGCGCCAGCGGGGGAGGAGCGAGGCGTGGAGATTGATGGCGAAACGCTCGGCGAGGAGGGACTTGCCGATCTTCTGGCCGAAGGCGATGACGACGTAGGTCTTGACGGAGAACGCGCGGATCTGCTCGACGAGTTCGGGCGCGTTGCACTTTTCGGGCTTCAAGATCGGGATGGTGGGGGCGTGCTCGCTGGCCCACTGCGCGATGGGCGTGGGGGTGAGTTTGCCGCCTCGCCCGGCGGGGCGGTCGGGCTGTGTGATGATGGCGAGGACGTTGTGCTCCGCGACCAATCGCTGGAGCGTGGGAAGGCCGAAGGCGCCGGAGCCGAAGAAGAGGAGGGGTGTGGGCATGTTCGCGTCCGTGCGAGGGTAACGCCTCGATGGTACGGAGTGTCACGATGTCGGAGAGGAAGTCGTTGCTGGACCTGTTGTACGCATTGCGGCTTCGACCTGGGCCCAGAGATCCGCGGGCGAGTATGTGCGGGCTGCCTTGATGCGAAGAAAGGGCATCTGAGCGGCGGCCAGAGCTTCATTGACG
>JALHOJ010000063.1 GCA_022843045.1 Phycisphaerales bacterium
CACACTCAAAGCTTGACCGCGCGCAGGGCCAGGAACATCGGAATCTCCCGCCTCGCGCGGTTTTCTTCCTGCGCCCGCGGACCTGGCTGGCTCTGGCGAAGGCTGGGCCATTCTTCCAGATGCGTGAGGGCAAGCCCAGCGTCGCTGAGGGCGCGCACGTACGCGCTGATGGGACGGTGGAACGTCGTTGTCGTGACGGGCGGCTTGCCGTGCGCGGCTTTGCCGGGGTTCATCACGATCTCGCGGGCGTAGCTGGTGAGATAGCCGTCAACGCGGCGGTACTGGCGGCCGACGAACGCCTTCTCCATGCGCTCGCTGCGCTTGCCCTTGCGCTTGCCCTTGTCCTTGCTGCTCGCGGGCCTGTCGTCGGGCAGGTCCCAGACCCAGCCCGTCTGCCCCATCGCGCGAAATGCGGGATGCAGCAGCACGCACACGAACGCGCCGTGCTTCTTGAGCACGCCCGCGACGCCCGACATGACGGGGCTGAGCGGGTCGATGTTCATGATCGCCATGATGCACGTCACGGCGTCAAATTGGTTCTGCAACGCGGCGTGCTGCTCGGCGAGCGACGCGAGTTCGCGTGCGTCGCCCACGAAATACGTTGACGCGGGATCATCGTGACCGGCGCGTTCGATGAGGCCAGGCGACGCGTCAATCCCCACGCACGCGATGGGCGGCTCCATCCGCGCCAGCCTGCGGCACAGGATGCCCTGCCCGCACGCAAGATCGAGCACGCGCGAGCCCTTCTTCATGGGCGCGCCCAGCAGCCTGATTGCGCCGGGCAGGATGGTTTGCTCGTGATGATCGCTGCCGCGTTCGTCGATGAGTTTGTCGTACCACGCAGCGACATGGTCCCAGCCGGCATCTTTCGACGCCCGCGCATTTGCAGCCCGACCGTCAGGGTGGGCTTCGGCGTCGTGTGACGGCGACGCATCATCGAGTGAATCCGCGGCGGGAGCAACTTCTGGAGTCTCGGCTTCAGATTCGGGTTCGGACTCTGGCTCGGGAACCTGCTTCGATGCGCGAGTGGGCGTTGACTCGAAAGCGAGCGGTTCGACGATGGGATCGGACGCTGCTGCAAGCCCTCCCTGACGGTCGGGCTGCATGTGTGGTGATGGCGTCGCAGATGCTTCGTCGCGGCTTGCGCCCACCAGCACGAGGAACGTGCCGGGCGTGGGGCTGCGGAAGCGGACCATCTCGCCCGAGCGCGGGTGGGCAAAGCCAAGTTCGATCGCGTGCAGGCAGAGGCGGCCGATGGGGTCGGTCGCCGCGCCGTAGCGGCGGTCGCCCACGATGGGCTTGCCCAGGCTCTGCATGTGGACGCGGATCTGGTGCTTGCGCCCGGTTTCGAGGCGGACGTGCAGCAACGCGCGCCCGAGCTTGTCGCCCGTGTGTTGCTGATGCTGCACTTGGAAGTGCGTCACGGCGGGCCGCGGCGCGCCGGGTTCATCGTTGTTGTCGAAGCCCTCGCGCGAGGGGCGGTGGATCTTCGTCGGCGTGTCGGTGGAGTGGACCAGGCCTCGGTCGTCTTCGTACAGATAGCTGTGAATCGTGCCCGAGGGCAACTGCGCGACCCGGCGCGGCCCGGTCTTGGATTCCTGCTGCGCGAAGGTGCCTTCGACGACCGCGGCGTACAGCCGATGGGCCCGCTTGGTCTTGAACTCTTCCTTGAGTGCCATGAACGCTTCTTCGGACTTGGCAAAGACCAGCAGGCCCGAGGCTTCCTTGTCGAGGCGATGGATGATCCACGCACGCACGCCCCGCCGGCGAGCCTTCTGACGCGCGTACTCCTTCACGAGGTCAAACACGCTGTCGCCCGTGCCGGCCCGCTCGGCCATCGACGCCGTGAGCAGCCCGGCGGGCTTGTCGACGACGAGGAGGTCAGAGTCCTCGAAGACGATCCGCACGCCGCCGCCGATGGTGCGGTAGGGGGCTTCGGAGGTGGTGGGGGCGCGAGGCGCCGACCGCGGCGTGCGATCTGCATCGCGGGCTTCATCGCGAGGCGGCCTTGGCCCGTCCCCCCCCGCCCCGCGAGGCGGCTTCCCGGCGAATCGGTTGGGCTTGGGACCACGAGAGGGCTTGAAGGGCCGGGGCATGGGTGACGTTAGGGCGACATGTGTGCGATTGAGCGAAGATCGGTCACGCTGTTGCTGTCAATGTGCCCGTTCGCGATACGCCTCCATCACATTCTGCACAATCCACCCCGCCGCCTCGCTCTTGGGACGCTTCTCGAACGATACCGGCGGCTTCCCCACGCTCGGGGCAAACAAAATCGTCGCTTCGATTTCATCGCTGTCCATGGTTTCGAGCGGGTTGGCGACGACCATGTCGATGCGTTTGCGTTGCATCTTGGCCTGGGCGGCGTCGAGCATCTCCGCGCGGGGCTCTAGGGCGAAGCCGACGAACAACTGGTCGTCGCGGCGGGTCTTGCCGACTTCCGCGAGCAGGTCGGGCGTGGGCTCGAGTTCGAGCGTCAGGTTTTCGTTCTTGCGGCGGAACTTGCCGCCAAAGAACGCGGGATCGACCTTGGGGCGATAGTCCGCGACGGCGGCGGCCATGATGAGGATGTCGGCCTGGGGGGTTTCGGCGGCGAGGAGTTTCTGGAGGTCCTCGCAGGTGCGGAACCGGAGGAGGCGGACACGCGGATCGGATGGTTGGACTGGGGCAGGACCCAGGGCCAAGGTCGTTTGGAAGCCTTGCTTCACGCATTCGTGGGCGAGGGCGACGCCCATGCGCCCGCTGGAACGGTTGCCGATGAAGCGGACTGCGTCGATGGGTTCGTGGGTGGGGCCGGCGGTGATGAGGATCCGCGGCGTGGGTCGCTGTGGAGCGGCGGGTGCTTGCAGCGGGGGGACTGGGGGGTTGGAGCGCGGCGCGGCTTTGGGCATGAACTGGTGAAGAGTATGGTTCTGAATAGTGGGGGAGCGAGGAGCGTCGGGCTACGCTTGGTCCCCGCCGGGGATCAGGGCTGATCAAGGCCTGCTCCGTTGGTTGGTTTCAGTCGGGGTTTGGTTTCAGGAATTGCTTCGCGAGGCCGGTTGCGGCCTGCGGTGTTGTGAGGTGCTATGGCTCGTTCCCGGAAGAAGTTGGGCGAAATCCTGGTGGACCTGGGCATCATCACGGCGGCCCAGGCCGAGCAGGCGACGGCGAAGGCCAAGTCCACGGGCAAGCGCCTGGGCGAGGCCCTGATTGAGGCCGGCTTTGCCAAGGAAGATCAGGTTGCCAAGGCTCTGGCGACGCAGTTTGGGCTCGAGTATGTCGATCTGGATGCCCCGGGCGTCAAGGAACGCATCGACCTCAAGCTGATCCCCGAAGACCTGATCAAGAAGCACCTGATTCTGCCCTTGGGCAAGAGCGGCGGGCGGCTCTCGATGATCATCCACGATCCGCTGGACTTGCAGCTGATGGACATGCTGCGGTTCCGGCTCAATCTGGAGATCGATGCCAAGATCGCGGGCAAGGGACAGATCAAGAAGTATCTGGAAGCAAGCAACGCGGGCACGGCCCGCAGCTTTAAGGCCACCGAGAGCCTGGTCACCAGCTCGATCGACAAGTCGGTGGACAAGAGCGTTGACAAGTCGGTCGACCGTTCGCTCGACAAGTCGGTGGACGTGACCGAAGACGATGCGCCGATCGTCAAGCTTGCGAACCGGTTGATTGCCGAAGCGGTGCGCATGCGGGCGAGCGATATTCACATCGAGCCGATGGGCGACCGAGTGCGGCTGCGGTATCGCATCGACGGCGTGTGCATGGAGCGTGACAACCTGCCCAAGCGGATGCAGAACGCGCTCCTCAGCCGCGTGAAGCTCATGGCGGGGATCAACATCTCCGAGAAGCGCATCCCCCAGGACGGACGCATCAAGCTTGATGTGGACGGCGTGCAGATCGACTTCCGCGTGTCGGCGTGTCCGATCTATCACGGCGAATCGATCGTGCTCCGCGTGCTGCGCCCCGACAGCGTGCGCATCGGCCTTGTGAACTTGGGCTTCGAGGCTGACAACCTCGCGGTTTTCAACAAGATCATCCGCAGGCCCAACGGCATCTTCCTCGTGACGGGTCCGACGGGTTCGGGCAAGACGACGACGCTGTACTCCGCGCTCGACACGCTCAATCGCCCCGACAAGAAGATCATCACCGCGGAAGACCCGGTGGAATACAACTTCCAGGGCATCAACCAGTGCCAGGTGCGTGAAGGCATTGGCCTGGGGTTCAAGGACATCCTGCGCTCGATGCTGCGTCAGGCTCCCAACATCATTCTGGTGGGCGAAATCCGCGACAAGGAAGTGGCGGAAATCGCCATTCAGGCCGCGCTGACGGGTCACTTGGTCTTCAGCACGCTGCACACCAACGACGCCCCCAGCGCGATCACGCGTCTGATCGACATCGGCATCAAGCCGTTCCTGGTGGCCAGTTCGATCCAGGCGATCATGGCCCAGCGCCTGATCCGCGTGAACTGCTCCAAGTGCAAGCGCCTCGCCAAGCCCGAGGAACTGGATCCCAAGTACCTCCACCTCACCGACATCAGCCTCGACGAGGCGGTCGGCAAGGCGATGAAGGGCGACGGCTGCGAGAACTGCGTCAACACCGGCTTCCGCGGCCGCAAGGCCATCTTTGAGATGATGCAGATGAACGGTGAAATCCGCGAATTGGCATTCAATCTCGCGCCCGTCAGCGAACTGCGGCGTGCCGCAATCTCCAACGGCATGCGCACGCTCGTGCAGGACGGCAAGCTCAAGGTCCTGGGCGGCGTGACCACGCCCGCCGAGGTCGCCAGCGCGGCCCAGGTGGACGTGGACAACACGGCGGAGGTCAAGAAGTAGGGTTTTCCAACTCGCAGAAGTTGAAGAATCGGGCGGAGTGTCTGAAGGTAGAAGTTTGAGAGTGCCTCGCGAGCCCAAGGGCCGCTTGATTGGGAGTTCGTTATGTCGACGATGCAAATCGACCGTCTGCTCGACACCGTGGTCAAGTTCGGAGCTTCCGACTTGCACCTCACCGTCGGGCGTCCGCCCACCGTCCGCCTCCACGGCGGGCTGCGCAGTCTGCAGACCAAAGTCCTCGAGTCTGAAGACATGGTCTCGCTTATGAAGGCCATCACGCCCGAGCGCAACCAGCAGGAATTGCAGGAACACGGCGGCACGGACTTTGGCTTTGCCTATGGCGAGGCGGCTCGCTTCCGCGTGTCCGTCTTCCGCCAGCGCGGCGACATCGCCATCGTGTTGCGTCAGATTCCCAACAAACTCCTGACGTTCGAGCAGATCGGTCTGCCCGAAATGGCTCGTGAGTTGATCCGCCGGCCCCGTGGTTTGTTCCTGGTCACCGGGCCCACCGGGTCGGGCAAGACCACGACGCTGGCGTGCATGATCAACTACATCAACGAGACGATGGACAAGCACATCATCACGATGGAAGACCCCATCGAGTACTACCACTACCACAAGAAGTCGGTGATCAACCAGCGCGAAGTCGGGAACGATGTGCCGGACTTCGCCGAGGCTTTGCGGCGCGCGTTGCGTCAGGACCCGGACTGCATCCTGGTCGGTGAAATGCGTGACTTGGAGACGATCGAGTCCGCCGTGCGTGCGGCCGAGACGGGCCACTTGGTGTTCGGTACCCTGCACACGACGGGCGCTGCAAAGACGATCGACCGCGTCGTGGACGCCTTCCCGGTGACCCAGCAGAACCAGATTCGCGTGCAGTTGTCCACCGCGTTGCTGGCGGTGCTCAGCCAGGCACTCCTGACCCGGATTGACACGGCGGGCATGGTGGCGGCCTACGAGTTCATGGTGGTGACGCCCGCCATCGCCAACCTTATTCGTGACAACAAGAGTTTCCGCATCGACTCGATGATCCAGACCGGGAAGAAGTTCGGCATGCAGTTGCTGGATGACCACCTGTGGCAGCTGTACACCCAGGGCAAGATCAGTGCGGAAGAGATGGTGGACGTGAGCAAAAACCCAACTGACCTGGTTGCCAAGGTACACCGTATGGGACGTACCGTGGGTCGAGCCGAGATCGACGAAGATGAAGGCGAAGTGCCCGAGGCGAACGTGAAGCCGGCTCCGGCACCGAAGCAGTAGGCAAAAAATAAACTGAACTTAGTGCCAAGGGCCCTAGAAGCCCTTGATAATCCTTGAACCGTCGAGTGTAATCAGTCGGATAGAGGTGGGTCGCCGCGATTGTGGTCGTCGGCGGCCCATGTTTGTTCCCTGGGAAGGGGTTTGGCCCAGGGGACCTGTCCGGCGAGAGGTGAACGCAGATGAGCACCGCCGCCAATCCGAAAGTTGATCCCGCTGAGCTGAAGGGCCGCAAGCTTGGCCGTGTCCTGACCAAGAGGGGGACGGTCACGCGGGAGCAGGTCCATGAGGCGCTGGCGATCCAGCAGACCCGCAAGGTGCCGATCGGGCAATTGTTGGTGGAACTGGGATATTGCTCGGCGGAGGACGTCGCGGCGGGTCTTGCCGGGCAGGCGGGGATGGGGTACCTGGACCTGAAGGGCTGGGAGTTGCCCGACCGGTTGAAGGAAGTGATTCCTACCGAGAACGTGCGCGCGTATGAGGTCATTCCGGTGGAGTACAACCCCACCAGCAAGCGCCTCAAGATCGCGATGAAGACGCCCAACAACTTCCGGGCGGTGGACGACCTTCGGCTGCTGCTGGGCGGGAACGTGGACGCGGTGGTGGCGGACCCGGCGATGATCGACGCGATCATCGCGAAGCACTTCTCGAAGAAGGAGTCGGTCAAGGACGTCGTCAGCAACCTGGCGGTGGATCCGAAGTTCGCGGCCCTCGCTGGCAAGAGCGATGCGTCGATCGACCTGGACGCGTTGACGGACGCGGCGAACGACAACCAGGTCGTCAAGCTGCTGAACCTGGTCTTGCTGCAGGCGATCAAGGATCGGGCCAGCGACATTCACTTTGAACCGTTCGAGAACGAGTTCAAGATGCGGTATCGCATCGACGGCGTGCTGTATGAGATGGTGCCGCCGCCCAAGCAGCTTGGCCCCGCGATCATCTCGCGTATCAAGGTCATGAGCGATCTGGATATCGCGGAGCGGCGCTTGCCGCAGGACGGTCGCGTTGAGTTGACGGTGGGCGGGAAGCCGGTGGACCTGCGCGTGGCGATCCTGCCGACGATTTACGGCGAGAGCTGCGTGATGCGCGTGCTGGACCGCGGCAACGTGGAATTGAGTCTGGATCGCGTGGGGCTGCGGCCGGATGACCTTGAGACGGTGCAGCGGCTCATCACCAAGCCCAACGGGATTGTGGCGGTGACGGGTCCCACGGGTAGCGGCAAGACCACGACGCTGTACGCGGCGTTGTCCAAGCTGAATGACATCGAAACGAAGATCCTGACGGCGGAAGACCCGGTTGAATACGACATCGACGGGCTGTGCCAGGTGCAGGTGAATGAAGAAGTGGGGCTGACGTTCGCGAAGGCGCTGCGAAGCTTCCTGCGTCAGGACCCGGACGTGATCCTGGTGGGCGAAATTCGCGACTTGGAGACGGCGCAGATCTCGGTGCAGGCGTCGCTGACGGGCCACTTGGTCTTGAGCACGTTGCACACCAACGACGCGCCCAGCAGCGTGATTCGTCTCATCGACCTTGGCGTTGAGGCGTTCTTGCTCACGGCGACGCTGGAAGGCGTCATTGCCCAGCGACTGGTGCGGCGCATCTGCGGCAGTTGCAAGGAGTCGTACGACCCCTCCGACGAGGAACTGATGGAACTGAACCTCAAGCACGAGAAGGTGCGCGGGAAGAAGTTCTATCGCGGGCGGGGCTGCGAGAGCTGCAACAACAGCGGGTACAAGGGACGCTTGGCGATCTACGAGATCATGACCCTCGACGACACGCTGCGCGAGATGATCATGAAGAACGCGAACACCGCCGCGCTGCGAAGGTACTGCCGGCAGCGCGGGATGCGATCGCTGCGCGAGAGCGGGCTGATGGCGTTGTACGACGGAATCACGACGGTCGACGAGGTCTTGAAGGAGACGTTGTCGGACGAGGATTGAAGAAGAGACGAAGAGAAGAAGAGACGCAGAGACGAAGTGCTTTGTGGTTGAGCACTTTGGGTGAGAACTGAGAGCTGGTTGAGCGGCTTGGACGGCCGCGGCGATTGGGATGACCCCCGCTCCGCAGGGGCGGGCTGCGAAAAAGGGCTACCAAAAAGAACACGCCCCCGCAAGGGCTACGGAGAAGAACGGTCCGGGTTGTCGTCGATCCTGCCCCAAAGACTGCTCGGTCGAACTCTCCGTGCCCCTTGCGAGGGCGTGTCTGGACTATTTGGTTGTCGGAAGTGCGGTTGTGTTGGTTGTTTGTACGTGTGACTGGTGAAGTGTTTCAAAGAGTGTCATTGGGCGACGGCGGGTTTTGTCGCTCGTTTGTGCGGAGAACGGTATGCCGACCTTTGCGTATGAAGCGCTGAACGCCTCTGGCAAGCCCCAGAAGGGCACGATCGAAGCAGGCTCGTCCGAAGAGGCGATCCAGAAGATCAAGAGCCAGGGGCTGTATCCGTCCAACATCAAGGAATCGGCGGGTGCGAAGAAGGCCGGCGGTGGCGGGGCCGACGCGGAAGCCGCTCCGAAGAAGAAGAAGACCCGCCGGGCGGGCGGCAGCGTGAGCAAGAAGCTGCTGACGACGTTCACGCGTCAGTTGTCGACGCTGCAGGACGCGGGTCTGCCGTTGCTTCGCAGCTTGCAGATTCTCGAGAGCCAGCAGAAGCCTGGAAAGCTCAAGAACATCCTGATGGGCGTGGCGGAAGAAGTCGAAGGCGGGTCGAGCTTGTCTGAGGCGATGGCGAAGTATCCCAAGTGCTTTGACCATCTGTACACCAAGATGGTGGCGGCGGGCGAGGTGGGCGGCGTGCTGGACGTGATCCTGCAGCGCTTGTCGGAGTTCATGGAGAAGAGCGAACGCCTGAAGCGCCGCATCAAGGGCGCGATGGTGTATCCGGTGGTGGTGGTGTCGATCGCGGCGATCATCCTGACGGCGATCATGGTGTTCATCATTCCGAAGTTCGAGGAAATCTTCACGGACTTCGGCGTGGACCTGCCTGGCCTGACGCTGTGGCTGATCGCCACAAGCCGGTGGTTCGCGGGCACGATGCCGAACCAGGCCATTCCGGGCTGGATCATTGCGTTGCCCTCGCCGCTGATCGCGTGGATCGTGTTCAAGATGATCCGCAAGACGGAGATCGGGCGGGCGGTGACGGACACGATTTTGCTTCGGATTCCGGTGGTGGGGCAGCTGGTGCGCAAGACGACGATCGCGCGCTTCACGCGCACGCTGGGCACGCTGGTGGCGGCGGGCGTGCCGATTCTGGAGGCGGTGAAGATCACGAAGGAAACCAGCGGCAACTACGTGTTTGAGAAGGCGCTGCAGAAGGTGTATGACAGCATCCGCGAGGGCGAGAGCTTTGCGGGCCCGCTGCGCGAGAGCAAGACCTGCGACGCGATCGTGACCAACATGATCGACGTGGGCGAGGAGACGGGCGAGCTGGACCAGATGCTCATGAAGATCGCGGACAACTACGACGAGGAGGTGGACGTTGCGGTCGCGTCGCTGGTGAGTCTGCTTGAACCGGCGATGGTGGTGTTCCTGGGCGGGTTCGTGGGTCTCATCGTCGTTGCGATGTTCCTTCCTCTGGTCAAGATGATCGAGAGCCTGCAGGGCGGTGGGGCGGTGTGAGGAGGAAGTGACGAACTCAGGAAAGTGACGAAGTGACGAAAGCAGGGGAAGTCAGGAGTTGGCAGTGAAGCACGCGAAGCAGGTCAATCCGAGGCGGCGTGAGGAGCGCGGGACGAAGCTTGCAGGCGGCTTCACGCTGTTTGAGCTCCTGATCTCCATCGCGGTGATTGCGGTGCTGATCTCGCTGGTGGTGCTGGGCGCGCGAGCGGCCCAGCGGGCCGCGGGGTCGGTGGTAGATCAGTCAGGCGTTGATCAGGTCTTTGAAGGCGTTCGCAAGTTCCGCGAGGAGCTTGGATTCATGCCGCCGCTGGTGCGGGAGTATGAGTCGCGCGATGCGGTGGCGATTGACAGTCCGCTGGTGGATCTCTCAGCGGGCGTGGACACCCGCGCGAACCTGGATTGGACGGCGTTGATCACGGTCGCGGCGGGGTCTGGTCGCAATCAGATCGCGATTTACCGACGCTCAGCGGCGGCCGACGCGGACTTCCTTCGTGGCGAGGGCAATCTGTACGTCGGTCCCGACACGGCGAATTCGCTTCGGGACAACCGGTACAGCGAACTGACGCTGGGGTACTACATCAGCGGCCAGCTCGAAGTTGCGTACAGCTCGAGCTTCGCGCCCGGAGCAAACTTCCTCCCCATGGACGGCGTCGTTGGGCCGGGGATGTATGCACCCAGCCGCGAAGGCGACTTTGACGTGCCTGCGGAGAAGCTCGCGGCGAACGCGTCGGATCGCCGTTCGGTGGGGCGCGAGTACGGTCCATATGTGGAAGTCGGTTCCAAGGCGGTACGCGCGGTGATCGATGTGGACTCCGCAACGGGCGCGAACGCGGGGCGCGATGTGACGATTCGTGACCGCAGCAATGTGCCGCTGCGGTACTACCGCTGGCTGCCCAATCCGCAGGCAGGGCAACAACCCACGGATGCTCAGCTCGCGCTGCCGCCGCTGGTGGGCAGACTGCCCGGCGCCAGCGAGCCGGTGGTGCCGAATGAGCGCAACCCAGGCGTGAGCCCGCAGCTTCGCACAGCGCGTTGGGCGATCATTGCGGCCGGACCTGATCGCGTGTTTGGCGACGAACCTCTGCAGTATCTTGCGGTGGTCCTGGGCGAGACCTTGCCTGCGAGCGGTGAATTGCAGCAGATTCAGAAGTTGCGATTGAAGGCGGCCCGCGACAACATCGTGCGGGTGGGGACGGAAGAAAACTAGCAAGACGAAGGCGTTGGCGAGCCGCAAGGCTGCGGGAAGCACGAGCGAGTGGCGCGTTGATTGAGAACTCTGTGACGCCAGGGCAGGACTGGAAGCGATCCATGAAGAGCACATGCAGGGACATCTTCGCAGTTCAGTCTTTCTCTCGGCCGGTCGCTCGTCGACGGGGGTTCAGCACGCTCGAAGTGCTGGTGGTCGCGGGCGTGCTGGTCCTCCTGCTGGCGGTGGCGGCCCGGGCGGTGTCGGGCGTGGTGTATTCGTCGCAGCGATCGCTGGCGGAGAATCAGCTGCGCGCGGCACTGGCGGCGGCGCGAGACGCGGCGATTGCGAGCAGGGAGAGCGATGTCGCGGCGGTCTTCTTCTTCAGAGATGGACGCATTCAAGTGCAGCCGTGCATTGGGGTGGGGAAGATCAATGACATTCCGATGACGTGGGAGGGCGCACAATCTCCGGACGCGCCGGCGCGAGACATCGAGGTCTTCGTTCCGGTGGATGGGGCGCGGGCTCTTCAGATGCCGCGCGGGTGGACGGTGCGCGGGTACGCGCCCGCGGGGTCGTTGCATCGGGAAGGCCCGCCGGGTTCGACTCCGACGCCAAACGAGAACGGCTGGTATGACTGGATCGATCCGGCGGATCAAGCAGCCGGGGGCACGCTGCTTGACCGCGGCGTGTGGGTGTTTCCGGAGACGGATTTTCTCCCCACGGACGCGCAGGGCGTCGCGGACACGGCGGGTGACGAGGGGTGGCGGCGGCAGACGTTCATGATCCGTTTCGCTGCCCAGAGCGGCGAGGCGATGCTGGGTGACACGCGGCTGGTGCTGGTGGTTGATCCGCTGGATGCCGATTATCGCTTTACGGATCCTTTCCAGTCCGACGACGTGCTGCAGGGCGAGTCGATCGGTCAGCGCGTACGCAAGATTCTCCAGGATCCAACCTTGACTCCTGCTGTGAAGCGTGAGTTGCTCGGGGACCGGTCCAGTGACACGGTCCTGAGCCGGGCCATCGCAGAATTTGCGTTGACTGATGAGCGGCGATTGGCGAACGCGATCGGGGCGCGATCGCTCAATCGTGACACGCAGTCGTTGTATCGCGTCGTGCCCGAGGGTGCGAACGGAACTGACAGTGTGCCGATGGACGGTGCGATTCTGAGCGGGTCGGTCGCGAATGCGATGCGGCAGATTTCAGACTACATCGGGCGTCGTGCGGGACAGGGGGCGGGCGAACTTGACGAAGGCACGGTTTTCGAAGCCAAGGTCTTCACGATGTCGCGGTATCTGGGGCAGGTTCAGGAAATCGTGGATCGGTGAAGCGGTGAGTTGAAGCAAGCGGGCAGGACAGTGCTGAGTGTGTGGCAGGATGAAAGGCTTGGAAGATGCGGATGAATGAACTTGCTTGCACGATCGATGGCGGCCGCGGGATGTCTCGCAACGCACGGCAGGGCTTCACGCTGGTGGAAGTGCTGATCGGCGTGGTCGTGCTGGGTCTTGGGCTGCTGGGTCTGGCTGCGATCTTTCCCGCGGTGGTGGTGCAGCAGCGAGCGGCGAGCGAGGCGATCGAGGGGCCGTCGCTGGTGAACGGTGTGCGGTCGTATGTCGGATCGTCGCTTCAGTTCAACGCGACGTCGGTGACGACGGTGAGTCATCCGGCGGGGAGCAGTCCACGTCCGCCCGGCGCGCTTCGGTCGCTTCTGCAGGTCGATACCGGGTTTGACAGGTTTGTTCCTTTCGGAGCTGACGGGGTGTGGGTGACGCCGGTTCGCACCGCAACGCTGGGCGACCTTGCCCTCAACATCGATGATCGCGGCAACCTCTCGATTTTCAGTTATTTCCTGGTGCCCAGCGGGAGTCCTACGCCCCCGACCACGCCTGTTGCGGCCGAGTACCGGATTGCGATTCTGGACCGTTTGATTCCCTCGGTCGCGTCGGTGCCGCGAGTGGAAGGGGCTGCGTTCGCGGGTCCGGGCGAGGCCGAACCCCGGTATGTGTGGGACCTGATGGTGCGTCGGTTGGTTGTGTCTCGTAACCCAAACGGCAGTTTGGCACCCAGCGAAGGGGACGGATTGCAGTTCGCGGTCTTCATCCGCCGGATTGACACGGGTCTGCGTCGTCCGCCCGGCGGAAGTCTTGTGGACTTGCTGCGTCCCGCCAATGCGCAGACTCCCGAGGTGGTGCCAGTGGGTGTGAGTGTCACTGAAGAATGGCGACCAAGTCTGAACGGGAGCGGGCCGTACTCGCTGATCTTGACGGCGACGCTGACGCCATCGCAGAACGCGGAGCCGGGCGTCGCGCCGCGGTGGGAAGTGGACACGGGCGCAGAGTTTGATGGTCTGCGACAAGTTGGGCAGAAGCTGGTGACCGCAGACGGACGCGTGCTGACGGTGTCGCGCGTAGTGACCGAAGGCGCTCAATCGCTGTTGGAGTTTGAGGGCAATCCACTGGTGTCAGTTGGGGCGAACGACCTCGATGTGTGGTACACACCCCAGGTGCCGGTTGCGGTGGATGTATTCAACCCCCAACTTCGATGAGCGAAGATCGGGGCAGGCGTGGGATGATCGTGCGGGTGCGAACGAAGGCAAAGAACCACAAGTGTGCTGGAAGGGCGAGGCATGTCGCGACAGATGAGAGCGAATTCGAGCAGGAACAAGCGTCGGCATGCCGGCGCACCGAGTCATTCGGGCTTTACGCTGCTCGAAACCCTCGTCGCCATCGCGGCGGTGGTCGTGGTCGCGGCGGGGTTGGCGGCGGTCTTTGACTCGATCGGCAAGACGGTGGCGGCGGGGCGTCGGGTCTCGCGGGTGAACGAGTACGGCCGGCTGCTCGAGCAGCAGTTGCGCCGGGATTTTGATCGCATGGCCCGAGATGGCGTGATGGTGATCCGCCAGCAGTTTGCGGATGTCGACGGGGACCAGGCCTTCGATGCGGATCTTGATCGCGTGCCGCTGTTTGAGGATCAGGAGCGAGGAAACGCCAACGATGCCGGTGCATGGCGGCGACGGCGCGTGGACGAACTGTTGTTCTTCGCCCGGGGTGACTTCCAGACCGTGCGGCCCGGCCTGTCGGACGACCCGGCTTGGGCGCCGCCCCAGAGCGGCGAGGCGATGATCTATTACGGGCATGGCATGCGGACGGTGCCCGAAGCGGTGATCAGTCGCAGCCCGCGTGTGAACGAAACCAACAGCCGGGCTCGCAACGAGTTGACGACTGGGACTCGCGGTCACACGCTCGGATTCGTGGGCGCAAATCCTGACACAACCGCACCGAGCCGGCGGCAGAACCCCAACGTGTTCGCGAACGAGTGGATCCTGCTGCGTCAACAGACTTTGCTGGTCGAGCCGGGTGTCACGGATCGCGCGAGGCGTGCGATTCCAGGATTCCCATTCCTGGCAGGTGACCCCCCTTTGCTTGACAAGGACGCCCAGGTTGCGGGTCAGCCCGCGGCGGTGAGCGTGTTCCGCTCGATCAACCGAGCGACGTCGATTGTCGAGACGCCGGCGCCGCAGCTTGACGACCATCTGTGGTACGTCTCTGACGCTGGCCGTGAGGGCAACTACGACCAGCCCGCGAGCGTGACCGAGCCGATTTTCGGGCCCCAGCTCACCAGCGGCATCGTGGACATCGCCACCACGAGCATCGAAGAAGTGCGCCGAATCGTGAACGGGTACGCGTATGTGACGAATCCGAGCACCCCGTTGATGCTTTCGCCCGGAGAGTACAACGCCGGAGCATCGGTACCTCCGCTTCCTGGATTGAGCTTTACTCGATCGTTGGCACAGTTTGAGTTTAACCCTGCATGGAGTTGCTTCCCCACGAAGCCCGCGTTCAACAACTGGGAGTCGTTGGACTACATGCACGCGTGGCTGGACAACCTGATGCCAGGCCGAGCGGTCGCGCACGTGGGTGGCAGCGTCGAAGGACCCATCAACGGACTTGACCAGGATTACGACGACGTTGATCGAGGCGTGCGCATTCGCACCGAGGCTGGCGCGGCGGACTTGCTCGACATCCTCGGGCTGCCAGCGCCCGCGGCACCGGACCCCACGATCGATGCCCGTCGGCGGGATCGTCAGGCGATGGGCACGTCGAACCTTGTCGTGGGTTGTTCGGAGTTTGTGGTGGATTGGACTTTCGGCACGGCCAGCGCTGATCCCGGCAACCCCAACACCGGCACCGTGCACTGGTACGGGCCCGAGACTGCCTGCGGCTTCTACGAGTATGACGGGCAATCCGGGGCGGATGACTGCAACGTGCGACTGGGCTCGACGGTTGCCTTCCGCAACTTTTCGGGCAATGGCGCGGCGAGCGAGGTGCAACTGGGCGGCTATCCGATCACGGATCGTTTGGTCTACGGATTCAAGGCCGCCGATCCGCAGTATCGCAATCCCGCTCAGAATCCGCCCGTCTTTCCTCTGAGCGTGTCGTCCTTCTTTGGAACGATCGATCCGACGTACTCGGTCGCCCCGGTGGGCGCTGGGGGTGTGGGGCTGCGGATTGATGCCGGCCCGGGCGGCGGATCGCAGCGATCCGTTCTGGTGACGGAACCGACGTTCAACGACCCTGTCACGGGTGCGACGGTGATCAACACCACGCCCGCCGAGCGTTCGTGGCGATGGCCTCGGATGGTTCGGATTCGCGTGACGATCGCGGATCCGATCGAGAAGGGCGTAGAGGCGACGTTCGAGTATGTCTTCAACGTGCCGGAAGTGGAGCCGCGCTAAAGACCGCGGATGGCACGACGGAATGAGCGTTGGCAAAACGCTTGGGCAGGTGTTTGGGCAGAGGTTCGGGCAGGCAGTTGGGCAGGCAATCGCGCGAGATGGGGTGCTCACAGGCCTCAGACGCGACGGGAGCAGTTGGTTTATGAGCATGGACATGACTTCGATGACACGCAAGCTGATCTGCCGGATTCGCGATTGCGATATCCAACGCCCCAAGTCGGGCTGGGCCCGTCCCGCTGGGTTGCTGCGCGTGCTGGCGGGTGCGCCGGCGGGCACGCAGGTCGCGACCCACCGTCGGGGTTCGTTCCTGGTGCTGGTGGTGGGCACGCTCGCGTTGCTGGCTGTCATCACGATCGTGTACGTGGCGCTAGGCAGCCAGGACACGCGGACGAAGGCCGCGGTACAGCAGCGAGAGCAGTTGGATGACGTCCCTGCAGCGGTTGCCGATTACACCGCGGGGGTCATCGCCCGCGACCTGTTCTCGAGCACGATCGACGGCTCGATGGTGCAATTCCCCAGCAACTCAGGCCCCAACGGCGGGCCGGTGGGCCTCGCGCTGCGACGCGAAACCGAGGACGCGCCGGGCATGGTGCATCGTCAGGGACTTGGCGCGGGCGCTGGAGCATTGGCCCAGCGTCTCACGTCGGAGCGCATCGCCGATCCGAGCAACGACCCACAGGGCGGTCGCGTGGTGGCACGCAGCTACTTCACGCCAGAAGGCACGGTGCACCCAGTGCTCGAGCAGGCGCTGGTCAGTCCCGCTTCGCCTGAAACGACTGATCTCCGTCCCGTGTCCGGTTCAGGCGCGGCGGGCGCTCTGAGTGACTTCCGCCTTCCGTCTTCGGATCCGTGGCTCATGCCGCTGCGTCCATCGTTCATCAACTTCGGCGTGGGCGGCGGCAACGGAGCGGAGAACACCTTTGTCGCGGACGCAACTGATCCGCTGCCGTACCTGCAGCAGTTGGACTGGACTTCGATCACGAATGTAGCTCCCAACGGGATGTTCGTGAACCTCGCCAACCTGCGCGGCAACTTCGGCGCGTTCAGCAACACCGATGACGGCGGCAGCAACACGAATGTCCTCCCGGGCATGGGCTTTGGCAAGTCGCTGGTGGAGCCTCAGAACCCGTCGCTGACAGGCACAGCAGCCGGGCGGTATCGATTCATCCACTCTCCCGACGGCACGACCGCGTGGGGTTTGAACCTCTCGCAGCAGTTCCCGGATGCCGACAACTATCCGTTCTATTGGAGCGTGCTGCAGCGCGGCGCGTTCCGCCCTTCAAAGCCCGCCGCGGATGCTCCGGACTTCACGGAGGATCCCGCCAGCGAGTTCTACAAGGGCCTGCAATGGGCCGACGCGGACGGTGATGGGATGCTGGATTCGCGCTGGTGGGAACTGCGCCGCTGGCAGGACACGACCGGTGCCACCGTGACGATCAACGGCGAAGACGAACTGCCGCAGTTTGCCGGCAACTTCCGCTGGTTCATTGCGACTCGCATCGTTGACCTCTCCGGTCTGGTCAACGTGAACTTTGCGGGCGATCTGGCCGCGGCGATCCGTTCACCCATGTTCCTTGATCCCGCCCTCCCCGCCGACGCGACCGTGGCCCGCGGGGCGAATATGACGATGGCGCTGGGGATGACGCCTGGCGATGTCGACCTGCGCCGGCTGTTGATGCAGCACGACACGTACGCGAACTACGACGTGGCCGCCGACACCAATGTGCTCGCCGGCTATGAGGGGCTCGAACCGGAGAATCCGGGCGCGGACACCAACGCGATCGCGTACCAGAACGCGAGCAACGAAGAGCGTGCGTTCCGAGGCGGAACGACGGCGTACATGAATCTTCAGATCGCGAATCAGTACGGTCAGCTTCTGGGCATCAACGGGCGTGAACTGAGTTCCGGTGACCTTGTCGATCTGATTGAAGATCAGGAACAGGACCGCACCAGCAATGACGGGCTCAAGTCGCTGAGCTTCATGGACGGGAACTACCCCACCGGCGGCATTCCGCTCGGTTCCGTGGACACCAACACGGGCGTCATCAGCACGTTTGGCCTGCGAGGGTGGCAGACCTTCCCATTCCCGTCGCAGCGATACACGGCGAACGCAGCCGCGCCGTTCAATGTCGGTCCGTTCGCGGGCATCCGCAACTACCCGCCCTATGGCCCGGATCTGTCGGGGAACGCGAACACGCATTTTGGCTGGATCGATTGGTCTTCACGCCGCACACTCAACTACATCAATCAGAGCCGCAAGATCAACGCGGCGTCGTCCAACCCCTTCGAGGAGACTTCGGTCGCGAAGCTCAAGTTCGGGATCAGCGACCTTGCCGAACTGCTCACCTATCGCGGCATCAACGATCCCGCAGCGACCAGCAACCTGGAAACCGTTCTGGGCGCCAAGGACGACACGGATTCGCCTGCGGGCACCGTGCAGGAATTCCTGCGCATCGACCCACTGCGTTCCAACCGCGAGCTGGAATTTGAGGCAGCGACCTTTGATCCGTTCGATGCCGACAACAGCTCCATCTACACCGATCCCGACCAGCCCATGGGCAGGGTGCTGCGTCGCCTTGCGACGGACGTGCGTCAGTACCTGACCACGGTGAGTCTCAGTCGCCCCCTCCGCGCGACCACCCGCCCCGCCACCCAGTCGTTGTCCGCGACGTATCTCTCATCACTTTCTTCGGGCGAAGGCAAGATCAACGCCCGCGAAGCCTTGGACCTTCCGCCCCGTGACAAGGAACATGGCCCCAATCCGGCGGATCCAAGGCCTCCCTACGCGCTTGCGGCGGAATCTACCGCGAGAATCTTCTTCAACGGTTATGTCGAAGCCCTCGCGCCCCACGCAACGCTCGACGCGGCGTGGCAGCGTGGCAATAACGACTTCCCGGCGCTTCGCACCCTTTTCTACGGCTATCGCGGCGCCGAACTCGCGGTGCTGACCGCTGGCCACATGGCGGTGAACATGGTCGACCTTGCCGACGGCCCAACCCCAGCGCCGCTGCTCGCGGGCGGGCCCGATGTGTGGGTCGAGGGAACGGAAGCGGGCGTCAATCGCGCGCCGGGCAACATCGCGGGGGCGCAGGCCCAGCCCATCCGTCCCGGCGTCAGCGATGTCCGCGACAAGCCCACCATTCGCGCTCTGGTTCTGACTGAAGACCTGATCGTTTCCAACTTGCTCAACGGCGGCGGGCCCAACAGCGACACGGCACGCCGCATCATGGCAACATGGCAGCAACCCGGCGATCTGGCCGGCGGAGACGGCAGCAACGATCCGCTTCCAGCGGTGGACAATCTCGACCTTTCGAGCGACTCCGCGACTGTGGGCAAGCTCGCGCCGCTGGCGACAGATGTGATTGCGCCGGTCGTCAAGCTATACGGCATCGAAGCCCAGCCCTTCCTCACGCAAGTGACGACGATGGCGGTGTACTTTGACAACTGGTACAACGACAGCGATACCGGATTCAACACGGGTAACGAGGTGCAGATTTCGGCGCCCGCCGTGCAGGCACAGCAGCCATCGGATCCCAACAATCCGGACGGAGCGAACAACCTGACGGACGGTGCGACCATCAACCGCAGTGAGTTGCTGTTCAATCTCGTCGCGTTCAAGCTGACTAACCCGTTTGATCGGGACATCGTGCTGGGCAAGCCGCTGCTGTCCGATGTGCCGCCCAACAGCGTCGTGGGCGTGCCCAACGGCCCTGCGGGCAACGCCCAGTCCTGGCAGTACAACCTGCCCGATCAGCCCATCGAATTGGTTCCGGATGCGGCGCTTCGTTCGATCGATCCCAACCTCGCCCCTGCGATCCGTCGCGGCCTGCTTGCCGCCAACCGCGACGCGTTCTTCCCGTTCCGCGCCGATCGCCTGGGCATCTATTCGCGCACCAGCCGGTGGCCCACCGGCCTGATCACCGGCAATCCCCCTGCCAGCACCTCGATCATCACTGGCCCCGGCGCATCGGGCACGTGGAGCCGCGCGGGCGCTGCTGGCGTCTTTGGCGCGTGGGGTCGGGGCGACCTCATCGACGTCAGCGATCCGACGTTCCTGGGCGCTGCCACGGCGCCCGCGCCGGTTGATTCGATCAGCGACTTCCACTACATCCGCTTCGGCAACCGCAGCTACATGCTGATGGCGCTCAACGAGCAGTACACCTTCAGCGACGCCAACGTGGCCGCGACCGGCGCGAACGTCGGACAGGACTACTACCTCGATCGCCCCGATGGGCGCATCGCGATTCCGGGCGAGGACGGCGTGCCGGGCGACCCCAGCAGCGCGTCGGACTTGCAGCGAGCGTTCTCCGTCGGCACGACCGTGCCGACCACCCTCAATCCGATCCGCATTCCTGCCGGCAAGACGGTCGTGTGCTATGCGCTGAGCGAATCTCCCTTCCGCATCCGGGAGCGGCTGATCTCGATCAACAACGCGAACCCGAGCTTGTTTGGGCTTGCGCAGACTTCGACGCCGCTCGATGGAGGTGGCGATGGTGCGAACTTCGGCACCGACGGCCTTGCCGATGGACAGGCGTGGCTGGAACTTGGCCCGTTCATGAAGCGCGTGATCGAGAATCAACTCGCCCGCGCGGGCTCCGATACGAGCCTCGCAACCGACCTCTTCAACCCCAACGGCGCGTACTGGATCCCGATGATCTGGGAACGCCCCACGCCCACCAGCACGCCGCCCGCGGGCTTTTCGTCGGCGGGCATGCAGAACATCAACGTGTTTGTGAACGCGATTCCGCCGCAGGCCGCTCCACCAGTCGCAGGCCCCCCATTCGAGCGCACCGCGACGCTGTGGCGGACGGTCCGCGCGCAGCGCCCGACGTCCGGCACTGCGCCGGTCGAAAGCAATTGGTTCCCGGCGCCGCTGTTCACCAACGACTTCCTGGGCGTGCCCTTCAACTCCGCTGCGGGTGGCGGCACGCAAGACTCAATTGATCGCCGGCCTCAGGCGGCGGTCGGGTCCGCCACGGCATGGCGCATGGGCTTCAACGCGTGGGACAACGACCAGATGGTGGATCGTTTGCGCATTCCTTCGGACGCGAACCTGCGGACGCAGTTGGAGGCCGGCAAGCCCGTGATTGTGGTCGGCAGCAACACGCGTGATGCGGTTCCCAATCCCGCCAATGACCCCGATCGCGCTGGCTACAGCTTGGTGCTGTGGGCCACGGTGCTTCGTCCCTCGGACCCGCAGAGCAGCCTGAACATCAACGATCCGTTTGACCCTCAGCAGAGCATTCCCAATGACGTGCTGCCTGGCTACTGCCTGGAAGCAAAGTACTGGGATAGCGATACGCCTGGTGCGTCTTGGAACTTGTTCCGTCAGAGCCCGCTGTGGCAGGACTATCTCGCGTCCGCCAGCACCAGCGTCGAGTTTGATCTGACCAGTGACTTCCGCGACTCCGCGCCGGACAACTGGAACGGCGCGGCGAGGAGCCTGCGGCAGTGGATCGAGTTCCAGAGCGCAACCCCCGCGTTCAGCTCGACACCGTCGAGCGATGAACCGACACTGGCTGAATCCAGTATCCTGCCAGCGACATACCTCTGGCAAGCACCGAACAACATCGTGCCTCGAGGTTACTTGGATACGACCAACTTCGGCTTCCTGGCGGCTCCAAGTGCTGCACGCTCGCTCGAGGGCTCGATTGATCGTCGACCCAATGCGACGATCCAGGCGCTTCTTCCGGGCGGCGGGTTCCCCGGGGCCAACCAGCCACCCGGCACGCCGCTTCTCACCGGCTACCTCGCCTATCCCGAGATGTATCCGCAGGTCTCGATGGATTCAGATCCCGAGCGCGGCCGCCTATCCAACAACTTCTACCGCGACGTCGACGTCCGTCGCAGCACCGGCAACACCGGCGGCGGCGGCGCATTCGGCAGCGCACAGCGATTCAACGAATCAGATCACTACTACCGCTGGGTGTCGATCCTGCGTCTGGGTGACATGCTCCGTCCGCTGGGCATCGGGCCGCTCGAGGCTCCGTTCAACTTCCCTGCGAGCGGGCAGCCGACGGTGCGCGCGTTCACGCCGTTCGCACAGTCGTTGGCGCAGATCCAGGCCAACAACGCGCGGTATACGACGCTGGGCGAGGCTCTCGCCGCGGCGATGGGGTATGAGAATCGTCTTTACGACGCCATTCCGCGGCACGCCGGGGCGCACACACGCGACATCAACCTGCTTCGCTCGCCGTACGCCCTCACCGGGCTCGCGAGCGAATCGACGGGCAATGGCCCGTTCCATCTCAAGCCTCCGCCCGGTGCCCGCGTGCCCGGCACTTCGAGCACGCTCGAGGCCGGTGACGACTCGACGGACACGATGCTCTTTGATCGCGGCAATCTCCGCCTCGACCACTTCGTGCCATTCGTCGACGCCGACACGCCCGACACGGTGATCGATCTCGACACGGCCGGCAACACCGCCGAGCGCGTGGTGGGCCCCGCTGTTCCGCTGGCACAGATGGTGCTCGAACAATTTGAAACCCCCGCGACCGATCCCGCCAACCCAGCACCGCAGACCGGCGAGAACGCGGGGCGGCTCTCGCCTCGCCAGGGCCTGATCAACGTCAATACCGCCCCGGTCGAAGTCTTGCGGTTGCTGCCAGGCGTGACGCCGCGGGCATATGTGCAGCCCGACACGACCGACCCCGTGGGTGATCCGGTGGGCGGTACAGCCAGGCTGACGACCCTGCTTCCGACCGGCGTCGGCGCGGTGGGTGACGCAGACTGGTTCCGTCAGGTGGCGGGTGTGCGTCCGGTGTTGCCGCTGAACCAAACCTTGGACCTTGCCGCAGGCATCGCGGGGTATCGCGACATGGTTCCAGTGGTGATGAGTCGCGCTGCGTACGACCATGTGGTCAACATCCGCGGCATCGGCGGCGGACCTGGCGACATCTTGCCCGATGCGCCCGCAGCTCCTACCTATGAACCGGTGGCGTCGCTCTTCTTGTCACGGACCGATGGTGCGGGAGACGTGGACCCATACGTGTTCGACGATCCGGTCTCGGGTGCAGTGGGCACCAACGCACGTTCATCGTCCCGCATCATGGGCATCGAGGGCCAGCCCGGGTTCCGCAGTGTCGGTGAACTGCTCTCGGTGCGTTCCCGTGCGAACGAGGCGCCCACCAGCTACACGTCGCGATGGCCCTCGGGCGTGCTCAAGGCCGCGAACCAGCCACGCCACACTCCCTGGGCGGCCGCACCCTACAACATCGATGCACTGGGTTTCGATCAGACTGTGGTCGGCCCGGGCGCCGGTCAGCGTCGCCAGCTCAACAGCACGTTCGACGAGATCGACCCACAGGCCGGTCGCATCGATCTGGGGCTGCCCACGGTCGCGACGAACATCCCGCCCGCGGCGGACGATCCCTTTGACAATCCCTACGAGCGTCAGCCGCTCTTCTCTCGCGCCGATCCGCGGCTGGCAACCGCGGGCATCGCCAACGAGTACGACGAGAAGCTGATCCTCGCCAACAACTTCCTCAACACCGTGACCAACCGCAGCGATGTGTACGCGGTCTGGTTCACGCTTGCCGGGTTCCAACGCAGCGACGTGGAAGGCCTGGACACGGCGGATCCGATCACGCCCAGCGTGCGTCGGCGGTTTGTGATGGTGGTGGATCGGTCAAATGTGACGAATCGAGGCACGAAGCCTCGCATCCTGCTGATGAAGGAAGTTCCGATGCCGCGTGAGTGAGCATCGGTCATGTTTGATGAGAGAAGGGGGTCGCCGGGTCGCGCGGGGGGGCGGCCCGTTTGCATTTCATGGGAAGAGCGCGGCATTCGGGCTTTGGCACTCGCTGCGAACAGCAGGCGGTCACTTGCGTATTCACGAATGCCGAACTACGAATGCCGAATGCCGCAGCAGAGCGATCACGCTTATCACACGACCCGATTCGGCGGCTCTCGCCCTTCGAGGATTGCCCGCGCGTTGGCCCAGCTGATCTCGGCCATCAGGGCGCGGTACTTTTCCTCGCCGCTGCCGACGTGGGGCGTCATCACGACGTTTTCCAGCCCCATCAGCCCTGGATGGACCTTGGGTTCCTGCTCGAAGACGTCGAGGCCCGCCCCGTAGAGCCGCTTGCTCTTGAGGGTGTCGACGAGGGCGGCTTCGTCGACGATGGGGCCGCGGGCGGTGTTGATCAGGATCGCGCGGGGCTTCATGAGCGCGAGCGTGCGGGCGTTGATGAGGCCGCGGGTCT